>JAJFFM010000160.1 GCA_021776675.1 Robiginitomaculum sp.
TTGCCGGGTTCTGGCTCCTGAATTTTTGTGGCATACTCGCTTAGAACACGAAAACTTTGTTTATCTGTGATGCTAAGGGGTGCTTAGTTTCTATCATGTGAGCAAGTCTTGGAAGAACTTAGATGAAATGGTCCGTTTTTAAATTTTGATTTTACTGTTTATAATTGCCGTGGTGGCAGGTGTTGCGTACACTTTCTATTATACTAAGAAAGTGGAAGAGGCGCATCCACCAACAGGTAAGTTTATTAAGGTGAATGGATATAAACTCCATTATCGGGATATGCATAGTACACCCGATACAAAACTCACACCTCTTGTCTTAATCCATGGTGCGGGTGCCAATTTTCTAGATTTGAAAATTGCCCTTGGTGACAGATTATCAGTAAACCGTAGAGTTATCTTAGTAGATCGGCCCGGTCATGGTTATTCTGAGCGACCAGAAAACAGTCATCAATTATCTGTACAAACACGGCAAATTAGCGGCCTCCTCAAAAAACTTAAAGTAGAAAACCCTATCGTTATTGGACAAAGCTATGGCGGTGCAGTTGCGCTTAATTATGCAATAAATTATTCTGATGATGTTTCGGGTTTGGTTGTATTGGCGGGGGTTAGCCATGCTTGGCCTGGCGGCGTTGCCAGTCATTACTCAATTGGTGCCGGAATAGGCCTTGGTACGTTGGTAAGGTGGACTTTATTTCCAGCTTTGGGTGCGATAAAGGGGCCTGAGTTTACCGCATCTACTTTTTGGCCTTTACCGCCGCCGCACAACTATTATGAACGTGCAGCTATTGGTCTGTTGTTCCGCCCGAAAGAATTTAAAAATAATGCTCTAGATATCACGCATTTACTGAAAGAAGTGAATGCTATGGAATCAAGCTATGAGACGATTTCTATGCCCGTAAAGATTTTGGCTGGAACACATGATACCACGGTTTCACCGACCATTCATGCCCGTACGTTGAGCCAACAAATACCCAATGCACATTTTGAACTTGTTGAGGGTAGCGGTCACACTTTGCAACACAGTTCGAACAAAGAAATTGATAATATGTTGGCGGAGTTGGATGCAGAGTTAGGTGAAATAGACGCCGCTAAATAAGCAGTGGAACTGGCAGAAGAGGCAAATAACGAAGCAAATGGCGCGTTATCTCAGGGCAAAGAGTAAATCCACCCGCCGCTTAATTTCGTCTCGTATGTAGCCCAAAGTTTTCGCGTCTTCTAGTCTGGTAATCCACTCCGGTAATCTGTCTTCTTCGTCAATGAGATCGCTGTCAAACCGCGCCAAAATGGCTTGTGCTTTGTCTGGTAAAATTTCTGGGAATTCGTAGCTGTTTAGTTGTCCCCAAAGCCCAACCCATGCTCTGATGGTTGTCCACGGGTTATATCCGCCGCCGCCAAGCACGACCAGATGCTCTGTTTCGGCTTTAAGCGCCATAACCGTCTGCCAGAGGACTTGGTTGCTAAGTGACATCTTTGACAATGGATCAGCTTCAATAGCATCAGCGCCGCACGTAATGACAATGGCTTGCGGTTTTATGGTCTCACAGGTTGGAGTTATCAAGTTGTTAAAAATATAGAGAAACTCACTGTCGTTCAGGCCTTGGGGGACGGGGAGGTTTATCCGGCCCCCGTTTTTGTCATGGCTATTGTCTTCCATCTTGCCCGAGTAAGGCCAGCGGTTTTCTTCGTGGACGGAGAGGGTGGTAACACGGTCGTCATTTAGGAATGCAGCTTCGACACCGTCGCCGTGATGGGCATCTATATCCACATAAAACACACGCTCCAACCCTGCATCTAGTAATGTAAAAATAGCATAGACGGGGTCATTGAAATAACAAAAGCCGTGGGCACGATTGCGCATGCCGTGGTGTGTGCCGCCGGACGGGTGAAAAGCTGTTTTCCCGCAAAGTGCTCTTTTGGCAGCTTCTATAGATCCGCCAACTGTTGTAGCGGCTCTATCAAAAACTCCTTTGAACAATGGGTTTTCCATCGTGCCAAAGTTATATTGCTTGCGTACGTCAATATTTACGGACCCGAGCGCATCGGCAGCTTTCAGAGCATCAACATAATTTTGGTCGTGGAAACGGGTAAGAGTGGTCGTACTTGCTTTGGGGCTAATGATAAAATTGCTGTCATCTAGCCAACCAAGAATACGGCAGATATCGAGTACAGTTTCTTGTCTGGCAGAGGATAATGGATGGTTATGGCCAAATGCAGAGCGCTGGTAAATCTCTGAACCGATATACACTGCCATTTTTGAACTCCCAATTCTTATGTAACTGTTCTCATGGGACTGTTTTGGCAAATACCCTCACATTAATGTGATAATTGAACATAGACAAACTGTTATAAATACTTTATATGCGTAAACTCTAATATAGCAATGTCTAATAAAAGTCGATTGCTTGATAGTAATAAAACCGGGGAAAATCCGAAGTAAAAGGAGGCTTAAATGGCTGATGTAGATATTGGCAACGCCAAAAAAATGACAATTATTTGTACCAAGGGTACACTCGATTGGGCGTATCCGCCGTTTATACTGGCAACAACTGCTGCGGCTATGGATGTGGACGTTACTATGTTTTTCACATTTTACGGTCTTGGATTGTTGGACAAAAAATTAAATCTTGGCGTAACGACGCTCGGCAATGCATCCATGCGTATGCCAATGGGCGGCATGCAGATGGCTATGCCAAATATGATTGGCATGCTCCCGGGGGTAACAGCAGGTACATCAGTCATGATGAAAAACCTGATTAAGAAAAAAGGTGTTGCCTCTATCGAAGATCTTCGAGAAGCAGCCGTTTTGTCCGATGTGCGCATGATTGGCTGTCAGATGACGATTGATCTGTTCGAGAAGAAAACCGAAAACATGATTGATGGTATCGAAATCGGTGGTGCCGCTACTTGGATGGAGAGTGCTCTTCAATCCGACATTAATCTGTATATGTAATCGACTAAATTTAATCAGATAGCTAAATAGGAGTCTTTATGTCTGATATCACACCTGATGTAGTTCTTGATACCAAGGGCCTTAATTGTCCACTTCCAATCTTGAAAGCGAAAAAGGCGCTTAAGGGTATGGAAAATGGACAAAACCTTGAACTAGCTTCTACAGACCCGGGCGCAGTTAAAGATTTCGAAGCGTTTTGTAGAGCAACTGGAAACAAGCTAGTATCTCATTGGATGGACGGCGAAGTGTTCATGTTTATGATTGAGCGCGTGGTTTAATCCGATGCGTAATTCAGAGCATTTTTACAACAATAAAACACCAATATTCTAAAACTGCAAAGGCGGCCTAGTTTTTAAGGTCGCCTTTGTTTTAACAAAAGTAAACATATGTCACAACAGAGGGGAGACATTACAATGAACGGACACACACAGAAAATTTCCTTGGGGAAAAAAATTACTTTGGGGCTGTTGCTATCAAGCGCAGCTTCATTGACGGCCATGAACGCATTCGCGACCGAAGGCTATTTCACACACGGTGCAGGCGCACGTAATAAAGCTATGGCAGGCGCAGGCGTTGCCGATGGCCAAGATGCGACGACTATGATCACTAATCCGGCTGGAATGGTCGGACTTGGTACAGAATTAGACGTAGCCGTTTCATTATTTAGCCCAAAGCGTAAATTTACGGGCGTATTTGACGGCGCGGGTGCCCCTCCAGGAGTTGGGCCATTTACGCCAACTGGAGAAGTAAAATCTTCTGAAAACCTGTTCGCTATTCCGAACGTTGCTTTCGTAAAGGCAATTGATGATACATCATCTTGGGGGATTTCCATTGCGGCAAACGGCGGCATGAACACCAATTACCGTGACGTTACGAACGGAACTTGTCAGTTCTTGTTTGGCATGGCACCTCCACAAGTACCTGCTCCTAACGGAGTATTTTGTGGTGGCACAGCCGGCGTCAATTTAAGCCAAGCTTTAATCTCCGTTGGTTACGCAAAACAAATAGGTGATTTAAAAATCGGTATTGCTCCAATTTTTGGTTTCCAAATGTTTGAAGCAACTGGTTTAGCTGTATTTGGCGGCGCTACGCTTGACCCAACCGCACTAACTAATAATGGTGCAAATACTTCTACTGGTTTTGGGGGTAAAATCGGCGTCGAATATTCCCTTTCGGAGCAAGTCCGTATTGGTGGTACATACCAAACCAAAATTAACATGAGTAAGTTTGATGATTACGCAGGTTTGTTTGCAGACGGCGGAGACTTCGATATACCGTCAAGTTTCCAAGTCGGTGTTTCGGCTGATGTAAGTCCCGATCTAACTCTTTCTGTCGATTATAAACGTATCAAATATTCGGATTCTGGTTCAGTGTCTAACCCGTCAAATATAATGCTGCCATTTGGTTCTGCTGGTGGTCCAGGCTTTGGTTGGGACAATATTGGAATTATTAAGGTTGGTGCAGAATGGCGTGCCAGTGACCAATGGTCATTGCGCGCTGGTTATGCTCACAATCAACAACCTGTTAGTGGTGCAGATATTACTTTGAATATTTTGGCGCCTGGTGTTGTTCAAGATCACTTCACTGCTGGTGGTGAGTACAAAATGAACGATAAGCACTCGTTTGAACTTGCTGTCATGTATGCACCTACAGAAGAGGTCACAGGTAATGAAGTCACACCATTCGGCCCTAACCCGTTCCATTCTTTGACGGCTGAAATGAAGCAATATGAAGCTACATTTGGCTGGAAGATGAAATTCGGCCAGTAATTTCTAGTACCAATTCCTAAGACTTTACCCACCGGAGTTTCTCCGGTGGGTTCTTATTTTATTAAGATAAGCAGTTCACACTTGATGTTGATTGTGAATACGACTAACTCGCATATCATAATTTGCCTTAAGGGCATAAATCCTTAAGAGACCATTATGGCTTTATTTACTACACGACGTTCACGCCGCTTTCGCTTACGAGGTACGCGCAATTTGCGCAGTGCCGGCTATTTCCTGCGAGAAAAGAGATGGCTTATTTTTGCAATGATAGTCGGCATGCTTCTCTATATGGCGCCTGTACCGGACGGCTTGACCTATGCAGGTAAAACCGTATTGGTTATTTCCGTAGTTGCGGTCATATTGTTTGTTACAGAGCCGGTACCACTGCCTGCCGTTGCTTTTATGATCGTTATTGCGCAGATATTGATGCTGAAAGACGTGGATTCTAAACAGGTCGCAGAATCCTTAATGAGCGATTCCGTTTTGTTTATTATGGGATCATTGATGCTAGCAGTGGCTATCGTCAAACAAAAGCTAGATAAACGGCTCGCTTATCTGATTGTCCGCATGACAGGCACGAAAACTCTGAACGTTGCAGTCGGTATTGCTTTAGTTTCTGGACTAATGGCCTCTGTCATTGGCGAGCATACCGTAGCCGCTATGATGCTGCCCGTCGCTATTATCCTTATTACACTAACCTCAGAAGACCCTAAAAAAGTTCGCGGGCTTGCGGCTGTTCTTTTGTTTTCCATTGCCTATGGATGTTCTATCGCCGGTATCGGTACGCCATCAGGTGGTGCCCGAAACGCTATCATGATTGGGTATTGGAAAGAATTTTTCTACCACGGCGACGAGGCGACTAAACAGTATTTGGTCGATTATGTTAGTTGGATAAAGGTTTGCTACCCCGTCTTTTTGGCGCAATTGCCATTTGTTATTGGCATTTTATTTATGACCTTCAAGCCAGAATATAAACATCTGAACCGCGCGGTTGTAAGATTGCGTACACAGGTGGAAAAAGAAGGATCGATGAAATCCAGCGATTGGATCGCTATTTTGGTATTCTTCCTGACACTGCTTGGTTGGATATTCTATTCAAGCGAACTCGGTCTTGGTACAATCGCATTATTGGGTGCAGTTACTTATATGGTACTTGGCCTCGTGCGTTGGGAAGACTTGAACTCTGGAGTTAACTGGGGTGTTGTTTGGCTTTATGCAGCGGCAATATCTCTGGGAATTCAGATGAAAGATAGTGGTGCTGCGCTGTGGGTTGCGGATAGTTTCATTGGTATCTTACCAAGCGGCATGGATAGCGGCATAGGTTTATATGCATCCGTTTCCGCCCTGACAACCATTGTCACTAACACTATGTCTAACGGTGCCGCAGTCGCTGTCCTTGGCCCTATATCGCTGAATATGGCTACAACAGCCGGAGAAAGTCCGCTTATTCTCGGTTATATCACCGCGATTTCATCTGCATTTGCCTATTTGACGGTCATTGGCACGCCCGCTTGTACAATCGTTTATGCTTCGGGATATTTAAAAACCACAGACTTCTTGAAAGTTGGGTGGAAAATGGTGATTATGTCCACATTAGTCTTGCTGGCCTTTGCAATGTTCTACTGGCCAGCTATAGGGTTGTAGGAGGTAATTATGCGCACAGCACTGTTTGAAGATGAAAACGACGCTACAAAAGAGCACGGTTCAAATCGCTTTAATATATTAGTCTGTATTGATGGTTCAAAAGAGTCCAGACGGGGCCTGAAATATGCCGTAAAAATCGGGCAGGGCAGTGACGCAGATATCACCCTGTTATATGTACGTCCTCTCGACAAAGGCATGAAGTCAGGCGTTGGTTTAGCGCGACAAAACATGGTGGATTGGGGCATCGAGCTTCCGGGCATGCGCGCTCTTAAAAAGGCCCGCGATCAGTTGTTCGAACTTGGGTTTTTGGACGGGGACTGGAAAGAAGAAGACACCCGTAAACGAGCTTACGGGGACCCAGTCGGCGATACCATGAAAACCTATACGGATAAAAACGGTACCCATATTGCCCTTAAATTGATGATTGCGCCCAATGTGGCCGCAGGTATTCTCGATGAGTGTGAGCTCAATGAGTATGATTTAACTATTCTGGCCATGCACGGCAGGGGTGCCGCCAATGTTCGCGGTAAAATCAAATGGAAAACCACCCGTACCGTTGTCACCGAACACCACGGCACGGTTCTTTTAGCCCGCGAAATTGAAGAAAATCATGGGCATTTGATTTGTGTCAACGATGATAAATCTATCGAAGCTGCCCGCCAAGATGCTATTCTAGCATCTAGATGCCAGTGCCCGGTTTATCTGTTTTCCGTAGCAGAAACTGAAGAACAATTACCGCAAGCCAAAGAGGCGATCGTCAAAGCCCGCAACGTCATTGAAGCCGCAGGCGTCGAGGTCGTTGATAGTTGGACGGATGTGGGTAACCCCGCCGAAATGATCATCAAACGCGGTAAAGATTACTCCGTCATTGTCATGGCAGATAGCTCCGTCAAAGGCTTTCGCCGGTTTTTCCAATCCAGTGTCGCTTATGATGTTCTGCAACATGCCTATAATTCGGTCATGATTATTCGCTGATAGCATATATGTTTAATTCATAAATTGACCTCAATTGCGGCAATTGAACGCTTGACGGCGCAGGGCAAGCGCGCCATTTTGCTCTCGATTTTTAGATTAAGAGAAGAGGTTTTTATGCCAGAAATGTATGATATATTGGTAATCGGCGGTGGCCCTGGTGGATATAATTGCGCTATTCGCGCTGGACAATTGGGACTGAAAGTCGCCTGTATCGAAGGTCGCGGCACCCTCGGCGGTACATGTCTCAATGTCGGCTGTATCCCGTCCAAAGCCTTATTACA
>JAJFFM010000017.1 GCA_021776675.1 Robiginitomaculum sp.
ATGAAACCGACGACGGTCGCGGCCGGCAACGTACCGAGGGCATGAGCGCTCAGGGCCGCATTGACCGCGGAGGCAAGGTCCTCGAGCGAATCGACGAGAGTGCCGTCGAGATCGAAGACGACGAGACGGTAGATCGGCTCAGACCGAGAACGACGTGCCGCAGCCGCAGGTGCGATCTGCCTTCGGGTTCGTGAACTTGAACCCGGCCCCGTGGAGCCCGTCGGAGAAATCGACGACGGTTCCTCCGAGATACTGGAGGCACTCGCGGTCGACGAAGACGCGCACGCCGTCGAACTCGGAGACGAGATCCTCGCCCGTCGGCCCGTCGTCGAAACCGAGCGTGTAGGACATGCCCGAGCATCCGCCATTGACGACGCCAACGCGAAGGCCTGCTCCCTCGGGGCGGTCCTCTTTCTTCAGGAGAACCTTCACTCGCTCGACCGCGGTCGGCGAAAGCCCAAGGCCATCGGCTACGGGGGCCACGGGATCTTTCTCCATCGCGTCGAGGTGCTCGCTCATCGTAAAAAAAGGCTAGCCACACCCCGTTCTACAGTCAAGCTGCGGCGATTCCGGTAGACTGTTCGTAGGACGGGCCGAAGTTCGGAGACCGAAAGCCGGAGAAGACGGAGCGAGCGGTATGTCGCGAGCAGCGATTCTCGAATCTCATCCAACCGAGTTCTTCCGCGAGCTGGTGCGCGACGCAATGGACGCGCAGGGCTTCGAATCCGTCGAAGAGACCGAGTACTACCTGGTCTCCCTCCTGGAGGCGCATGTGCGCACGCAGGGCGGCCTACTCGACCAACCGCTCGCCCTCACCTACCTGGAGGCCGAGGCCGGCGCTCCGGCCGAGAGCTTCCAGCGCTACAAGAAGGTCGGCGACACGGCCCTGTTCGTATCCGGACTCTTCGTCGACTGCCTCGAACGAACCGTCGTCCAGCCGACGTACTACGTCGAGCTGGGACAGCTGGCTTACCGCCGAATCGCCGAAGTCGGAGCGGAGCGGGTCCGCGACATGTTCGACACGCTGGCAACCGAGTTCGCCGGGTTGGTCCGGGTGCTCGGCGAGATCAGCTCGCGGGAGCTGTTCGCGACCGATCGCGATACCCTGCGAATCTACAAGCGCTGGCTCCTCACGCGCGGAGAAGCCGACGCAGCCGAGCTGGTACGCCGCGGGATCATCCCCGGCGAGCCCAGCGGCTTCCAGCACTGAAAGCGCGGGGCCGCTCAGCCCGTCGCCTGAACGCGCTCGCCCGTTTCGGGCTTCCGCGCGATCATCACCGTGAACAGCGAGTGCGGGGACGTCTTGAACTGCTGCACGTCCTCGAGCTCGACGCCCTGCAGAAGCTCCTTGGCGGCAAGCGTCGTCCGCCATCCGAGCTTCCGGGTGATCGGGTCGAGCCGGTCGACGACCTTCGACACGATCCGCCGTGGGCTCTGGAAGTGATTGATGATCACCAGCCGCCCGCCGGGGCGGCAAACGCGGGTCATCTCGCGCATCATCACCTGGGCGTCCGGGACGACGCTGACGACGTGAAACGAAGTGACGTAGTCGAACGAGGCGTCCGGAAAGTCGAGCGCCTGCGCGTCGCCCACCGCGAGCTCCACATGCTCCCAGCCCTTGCGGTCGATCTTCTTCTGGGCGCGAGTCAGCATGTCCTGCGCCAGATCGACTCCGACCACCTCACAGTGGGCAGGATACGCGGTCAGCGACAGGCCCGTACCGACGCCGACTTCCAGAACGCGGCTACCCGGCTCCAGGTTCATCGAACGGATCACGTGGTCGATCCGCTTCGAGAACACATTCGTGAAGATGCGGTCGTATAGGATCGAGAACTGCGAGTAGATCTTGCTCTCGTGAGCAAGCGGCGACGTCGATATCATCAGCTCCTCCCTCTGAAGCGACTGCCTGCTGCCCTAGCAAACCCGCGCACGTTGCACGCGCGAGACGGCGATCTCCCCAGGGACCACCGTTGAGCGATAGGACACGGAAGTCAGGCGGCCGTCGCACCTCGTAGCTGTCGCTTGAAGGAGGCGATGTCCTGTCTGCGGAAACGCCACTGTCTTCCCGCTTTGAACGCCGGCAGAATCTGCTTTCGAGCGAACTCGTTCACTCGATCGGGGCTCATGTCGAGTAGCCTCGCTACGTCGCGACTGTTGAGAAGTGCGTTTTCTCTTACCAACATGACTCGAAATCCCCTGAGTAGGGTGCCGAGTGGCTAACATGCGCCCGCAGATTGGGTCAACCCGGCCTCGTCTACTGTCCCCACAGGATAGCATTTCGGTGCAATTACAACAACTTACGAAGCCACTACTCAATTGACGCAGCGCGCGGCAGAAACCCCTGCGAAATCGCTATCCTGCCGCGCCGGCCCTGCCCAGCCGCGGCGGCGCCGCGAAATTTCATCTCGCTCCGGGGTCCGGATGGAGCCCCGGAGGCGACGAAATCTCGTTCAGATGCTGACGGCCTGGAGCTGCCGACGGGAAAGCCGGAAGTCGTAGTAGATCCGAGTGCCGAACACCGCGGTGACGACCGTCGTCGCGATCCCGATGCAGAGGGTCACCGCGAACCCCTTCACGGGGCCCGACCCGAACTGGAAGAGGATGAGCCCCGAGACGAATGTCGTGATGTTCGAATCGCGAATGGCCGCCCAGGCGCGCTCGTAGCCGGCCTCCAGCGCCGCCCGAGGCGTCTTGCCGAGGCGAAGCTCTTCGCGGACGCGCTCGTTGATCAGCACGTTCGCGTCGACCGCCATGCCCATCGTCAGCACGATTCCGGCGATGCCCGGCAGCGTCAGCGTCGCGCCGAACGCCGCCAGTAGCGCCATCAGGAACACCACGTTCAGGATCAGAGCAGCGTCCGCCAGAATCCCGGCGCCGCGGTAGTACCAGGCCATGAACAGAACGACGAGGAGGCCACCGACCCCGAGCGAGATCACACCTTGGCGGATCGAGTCGCGGCCGAGCGACGGGCCGACCGTGCGCTCCTCGATGATCCTGATCGGCGCGGGCAGCGCGCCGGCTCGCAAGACGATTGCCAGATCACGGGCCTCCTTCATGTCGAAGCTGCCCGTGATCGACGCGCGTCCGCCACCAATGCGCTCGCGGATGACCGGAGCCGAGAAGACCTTCCCGTCCAGAACGATGGCCATGTTGCGGCCGACGTTCTCCGACGTGAGGGCCTCGAAGTCCGCGGCACCGGCGTCGGTGAGCACGAGCTCGACGTAGGGCCCCTCGAGCTGCGTCGGCGGGCGAACCCGCGCATCGGCGACCGCGGCGCCCGTCATCTGGACCTTCTTCTCGAGAAGGAACTCCCGCTGCCCATCTCCGGCATTCGGCGAGGCCGCCAACGTCACCGTCGGCCCCTCCCCGCCCGTGTGCACGAGTTGGAACTCGAGGACCGCGGTCTTGCCGATCAGCTCCTTCGCGCGCTGCGGGTCCTGTACGCCGGGCAGCTGTACGACGATGTCGTTCGCGCCCTGTCGCTGGATGATCGGCTCGGCCACGCCGAACTGGTCGATTCGGTTCCGGATCGTCTCGAGAGACTGCTCGAGGGCCAGGC
>JAJFFM010000161.1 GCA_021776675.1 Robiginitomaculum sp.
TTTACCCCAAGCCCCAAAGAATACATTTGCCCAACATTGAGGCAAGCTCCGGCGTTCAAACTTTCTTCACACGACTTTTCAAATATCTGAATGGCTTTGCCTAAGTTTTTAGGCCCACCCATACCATTGAAATGGGCAAGACCAATATTATGACAACTTTCGTCAAAGCCAGCCGCGCAAGCCTGCGTAAAAAACTTCGCGGCCGTTTGGTCGTTTTTTGTAACACCAACCTCTTTCGAGACGTATGACGTCCCCAATTCATAATCATAATTTGCGTAAATTTCTCCTAGCAAATGACAACTGCGGGCAACATTTCCCGCACACGCTTTTTCTAAATAAGGCAGAGCATCTGCTTTGCTGGTATTAGCGTAGACATGTTCACGTTTGTCTAAGCCAAGCTGGTAGCAAGCATTCTGTTCCCCGAGTGTGCAAGCGGTAGAAAAATAAGTGTTTGCGGTAGGTCTATCCCCCATCAACATATACAGCATTGCTACACTATAGCATCCATGAGAATTTTTACTTTGCACACAAGCTGCATTAGATAGAGATACTAGTTCCGAAACATTGGTTGGCTCTTTATTTATAGTATAACTCTGTCTTAATTTGTTTGTCAGATTAACCGTGACAAGATCACAGGCAGGCATATGCCCCGCCTTGCAGCCAATACTTGCATTATGATTAGCTTCCGCCAAATTTTTATTTATACCGTCCCCTGCAACATACATATTTGCGAGGTATTTACAGGCTTGGCCATTATTCTTTTTGCAAGCTCTTTTGTAGAGTAAACCTGCGAACGGTTTATTTTGAGCCACATTAGTGCCCGTAAAGTAAATCACGCCCAAGATAGAACAACCCATTCCCTTTTCATCAGCACTATTTTTGTCACATGATTTTTGGGCATATTTAAGTGACTGAGTATAATCCTTAGCTAAACGGTCGCCGGTAAAATATTCAACAGCCAATGCTGCGCATCCAGACGCCTCCTTTGCGGTGCAAGCTTTAGTGAAAAAGTTTACAGCCTTATTATTACTTTTTCTTACACCGCTACCAGTTAAAGACATTTCGCCTGCACTTACGCAAGCAGTCATATTACCCGTAGAGCAATGCTGATTATAATTTTCATATAATATTTTTTCGCGTTGAGCATCTTGTGCATTAACGAGTGTGAATTGTGAAAGGCTACAAACTAAAATTAGTAAATATACGCATATATTTTTTATCGAAAAACCAAGCCGCCTTAAAAATTGTTGTATCATAATTACACCCCTTACTGTCATGAAACCGCACCTAAACAGTAAATTGAGATTACTTCAATTTAAAAATACACCTGTTATATGTGCGCAAATCGCTAGCAAGGCCTGTAGAAAATTAATTGGGAAGCGGTTTAGCGCGGCTTTCGTCTAGATACCTGGCGGCTATTACATTGAGAGTGCCGTCTTGCAGATCTATCAGCAGAGGATTACCTGTCGGGAACTCGTAGCCGGGAATGTCTGCGTCGGAAACTTTGAATAATTCCTTCAGCAGCGCGCGCAAAGAATTGCCGTGGGCTGAAATAAGTAGGGTTTTTCCGGCCTTAATTTTCGGGGCAATCTCTGCGTTAAAATATGGCAACACTCTATCTAATGTGAGTTTCAAACTCTCCCCGCCTGGCAATTTGGCTTCGTCTATACCTGCATAACGCGGATCATTGGCGGGATGATATGCGTGTTCCGCACCAATAATTGGCGGCGGGACGTCAAAGCTTCGCCGCCATATATGCACTTGCTCGTCGCCGTGTTTATCGCGGGTTTCTTGTTTGTTAAGACCGGTTAGACCGCCGTAATGGCGTTCATTTAGGTGCCAATCTTTGGTGACAGGAATATAGCATTGATCGAGACCTTTAAGACCCATCCAAAGGGTGCGAATGGCACGGGTCAAATAGGACGTATAAGCTTCGTCGAACCTTATACCCTCATCCGCCAATAATTTGCCGCCCAGCGTAGCTTCGGCAACGCCTTTTTCGGTTAAATCAACATCGACCCAACCGGTAAAGCGGTTTTGTAAATTCCACTCGCTTTGCCCGTGGCGCACCAATACCAATTTCGTCATATAACGATTCCTTATTGTTCAGGTCTGATATATAGCTTATTGTGCAAGCTGTCTTGCGACGATTTGTCGATTTCAAGACATCCCGCTATTTAGTTGGCTTCACATACATATGTAGGAATCTGTCGGTTTTACGGCGCACTTCTGGGTTAAATACATTTTTTGTATGGTCATCCGTTTTATTGGCCAAAACTTTACTCGTTTTTTCCAGGACCAATCCTGCTTTCTCGGCGCGCATCGTAATGCTTGCGGGCGGAATTCTGTGGAGCGTACCGCCCACCGCCTCATCGTCACCGTTGGCCACATGATCCAGTGCGATAAATTTACCGCCCGGTTTGAGAACACGAGCTATTTCTGCATATGCACCGTCGACTTCACCGAGCTCACCGCAATCTTTTGGTGCGCAAAACATTTCGTGTGGCCCTAATATCCATGTCACAATATCGGCGGAGCCGGTTTCTACATCCAAATCATCAAACAGACCACGCAAATGGGTGACATTGGCGAGACGTTCGCCGTTCGCTCCCAACCTTGCTTCGAATTGTTCAGCCGTTATGAAAGCATCAAAACCTTGCGGGTTTTGCATGATGACTTTGCCGTCTTTGCCGACTATGCGCGATAAGAGCTCGGTGTAATACCCACTGCCCGCTTCCAATTCGACCACGGTCATGCCCGGCCAGACGCCTGTAAATTGTAACACCTCAGCCGTCTTGCGTATCTCGTCGTTTTCAAGGTCAGCTGCGGGACGATCATGGGATTGAATGGCCATCATCACTTCGCCGCGATTGCCTATATCTTCGGCCGCAGCAGATTTAGCTAGTTTCTCGGTAGTTTGTTCCACAACCTCAGCTCCATTTTCAAGTTCAGTTACCGCTGCTTGTTGACAGCTAGCTAAAATCAGCGCGGCTGCGCTCACCAATAAAATATTCTTCATGATAGTCTCCCTAGTTATGACCTTCTAATTTACGTTTCAAATTTCATTTCTTACATTGCCGCGACTTGCTTCCCCCTCCTTAGGGGCGGAGGGGGCATTACTCTCGTTCCGGCAGATACCTGTTTATAGTATCCAGAACGTCGGCAAACCATCGTAAATATCACCGTTACCAAATCTAATTACTGTCCATCCTTGGCTCTGCAAATAATGTGTTCGTCTTTCGTCGTATTTAATCTCATCTTCTTCACTGTGTGTACCACCATCAAGCTCGATAATAAGGTTTGCCTTTAAACAAGCGAAATCCGCAATGTAGTATCCCACAGGATGTTGCCGTCGAAAAGCAAGCAAGCATCAATTTTCTTCGCAAATATTGCCAGAGGACAACCTCCGCACACGGCATGTCTTTGCGCATTTGTCTGGCGTATTTTCGTGCTGTTTTATTTTTCCTTCTCATTTGTCTTTTCGGCTATAGTTGTTTCCCCCTCCGCTCCTCTAAGAAGAGGAGCACCTCCCCCGCGGGGCGGGGTGAGGATGTTTTAATGCGCATCGTTCCAATTATTGGCTGCTTTGGCATCTACCACGAGGGGTACGGTTAAGCTCACTGCAGGCGCGCTCGCATTTTCCATAACTGGTTTTACGATGGAAATCAAATCGTCAGCAGAGTTTTCAGGCACTTCGAATATCAATTCATCGTGAACTTGTAACAGCATTTTTGCGCCGTCCACGGCTTTGATGGCGTCTGACATACGGATCATAGCCCGGCGAATGATGTCGGCGGCAGTGCCTTGGATAGGGGCGTTGATAGCTTGGCGTTCTGCACCTGCACGGTACATTGGGTTTTTCTCGTTGATAGATTTGACGTGGCATTTGCGGCCAAACAAAGTTTTCACATAGCCAAATTCGCGGGCTTCGTCTTTGGCCGCTTCCATATAATCTTTGATGCCGGGGAATTTTTCAAAATAGGCATCAATATACTCTTTGGCCTCTGTGCGCGAAATACCAAGATTATTAGCCAAGCCAAAGGCTGAAATCCCGTAAATAATCCCGAAATTAATCGCCTTGGCACGGCGTCTTGTACCACTGTCCATGCCTTTGATGGGAACGCCGAACATCTCGCTCGCCGTCAGGGCGTGAATATCAACACCGTCCGCGAACGCTTGTTTCATAGACGGCAGGTCGGCCATGTGGGCTAACACCCTGAGCTCGACTTGTGAATAGTCTGCTGCCACCAAAACATGTCCGGGTTCTGCAACAAATGCCGTGCGGATTTTACGGCCATCTTCTGTGCGGATGGGGATGTTCTGTAAATTCGGGTCACTGGACGATAAACGCCCCGTTGAAGTAGAAGCCAAAGAATAGCTGGTATGCACGCGTCCGGTGCGCGGGTTTATTTCTTTGGGCAGCGTATCCGTATAGGTAGATTTAAGCTTGGCATAATGGCGCCAATCTAAAACCAATTTGGGCAAAGCATGTGCATCCTGAAGTTTTTCCAACACCCCTGCCCCGGTCTGCCAGGCTCCGGTTTTGGTTTTCTTACCGCCCGGTAGCGCAAGATCATCAAACAGGATTTCGCCCAATTGTTTAGGACTGGCCAGATTAAATGGCCGCCCTGCAAGTTCATGGGCTTCGGCTTCCAGCCCGCATTTCTTTTGCTCGAAATCCGCAGACAATCTTGCCAGCACGGCCTTGTCGACTTTGATACCGTTGTTTTCCATTTCTGCCAACACCACAGGCATGGGACGTTCCAAGGTTTCGTAAACCGTCGCCACTTGCTTCTTGGCCAGTTCAGGTTTGAGATGCTTCCACAAACGCAATGTCACATCCGCATCTTCGGCTGCGTATGGTGTGGCGATATCCAGATCAATTTGGTCAAAAGTTTTCTGGTTTTTGCCTGTACCTGCCACTTGCTTGAACGGGATAGGCTCGTGGCCAAAATGCATTTGCGAAAGAGCGTCCATACCGTGCCCGTGCAGACCACAGTCCAGCGCATAGGATATCAACATCGTGTCATCAAACGGCGAAGGGTTAAGGCCGTAGCGCATAAACACGCCGAGGTCATATTTGAAGTTCTGTCCAATTTTAAGAACCGCTTTGTCGTGTAACATAGGCTTTAAAATATCCAAGGCCTGCTGCATGGGAATTTGCTTAGGCGCGCCGTCCCCTAACATATCGCCGAACAAGTCCTTAGCCCCGCCAAGCCCGTGCTCGAGCGGAATATAACAAGCTTCGTTATCAGCCACGGCAAGACACACACCCACCAAGTTTGCGGCGGCGCTATCAAGGCTATCGGTTTCCAAATCCACCGCGCAAACACCAACCTCGGTGCAACGGGCTACCCAGTGTTCAAGGCGATCAATGGTCTGTACACATTCATATTTTTCTTTATCAAATGCGGGCAATCCAGCCGCAATTTGTTCTTTGGTATCGTCTTTGCGCAGGCCGTCCGTTTCGCCTTCACCAATAGCCGCCATCACCCGTTTAGTCAGGGTATTGAAAGTCATGTCTTCTAGAAAATCCAGCAATGTATCCCGATCAGGATCTTGTACAGCCAATTCTTCCAGTGGGGTTTCCAAATCCATGTCACGCTTTAACGTCACCAATTCGCGCGACACCCGTGCTAAATCTGCAAATTCGATCAGTTTTTCACGCCGCCCCTTTTGCGGGATCTCACCTGCGCGCTCTAGTAATGTATCCAAATCGCCAAATTCGTTAATCAGGAGCGCCGCCGTCTTGACGCCAATGCCCGGGACGCCCGGCACATTGTCAACGCTGTCGCCGGCCAAGGCTTGAATATCGATGACTTTATCTGGGCCCACGCCAAATTTCTCGAACACTTCGGGCGCGCAGATGGTTTTGTTTTTCATGGTATCAACCATGCAAACGCGGTCTGACACCAATTGCATCAGATCTTTGTCGCTAGAAATAATAGTGACACGCGCACCTTTTTTCTCGGCTTGGTCGGCGTAGGATGCAATTATATCGTCGGCTTCGAAACCAGGGGTTTCTATTGCCAGAGCGCCAAATGCTCGGGTGGCATCACGGGTTAAGGGAAATTGCGGGATTAAATCATCGGGCGGCGCTGATCTGTTGGCTTTGTAATCTTCATATATATCCGAGCGAAATGTTTTACCTTTGCTATCGAATATAACCGCGAAATGGCTTGGGCGGTCAGCCCCGTGCTGTTCGCGTAATAGCTTAAATAGCATGTTGGAAAACCCGGCCACGGCACCAATAACCAAGCCGTCTGTGCGGCGGGTTAAAGCGGGCAATGCATAATATGCGCGAAAAATATACCCCGAGCCATCAACAAGAACGACATGAGAGCTAGAATCAACTGGGGAGTTGGAATCGATGGGTTTTGCATGTATCATGCTTAAATATTGCCACGGCGTTCCGGCTTTGCAAGCGGTGTTTAACCGCCTGCCCTACTTTCGCCGCGATTAAGCCATATGGCAAATTTTGAGGGAGCTAAATGCCTAAGGAAGATAAACAGTCCGATAATACGCCACAGCCGAGCCATATACCGGGATTGGCCCCGATATATGTAGTTATTTTCGGGTTTGTCTTCGTTTGTGTGGGTATCATCATGCTTGCCACGGGCGGTACAAAAAATATTACTTTTAAACCAGAAACACCGCGCGAAGCGTATTTGCGGATTTTGGGTGAAACCCACACTGGCTTAAGGCTGGCACGGCTGAATGATTTCGCAGACAATTATAAACCAAATGCGGATACGCTTCGCGCCAGAGCTGGCCGCGATATCCTCACCGCCCATGAACAGCGCGAATGGGCCAAATTATCGCAAACACTCTACAACCTGCGAAGTACAGATAAACAAAATGCGGACGCCCTTGCCACTTACAAATCCACATGGGGTATATGGAACAGACAATCGGACCTTCCTACACTTTTGCAAGCGACCGGTGTTGTTATTATCTCATCTGCAGACACGCAATATGCGCCAAATGCCCGCCCTTCTAGATTTGCCAAAGGAAATAAAGAAACCATATTAGCAGGTGAAATTCCCATTGGGGTCAAGTCAGATGGGGTCACTGCGGAAGATGGTACGGTACAAGTTTACACAAACCAATTCGCTGTACAAAAAGCCCGCATACGTTATGCCAAACGCCCTAAATACCCCCGCAGGGCACGCCGCAAAAGCATAGAAGCCGTCGTTACCCTGTCCTTATTTATCGACGAACGCGGTAATGTCGCACGTACAGAACTCTTTAGTGTCAATGCAAAAAAATACAGAAAAAGCTTTGCCCGCGCATCAAAAAAAGCCGCTATGGTATCTAAATTTTATCCAAAAACCATCGGCGGCAAACCCGTAGCCACCAGTAATTATCTACGCCAATATACTTTTGTTGTAGAGTAAAAGCAGGATTAAACTCAACTTTAAAATTCGGCCTTAAGCACAAACCGTTTGCCGCAATATTTGCAGTCAACACTGTCCATTTGTCCCATATCCATAAACACTTTCGGGTGACCATTTGCACTTCCCTGTATTTGGGCATGTTTGGCACCACCGTCGCATGAAACGCTGTGTGTGGTGACCTCAAAGGTTTCAGGCTCACAAAGTGTTGTTGCATTTTTAGTCATGGCGGCTCCAATTGGTGTTGCAGAGTGTTTGCGCAGTCCCTATCTATTTGAGGAGGCCTTCAAGGTCAATAACACATAACCAATGCACAGATGATCAATGCACAGATAATCAATGCACAGATGATCAATGCAATCTGGCTCTGATGATATAGAAAGACGATATGACGAACCTGCCGCCAGCTATTGAAATATCCGGTCTTAAAAAAACCTATAAAAAGAGCCGTAAATCCCCTGCCAAAGAAGCCCTTAAGGGCATAGATTTAATCGTACCGCGCGGCTCTATCTTTGGCCTGCTTGGCCCGAACGGTGCAGGTAAATCCACCATTATCAATATATTGGCAGGGCTTGTGGTTAAATCTTCGGGTAGTGCTAAAATCAACGGCTATGATATCGAAACCCAAACACGCCAAGCACGAGCGTCAATTGGGGTTGTTTTGCAGGAAATATCCATGGACGTGTTTTTCACGCCCTATCAAGCGCTTGAAAACCAAGCCGGATATTACGGCGTTCCAAAGAACGAGCGCCGCACTGACGAAATCTTGGAAGCACTGGGTCTCGCCGATAAACGCGATGCTTATGTGCGGCAATTATCGGGCGGCATGAAACGCAGATTGTTGATCGCCAAAGCCCTCGTCCATACGCCGCCTGTGCTTATCCTCGACGAGCCAACTGCAGGTGTTGACATAGAACTACGCAGACAATTATGGGCCTATGTACGCGAATTACACAAAAACGGCACGACGATTATCCTGACCACTCATTATCTCGAAGAGGCGGAAGCCCTTTGCGATAAAATTGCAATAATCCATAACGGCGAGATTACGGCCAATGAGGATAAAGACACGCTTATGGGGCGGCTCGACCAAAAAACATTGGTGGTCACCCCCCAAGATAAACTGACATCTATACCCAAAACCCTGAAAGGTTTTAATGCAGACATAAGGGACGACGGCACATTGGCTATTACCTACCGAACCACCATAACAAAAAGTCCAGAATTGCTGGAACGGATGAGCGGCGCCAACATTAATATAGCCGACCTGCGCACAGAAGAACCCGATTTGGAAGACGTGTTCATGGCGCTGACTTATAAGCGGGACGAGGCTTAACTATTAAAAGACTTCGTGTTTTAAGATTTAGTGTCCGCATACAAAGCCATG
>JAJFFM010000162.1 GCA_021776675.1 Robiginitomaculum sp.
TTATCATTTGGTATGGTTGCAACACATAAGAGCGAATTTGGCGACCCCAACCGATTTCGCTCTTGCTATCCGCGGTTTCTTGGGCTTCTTCCTCGCGTTTTTGCATTTCTGCTTCGTATAGGCGCGCGCGCAGCATATCCCACGCACGAGAACGGTTTTTATGTTGGGAACGATCATTTTGGCATTGCACAACAATACCACTAGGCTCGTGGGTAATACGAACCGCACTATCCGTTTTATTGATATGCTGCCCACCCGCACCCGAAGCCCGATAAGTATCAACACGACAATCGCTTTCGTTAATATCGATTTCTATAGTGTCGTCAATTTCAGGAAAAACCCATGCGCTAGCGAAACTAGT
Organism: Robiginitomaculum sp.; assembly: GCA_021776675.1. GTDB lineage: Bacteria > Pseudomonadota > Alphaproteobacteria > Caulobacterales > Maricaulaceae > Robiginitomaculum_A. The sequence continues at coordinate 362 of JAJFFM010000162.1, forward strand.
ATGGCGACGAGCAGAGCTATCGAATGGTGAAATCCGCACCAAACGATGCACCCCACTTTCGGTTTTGAGCCAGCCAAATGCATTAGGGCCTTTAACGAGAATTGTTGCGGATTTAAGTCCCGCTTCGTCGCCTGATTGTTCTTCTAAAACTTCCACCTTCATTCCGTGTGCATTGGCCCAACGCACATACATCCGCAAGAGCATTTGCGCCCAGTCTTGTGCTTCGGTACCGCCTGCGCCGGGATGAATTTCTACGAATGCATTAAGGCCGTCTGCTTCACCGGACAGCAAGGCTTCTATTTCGGCTTGCCCAGCTTGCTTCTTAAGAGATAACAAAAGATTAGTTGCCTCTTCTAAGATATCTACATCATCTTCCATTTCGGCCATTTCGACCAATTCAAGAGCCTCAGCAGTATTGGTTTCCAAACTCGCCACTTGTTCCATAGCCGTCTCTAACCGACCACGTTCACGCATCATGGATTGGGCCGCACTTGCATCATCCCAAAAATCAGGACGTTCTATCAGGGCATTAATTTCGGCTAGTCGTCGTTCGGATTCTTCCGGGTCAAAGACGCCTCCTCAGCAGTACAATGGACTGCTCTATTTCCGCCGCTAATTGGTCGTGTTCCGTTGCCATGGCATCACCCTTTTTTGGCCCTTATTAGAATATTTATTTGGGGTCTAATACAGCCCGTCGTCCAAGTCCACATCATCTTCCTCTTCTTCTTCCTCAAGAAGAGGTGTAGGGTTAGGGCGCGGTGATAAGCGATCTGCGGGTGAATTTAGACTTCCGTCAATCTGCGTTTCGGAAACAGTACCTCCCTGCCCTAGAACCGCATCTGGTTGTGTGCTTGGTTGTGTACCAAATTCGGTTTCAGGGTTTTCTAAAGTGTCGCCAAATCCAAAATCAAAACTGCCAATTTCACCCGCATCACGGCCTATGCTAATCTTGGAATTGTTACCGCCAATACGAGGTTCAGTACCTGGTTTAAACGCTTCATAGATAAAATCAGGTGCTCCAATATAGGAAGGTTCACCTGAGACACGGTTAACAGGAGCCAGAACCACACCGTCCGGAATGCGGAAAGAAGTTTTTGGCTTCCCTTCAAGTACATCTGCCATGAAAAAACGGAATATCGGGCCAGCCGCCTTGGCCCCAGTTTCAGTACCAAGTGAGCGCGGCGTATCATAACCCACATATACTCCGGTCACCAAATCAGGTGAAAAACCCATAAACCAAGCATCTTTGTAATCATTGGTCGTGCCGGTTTTACCAGCAATCGGACGGCCTAGACGGAGCATTTGCCGTCCGGTGCCATTTTTTACAACGCCCTCTAGCATAGAGGTCATTTGGTAGGCCGTGACTGGACTAACAACGACTTCGCGTTCATCAGGCAGTTCTGGTGGTAAAAGCCCTTCATTCCATTCTTCCATTATACATTCAGGACACTCTCGGTGATCATGATTGTAGACGGTCTCGCCTTTATTATTCTGTACACGGTCAAGTAGGGTCGGCGTTACTTTCTTGCCACCGTTTACAATCGTCGCATAGGAAGATGCCAATTTCAGCAAAGTAGTTTCCCCTGCGCCGAGCGCCCAAGCCAGTTCGGGTTTAGTCTCCTCGTAAATGCCGAATTTACGACCATATTGTCCAATAATCCGCATGCCAATATCATTGGCAAGGCGCACTGTCATAGCATTACGAGATTTTTCTATGCCAAGACGAAGAGTAGACAGACCATACCATTTACCCGCATTAAAATTGGCCGGTTTATAAAACACTGGGCCGCATTCTTTGTCTTCATCAAGTGAACCACGAAGAACCACTTCTACTGGTATAGCAATTGGTGTTTCCTCATCATCTTGTTGCCCAAATCGAAGCTTGCTTTGTCCTTGGCGGATTTGCTCTAAACAGCTTTCATCGCGGTCATTATGTTCAATAACAAAGGGAGCATCCAAGACCTGGCTAACAGGCGTTAAACCACTGTCCAAAGCCGCTTGATAAACGAACGGTTTAAACGCTGAGCCTGGCTGCCGATAGGCCTGAGTAGAACGGTTGAACTGGCTTTGTGTAAAGCTATAACCACCAACCAAGGCTAATACACGTCCCGTATGCGGGTCCATAGCAATTAGACCACCATTGACTTCGGGGATTTGCCGTAAATTATAAGTATTGCCAGAATTTTCATCGCTTTCATCATTTTCTTCATTTGGCTTGCGTTCTACTAAAATAACGTCGCCTTTAGAAAACACGTCTGCGACTTTTTTGGGTGTAGGGCCTAATTTATAGTCTGGCAAAACTTTCTTAGCCCAGTCGATGTCTTCTATGCTTATTGTGCCGCTCTGCCCTTCGCTTAAACCGACCTCTGCGACTATACCCTCAGCCTGCAAAACCACGGCGATCTGCCAAGGTGCCGTGTCAGGTGGTCCTTTATATTCGCCGAGAAACTCTTCCCAATCCATATCTTCTGGTACAGTGGTTAATGGGCCGCGGTATCCGTGGCGGCGATCATACATTTCCAAACCGCGTCGTAGAGATTTACGCGCCGCCAACTGCATTTTAGTGTCGAGCGTCGTTCGGATAGATAGTCCGCCCTCGTTCAATTGCTCCTCGCCGTATAGGCCGTTTATTTCCTTACGGACTTCGGAGACAAAATACTCAGCCGCCAGATACTCATCGCCGCGCAAACGTTCGGCTATGACCAATTCTTCCAATTTGGCTTCTTGGGCTTGTTCTTCTGTGACATATCCATCTGCGACCATACGCGACAACACGTAATTACGGCGATTTATAGCCTTTTCCATATTATCTTCAGGTTGATAATTATTGGGTCCTTTTACCAGACCCGCAAGGTAAGCTGATTGTCCAAGGGTTAATTTATCAAGAGGCTTATCAAAATAATTCAAAGATGCACCGGCAATCCCGTAAGCTCTGCGCCCAAAGAAAACATCGTTTAAATATAATTCAAGGATTTCATCCTTACTAATGGCCTTTTCAATACGCTTAGCGATAAAAATATCTCGTATTTTACGCTCAATATTACGCTCGTCGCCAACTAGGAAATGCTTGGCAACTTGTTGGGTTAAGGTGGAACCACCTTCTAACCGTTCGCCTTTTAATTTGTGTTTGAGGTTAGCCACCATTGCACGAGCAAAGCCCTTGGGGTCAAAACCGTCATGGGTATAATAACGCTGGTCCTCAGAAGCCACCAAAGCATGTTGGATTTGCTTTGGTATAGATTCAATGGGTACAAATACACGCTTTTCGATGCCGTATTCAGCAATTAGTTTACCGTCACCTGCATGCACCCGCGACATAACCGAGGGTGAGTATTCTTGCACAGCTTCAAGGGTCGGCAAGTTTCGTGTCGAGCGGATGATAAATACACCAACAAATATAATAGCAAATAAAGCCAACACACAGCCAGTGATGAACATATATTTAATAATGCGCCAGACCAATGGCCATTTCATACGCTGGGCCCAATTAGAGGTAGATATTGGTGAATGTGCTTCTTGGATACTCATGCATGCCTTTATTAATTAAAATTGGGCGCAATTAAGGCTGAACCCGTTTCAGTACACTATAATCTTTAAATATATCGTTGTAAGTGTGTTTATTCAGTAATATTACACGCTGACGACTGTGCGTAAAACATCCAAATACGAATTCTTGATTTCCATGTCGTCCCCGTGCCCATTACGCAGCATAGCTTTGTGCACGTTCTTTAATTGCCAGCACGGTACATACATATATGCATGATGTTCCACATGGTAATTCACCCAATACGGCGCTACGAAAACCCGAGCCGCAAAATTAGCTTTAGTCGTTCTCGCATGTGTTAAGGGATCGTCTCCTTTAGTTGTCATCGCGTGTTCCGCAATATTGCGGATGCGTAAAACCAGTTGAAAGCCGGTCAATAATGGGAACAACCATAAAGCAAAATAAACCCACCAATACCCTGCCAGATAACAAATCAGAAACAACACTAAATTGGCTGCATATATCTTAAGTGTATTTTTAACTACAAATACTTGGTCCCCTGCATCATCTACCTCATTTGATGGCTTGCGAAATGTCATGTATAATTGCCCGAGGCGTAATTTTAGTCCCGTTAAGCCTGATATATCCCGCAGGACTTTTCGCAATAAACTCCATTTTGTTGTTGGAAAAGCTGCAGAAAGGCCCAAGTCTGGATCCTTGTCTTGTTGCGTAAACCGGTGGTGCTTTAAATGATATTTACGGTAAGCATTTAATTCTACACCAACAACCAAACCTAAGAAAAATTGCCCAAAAACCATATTAAGCTTTTCGGACTTGAATAAAATTCCGTGAGAAGCGTCATGCATAAGAATAGCAATCCCTAACTGACGACCGGAAATTATAAAAAAAGCAATAATAAAGGTAAAAATGTTGGGCCAAACAATAAACATAACCATCATTAGAACAATTGTACCCCAGCAATGCATTACGAGTAAAGCGCCTGCAAGGTCAGACGAACGTGCCAGTGCCTTAATCTCATTTTTGTCGATGTAACCTTGTCTAGCCATGTCTATATATACCTATATTCACACTCAATACTCAAGAACAAAGCTGCATATTATGATGCAGTTTTACTCTTCTTAAAGTGACGATTGATTGCAGTGGTTACACCTATCATAAGTTTCTTGCGGTGCGCTGCGGAGCTCAATAGCTTTTCATCCGACTTATTGGATATAAACCCCATCTCTAATAATACCGCAGGCACATCTGGGGCCAGCAATACATACAAACCGGCACGGCGATGTGAATTTCCTACCATACGGGTTTTCTTTTGCATTTCTGAAATTAGGATATCTGCGAATTGACCTGATTTTGTTAGTGTTTTTCTTTGCGCAAGGTCAACAAGTATGTCACTTACGGGTGCAGATTTACGGGTTAAATCTACATCAAGTACCCAATTTTGGTTGTTGACAACTTCGTATGTCCGTCCCTCGGCACGTGTAGCGAGCGTATAAACGGATGCGCCGCGTGTTGCGGATGATTTAAGTGAGTCCGCGTGTAAAGAGATAAACAGATCGGCCCCAGCTTTGCGAGCAATTAGAACACGTTTGTTATGCTCCACATATTTATCGGTAGTGCGGGTCATGACGACTTTATATCGTCCGCTAGCCTGTAACTGTCTTCGCAGTTCCAGTGCGGCTTTTAAGGTCACAGTTTCCTCGCGTACCTTAGCGCTACCAATAGCTCCTGGATCACGACCGCCGTGGCCGGGATCAATGACGATAACTGGTTTTTTAATTATTTTTGCCTTCTTTGACTTCTTAAGTCTCGAAGACTTTAAACGTGGCACGGGAATACCATCCGCTATAACTGAACGTTTTCCACCCGTCATTATGACTGACAACACACCGTTTTTATAAGCATGTGACAAATATTTTGCATCATCATTCAAATCGACGACGAGACGCAGCTCATTTTCACCGCGTTTTGCAAACCGCAACTTATTGATTGCACCAATACCTTCTATATACCCCTTATCTTTAGCTTTTGCCAACAATACCGTGCTTAGCCCTGCACCTGCTACATCCATAACTATGCGTGGATTACCTGCGTCCATAGTAAACACGTTAGGTTTTTTATGGACATCAACATTAATATGTAGGTTTGTCTGTACACCCTCAGTTGTCATACGAATATCAGATATATCCGCAGCCATAGCGCGGCATCCCAACATCACCCAACCTAGAACCAGGAGTATTCGCAACGATAATGCAATTAACTTCATATCAACTCTAATGCCTACAGACTTTTGACGAAAGGTTACTATTCTTAAAAAAACACAGCTATCTTAAAAAAAACGCACATTTAAAGACCAGGGGTAAGCTTTACTTTTTCCCTTAACTATTTTCTCTTGGCATTACCTTCACTTATGTGCCACATACACACTCAAGATTTGACACGACTCGTCAAACCCCATTTTAAAGCTCCATTCGGGAGCTAAATTAGGAATTTTATGCGCATTTTCGGAAATACCGGCATACAAAAGCACGCGAGCAACCTTGCGTCAGCCAATCCCGTCCGAGCATTTGCGCTTTATCGTATATTTATAACACACATTAAGCCGCTCATCTTTGCGAAACTTCAATTTAACAAGCACATGGCCCTGATCCCCATAGAGGAAGACCGCGAGCCACAAACAAGTTTCCACCGGAGTTATAGCGGCTCTGGAGAATTTTATGTCACGAACAATGTTAATCGACGCCTCCCACCCGGAAGAAACCCGTGTGGCAGTGGTCGACGGAACCCGCCTAGAAGAACTTGATTTTGAAAGCGCTACAAAGCGGCAAATACGCGGAAATGTTTATTTAGCCCGTGTCACTCGGGTAGAACCATCTCTGCAAGCTGCATTTGTTGAATTTGGCGGAAACCGGCATGGATTCCTCGCATTTTCAGAAATCCACCCTGATTACTATCAGATACCTGTCGAAGACCGTCAGGCTCTTATAGAAGCTGAACAGGCTGAGAGCTTGCAAGACGAAGCTGAGGAAGAAGAGAAAGAATCCGAAAAAACGCCTAAGAAAAAACCTGTCGCAAAAAGGCGCAGCAAAGGTAAGTCTGTCACTAAAGAAGACGATACTGACGACAGTACCGATGATACTGATAATACAGATGACAACGGTGAAGACGGTGATACCGAAAATGACGAAGGTACGACTAACGAAAAATCATCTAAGGAAAAAGACGAAAACGATGTCGCCGACGCATCCGATGAGGAAGTAGAAGAAGAACAAGCCCAACAAAAAGACAAGCGCCGCAAGCGCATGTCAAAGCGCCGCTATAAAATTCAAGAAGTTATCAAGCGGGGTCAAATCCTACTCATTCAAGCCGTTAAAGAAGAACGCGGCAATAAAGGTGCAGCTGTCACAACGTATATGTCATTAGCCGGGCGTTATTGCGTCCTTATGCCCAACACCCCACGCGGTGGTGGCATTTCGCGCAAAATAGCGAATGGTTCTGATCGTAAACGCTTAAAATCGGTTATGAGTGAACTTTCTGTACCAAAAGGCATGGGGTTAATTGTCCGTACGGCAGGAGCCAAGCGTACCAAGGCCGAGATTAAACGAGACTTTACCTATCTTTCCAAATTGTGGGACACCATCCGCGCAACAACACTGAAAAGCGTTGCGCCTGCTTTGATCCACGAGGAAGCCAATTTGGTTAAACGCTCTATCCGAGACCTCTACGGCAAGGATATTGATAAGGTCTATGTCCAAGGTGATGAAGGCTACCGCCTCGCCAAAGATTTTATCAAGCTCCTCATGCCGAGCCATGCCAAAAACGTGCAACCCTATACGGACGACATTCCGTTGTTCTTGCGTTACCAAGTCGAAAGCCAGATAGAAGGCTGCCTAGAGCCAATTGCACAACTTAAATCCGGCGGGTATCTAGTCATTCACCCTACCGAAGCTCTTGTCTCCGTTGATGTTAACTCTGGCCGTTCAACAAAAGAACGTAATGTAGAACGCACGGCTTTTAAAACCAATTTGGAAGCAGCAGAAGAAGTTGCACGCCAAATGCGCTTGCGTGACCTTGCGGGGCTCGTTGTTATAGACTTTATTGATATGGACCAAAACCGAAATAACCGTGCCGTTGAAAAGAAAATGCGTGATGCCCTTGCCCAAGATCGAGCACGCGTACAGATGGGCCGTATTTCCCAATTTGGTTTGATGGAACTATCACGTCAACGCCGTCGCCGTAGCTTGCTTGAAGGCTCTAGCGCATCATGCGAACATTGCCACGGTGTAGGCCGTAAACGGTCCGTCGAATCCAGTGCCTTAAAAGCTCTACGTGTCATCGAAGAAGAAGGTGTACGAGGACGTGCTGCGCGGATACGCTTGAAAGTCACTCCTGACGTTGCCGCTTATTTGTTCAACGAAAAGCGCGAACTTGTGAATGCCATTGAGACGGATACAGGCATGTTTACCGAGATATTTGCTGATGATAGCTTGATCCGTCCTGCATTTTCTATCGATATAACATCCAAGAAAACCGGCTCTGATATCGACCCACTAGACGAAATCGCCAAAGAGCACCGTAAAACAGCTAATTCACGCCGCTCACAGCCAAATAGAAACCAAAATAAACAGCAAAACAAACAACAGGGCAAAGCCGTAGATGGTAATACTGATGAAGGTGCAGACAAGCCTGATACAGACGAAGCACCAAAACCATCCCGCAGTCGTCGCAGGCGCGGTAGACGCGGTGGCAGAAACCGCCGTCCTAACCGTGATGCTAATAAAGAGAACTCAAATGCGGATAATGGAACTGAGACTGAGAACGAAGTAAAGAGCACAATAAAAGATACTGGCAAAGACGGTGAGATTAAGAAACCTGCTCGTAAATCTAGGCGGGCACCTAAGAAACAGGATGAGAAATCCACTTCCGAGAAATCAGCAACTGATAAGCCAAGTGCTGAAGGGTCAGTTACTAAAAAATCTGTTGCAGAAAAATCAGATGCCAAAAAGCCGCGTAGAAGACGCAAAGCTGTTGCAAAAAAGGCTGATAGCGATAATTCCGCTGACGCTAAGACAGATATGGTTGATGAGAAAAAAACAACGGCTAAAACTAGGAAATCTGTTGCTAAAAAACCTGCCCCTAAAAAGACAAAAACTGCAGAAGTTGACGCAAAACCAAAAGAGACACCTAAGAAGCCTGCTCGCAAAAAGACTTCTGCAAAGGCCTCTACAAAACCTTCTGCAAAAAAACCGGTTAAAACGCCAGCAAATACAGCCAAAAAACCTGCCGTAAAAGCCCCTAGTAAAGCAGCGGTAAAGGCTCGCAAAGTTGAAGAAACAAAACCTACTGAAGCTGAGAAGAAAACTAGTCCAAAGAAAACCGCCCCGAAAAAAACAGGATGGTGGCAAAAACGCAAACCATTTGGCTAGTCGCTAAAACACCTATTTCCGTTCATGTCCATTTTGCGACATGAACGGAAACATAGATATGCACAGCTCTATATAATAAAACCAGATTTTGTTTACACCCGAGTAACGCTACTTCCTTACTCATTAGATCAGAAATGATTCGTATTGGGTGGTTTTCATGAACGAACTAAGAAATTTTGTGTTGATATTATCAAGCGCTCCGCAAAAACAAAAGGCCATAGAAAGAGCATTCGAAGACCGCGGTTTCATGCCTCTCGGACTTAACATAAACGGCCGCGAAAATGGCAAATTACCAGAGCATCCCCCTGCGGCTATATTGCTGCGAACCGAAAATATCTCTGAGCAAACTAATAAAATAATTGCTTTGATAATGGCCAGATATCCGAGGCTTAACATCCCTGTCCTTGTGTTGACATCATCGCTAGTTCTCATGGATCAAGTCCTCATGGATCAATTCACCATTGATCAAGTTCCAGCGGACCAAGCCTCAGTAGATAATATATATAGCTCAGTACTTTTGGAACCTTGTCACCCCGCACAAATTGTCCTGCGCACAATAGGTCTTATTCGTTTGGCAAATATGGAACAGGAAATAGGCTTGCGGCTTGAAACGTTAGAGCATGATTTCGGAATACCTCATGAACGTCCGGAAATCAGCGCGGATGACCCGTTTAATATCTTATTTGTCGGCAAAGCCTCGCCCGAATTTATGGTGGTTATCAATGCATTACAGCGCAAAAATGTCCGTGTTGTAGCAGCATTCACATCATTTACCGCATTTGATTATTTGTACGAGCAAACATTTGATGCCGTAGTG
>JAJFFM010000163.1 GCA_021776675.1 Robiginitomaculum sp.
TCAGCCCAGCCTTTTATTTTTACCCATTTGTCTTTTTCTAGGTCCTTATAATGTTCGAAAAAGTGTGGGATGCGTTGTTGCAAGACTTCTGGTAAATCTGTGTAAGATTTTATTTGATCGTAATACGGGGTTAGTTTTGAATGGGGCACGGCAACAATTTTCTCGTCAAACCCGGCTTCGTCTTCCATAAGGAGTACACCAACGGGGCGTGCACGAACAACGCAGCCCGGCATCAAAGCCCGCTTGCCAACCACCAATACATCCGTCGGGTCGCCGTCGTCTGAAAGCGTGTGCGGAATAAAGCCGTAATTACAGGGATAGCGCATAGCCGTATATAAGAAGCGGTCAACGAACATCGCCCCGCTATCTTTGTCCATTTCGTACTTAATCGGCTCACCACCGAGGGGCACTTCAATGATTACATTGATGTCAAATGGTGGGTTTTCCCCAACCGGGATTTTGGACATATCCATAATAAGCCTCGTATTTCACAAATTTTCCGCCTCCATATAGAAGGGACGCCAAGGGTCAAGGGGGCAAGACGAAATGACTGTATTTCTATGCAAAGCCGCCTACTAGAACCGCCTATTAGAAAAGTCAACTTTTGGGCGGGCCTCGACCGACAAATTGACTTTATGGGCTCGCGCCACTACCATTTTATAAATTATCAAAGCTGGGGGTAAAATTGAAACCGGAAATAACACAAAAAATAGCGCAAACAATTACCAGACGGGATTTTTTAAACGGCACCCAAATCGCTATTGGGGCCACCGCACTCTCACCTTTATTAAATGCGTGTGCGCCAACGCCTTACGAATTTGCATTGGGGACAGATTATTACCCACCCGCTAAAACAGGATTACGCGGAAGCCATGACGGTTCTTGGGAAACCATGCACGCCAGAGTTAACGGGCAAGAATGGGTCACAGGTCAAGAATGGGAACCTTCAAAGTCTACCGAACATTATGATTTAGTCGTAGTTGGCGGCGGCATTAGCGGCCTCTCAGCCGCGTATTTCTATAAGCAAAAAAATCCTGATGGCCGCATTCTTATTTTAGAAAATCATGATGATTTTGGCGGCCATGCAAAGCGCAATGAATTTCAAGTAAACGGCGTAACCCGTATTGGTTACGGCGGTACTGAATCTATCGATACGCCGTCTCATTACACGCCCGAGGCTATAGGCCTCATCAAAGGCATCGGCATTGAGACGGAAAAGTTCTATGATTATTACGATCAAGAACTTTATACATCATATGGTTTAGGTAAGGCCATATTCTTTGACAAAGAAACCTTTGGTGAAGACAAATTGGTCACAGGGTATGGTAAAAAACCGTGGTCAGAATTTGCCGCAGAATGTCCAATGAGTGCCCAGGCAAAGAAAGATTTTATCCGGGTACATACCGATAAAGTTGACTATATACCTGGGAAATCATTTGATGAAAAATACGCTATTCTGGCAAAAACCAGCTATGAAAGCTATTTACGGGATTATTGCAAAGTCGATGAAGCCGTTATCAATATTTATAAACGTTGGGGAATGAGTTTTTGGTGTGTCGGTATTGATGAAATACCGACAACCAGCATTCAGTCTTATGACGGCGGTATGCCCGGTGTGGAACACACATTAAAACGAACGGGCTACCGAAATGACGAGCCGTATATATTCCATTTCCCGGACGGCAACGCCTCTGTGGCTCGGCTAATTGTGCGCGCACTTATCCCCGAAGCTCTGCCCGGCTCGACAATGGAAGATGCGGTTACGGCGCGTGTCAGTTATAACAAATTGGACATAAAAGGTCGAGCTCTAAACATCAGGCTCAACAGCACAGTCGTTCATGCCGTTAATTCTTCGGATCAAAAGTCCGTTAATATTACTTATGTAAACCACGACAAGCCATATACTGTGAGCGCAGGGAAATGTGTTTTGGCCTGTTACAATATGGCCATTCCGTATTTATGCCCCGAAATGCCAAAGAACCAGAAACAAGGCCTTGCATATGGGGTGAAAGTCCCGCTTGTTTACACGAAAGTCCTCGTGCCCAACTGGCAGGCCTTCGTAGATTTAAAAACGGATTTTGTTTATTATACAGACGGCTTTTTCAAACAAGTCGAACTGGAATATCCTGTGTCATTAGGTGATTACAAAGGACCAAAGAAGCCAGAAGATCCTATGGTTTTGCATATGTGCCATGTTCCTTGGGTGCCTGATGCTCAAGGCCCAAGACAATGGCGCATAGGTCGCAGTAAGGTTTTGACTACTCCGTTCGCTACATTTGAAAGCCATGTAAAAAATCAACTTGATCAAGCCCTCAAAAGCACCGGGTTTGACGCCGATAAAGATATAAGTGCAGTAACGGTCAACCGGTGGCCCCATGGGTATGCATATAGCCCGGATTTACTTTGGGAGCCTGATTGGCAATCGGAAAGCAGTAAGCCTTGGGTGATAGGGCGCCAACCGTTTGGAAATATTCATATCGCTAACTCTGATGCCGGCGCAAAAGCAGACACCAACGCCGCCATTACGCAGGCTCACCGCGCGATAACCGAGATATTTTCTTAGATTTACAATACTCATGTCTTGAATACGGCGTCCACTAGATGTCGCCAAACTGACCGATACGGCAAGAAACTCCTATTTACCCTTGCATTTTATCCAAAAACCCGTATAATTATAGTTAATAGCAGAAATGCTATTCACATCCGGTTCCACATTTTGGACTGATTGCAGCAGTCTAATGCGGAGCATGCCGGAGCGTGCATAAGACCACAAGACCTCCCCAGCTCTTAACGGTGTTATGCAATAGACAGCCTTGCTTCGGCCCACACACCGAGGCGGGGTTGTTTGGTATTAGAACCCAATCTACATTTCTCACATATCTTTCACGCATTTGTGCGTTGATATTGAAACCAAATTTATGATGTTAGAGGCCAAATTATAAGGGTTTTTATGTTTCGTTTTATATTGCCAGCCGTCTTGTTTTTAACACCCCTATTAATAAGTGCGTGCAGCGCCGGCGACGACAAGCCTTCTAAATTATCTGAAGCAAAAGAAATTGTGACAGAAACACCCGATGTAGATGAAGTTAAGGATGATAACCGGCAACAAGTCGAAAACGAGACCAAGCTTGTTCAAGAAGCGCGTCTTACCGAAGAAACTCTAGTGGCCGAAGAAACTCTAGTGGCCGAAGAAAAGCGGTTGGCCGAGAAACAAACTGCATATCTTAAGATGCAACAAATTGAACGCAACAAGCGCGTACAATCCGAGAAACAAGCAGCCGCAAGAGAAATTCGAAAAACTGAAGCAGAAAAAGTTACCGTAGAAAGAAACGCGGCTGATCTCCTTGATGCGCAAGCGCGACGCGAAGTCGATGAGGCAGAAGCTGTGGCTTTGCTAGCAGAAACGCAACAGGTAGAAGAACAAAGACAAGAAGACCAACTAAGACTGGCGGAATTACAAAAGCAAGCTGAGGTTAAGATAGCGGAACAACATAAGCAGGCGGAAATCGCCGAGCAATTGCGGGGGCAAGAAGCCGCTAAATTACAGGCCACGAAATTACAGGCCGAGGCTTTGAAGGACCGTGTCATTGCCAGTGGCACGTTCACCAAAAAAAAGAAGGCTATTAAAGGTTCCTGGTCTATCGTCATGGACGGCGGGAAGCGTTATTTAAGGTTCGACGATGCGTTCAAAACCAAATGGGCTGACGATTTACAAATATTTCTGTCACCACAATCTATCACGGCTGCGAACCATAAAAATGCTGGACAAGATGTCTACCGCCTTGCCCCGTTGAAATCTAAAAACGGTGCACAAAACTACGCCGTTCCTGATAACGTGGACCTGAGCGTTTACAACAGTATCTTGATCCACTGCGAGGAATATAATTTGCTTTGGGGCGGAACTGATATTCGCTAAGAACCGCACTCGGGACAATTCGGGTCTCTAGGTAGCGCTATCGTTCTCGCATCGCCGTTTAGACCGTCATAGAGGAATAGCCTCCCGTAGAGCGGTTTACCTGCACTCGTGATAATTTTAATGGCTTCCATGGCCATCATAGACCCTATGATGCCCGCCAACGCTCCAACGACACCAACTGCGGCACAGGTTTCGGCCTCAGGCGGTTTGTACGGTACGAAGCATCGATAGCAAGAACCTTCTTTGCCTTTGGGCCAATCCATTTTGAAAACAGACAGCTGACCTTCAAACCTGCCTAGCGCACCACTAACCAGCGGGGTTTGTGTCGCCAAGCAAGTCTTATTGACCAAGAACCGCGCAGCGAAATTATCTGTCCCGTCTAACACGACATCATAATCTTCGATAATGTCGAGCGCATTGTCGGCATCTATTTTGTGGCGATATTCGTGAATATTAATGTGCGGGTTTATGGCGTCCAAGGAACTTGCCATGGCTTTGGTTTTTAAGGTGTCTACATCATCACTGCGAAACTGAACTTGTCTGTGTAAATTGGACAGAGCGACCACGTCTTCATCGATAATACCGATATGACCAACACCTGCCGCTGCCAAATACAATCCCGCTGGCCCCCCTAGACCACCTGCGCCAACAATAAGCACACGTGCATTATTAAGCGCTTGTTGCCCCGCGCCGCCAATTTCCTTCAAGACAATTTGGCGAGCATAGCGTTCTAGTTCATCGCGCTGCATCAAAAAACAACCTTCGTTAAAAATCAAAAAGCGATGTCGATAGATATCGCTCGGCAAAGGACGGGATTATGGTGACAATAGTTTTGCCCTGCATCTCTGATTTAGCACC
>JAJFFM010000164.1 GCA_021776675.1 Robiginitomaculum sp.
ACCCAAACCTTGGGTTAAGACATCTTTGGCGCCCGGCTCGCAAGTCGTGGGCGAGTATCTCAAAAAAGCTAACCTCCAAAAACATCTGGATGCGCTCGGCTTTAACGTGGTTGGTTATGGCTGTACCACCTGTATCGGTAACTCCGGCCCTATCGCCCCTGAACTTTCTGAAGCCATCGCAGAAGGCGATTTGATCTCTTGTTCGGTTCTGTCGGGTAACCGGAATTTTGAAGGCCGGATTGGCCCGGACATTCGCGCTAACTTCTTGGCCTCACCGCCGCTTGTTGTTGCCTATGCTCTGGCCGGATCCATGCACCATGATTTCGAGAACGATCCCCTCGGTGTGGACAAAGACGGCAACGAAATTTATTTGCGCGATATCTGGCCGACGTCCAAAGACATTGATGCTCTTGTCCGCAAGACCATTACCCGCAAAATGTTCGTAGACCGCTATAAAGACGTCTATAAAGGCGACAAACAATGGCGCGATATCAATGTTGAAGGCGGCAAAACCTATAATTGGAATAGCAGTTCAACTTATGTTCAGCACCCCCCGTATTTCGAAGGCATGACCATGACGCCGGATCCGGTTGAAGACGTCAAAAACGCCAACATACTGGCCTTACTCGGCGAAGCCATCACTACTGACCATATTTCGCCAGCCGGTGCTATAGCCGCAGACAGTCCGGCCGGTACATATTTGTCCGAACATCAAGTGCCCCGCAACGAATATAACTCTTATGGTTCGCGCCGTGGCAACCACCAAATTATGATGCGCGGTACCTTTGCCAATATCCGCATTGAAAATAAAATGGTGCCGGGGACCACGGGCGGCGTTGCGAAATACGTGCCTACGGGCGACATTATGTCAATTTATGAAGCGGCCATGAAATACAAAGACGACGGCAAAGACTTGGTCATTTTGGCAGGCGGCCTGTACGGCAATGGTAGCTCGCGCGACTGGGCAGCCAAGGGTACTATCTTGCTCGGGGTTAAAGCGGTTATCGCCAAAAGCTTCGAGCGTATTCACCGTTCTAATTTGATCGGTATGGGCGTACTGCCCCTTGAGTTCGCAGACGGCGAAGGCTGGCAAGAGCTCGGACTAGACGGCAGTGAAACCATAGACATCGGCGGCGTTAGCAACATCACACCGCGTAGCAATATCGATGTGAAGATAACGGACAAAGGCGGTAAAACCAGGACCATCAAAGCCCGCATCCGCATCGATACCGAGAACGAGCTAGAATACTACAAACACGGCGGTATCCTGCACTATGTGCTGCGTAATTTGGCTGCGGCGGCGCAATAGGAAATAGATACAAAACGGGCATCTCAAGGTAATATTAGGGGGATATATGGAATTCGAAGCTACAAAGTCACTTTACGCGAAATCCAATTCTCTAGTTACACACCTTGAGTGTGCCATGAACGGTGACCACTACGCGGCAGGCGTCTCGCACGGATTGTCGAAAATTGGCAAGCCAATTATTGTCAAATACGACCTAGAGGAACTGGCTAAATCTGTCACCAAAGAAGAAATCGAAAACCGTGAAGGTGGGTTTTGGAAATACCGGGAATTTTTACCCGTCAACAAACCCGAAAATGTTGTTAGTCTCGGCGAGGTCATGACCCCGCTCATCCCTCTCAATCACTGCGTGCCCGAAGGCTGCAATGTCATTGTCAAAGACGAAGGCCGTCTGCCCACTGGTTCATTTAAAGCCCGTGGTCTTGCCCTCGCTGTAGCCATGGCCAAAGAGTTGGATCAGAATCATCTAGCAATGCCCACTAATGGTAATGCAGGCGCAGCGCTTGCGGCCTATGCCAGTTATGGGGGGCTTAAAACCACCGTATTTTGTCCCGATGACACGCCCGAAGTTAATATCCGCGAAATCGAACTCCAAGGTGCGACCGTTTATAAAGTCAACGGCTTAATAACCGATTGCGGGAAAATCGTCGGCGAAGGTAAAGAGCCTATAGGTTGGACGGATATATCTACGCTAAAAGAACCTTACCGCATAGAAGGCAAAAAAACTATGGGGCTTGAGCTTGCCGAACAAATGGGTTGGACATTACCGGATGTAATCTTTTATCCAACCGGCGGCGGCACTGGCCTGATCGGGATGTGGAAAGCATTCGCCGAACTCGAGGCCATTGGCTGGATCGACAGTAAACGACCACGCATGGTGGCGGTACAATCCACAGGCTGCGCGCCAATTGTTAAAGCATTTAACGACGGTGTAGAACATGCCGAGTTTTGGGAAAACTCTCACACGGGCGCTTCGGGTATTCGGGTGCCGGCTGCTGTTGGCGATTTTATGATTTTGCGCGCCGTAAGAGAAAGCGGCGGCTTTGCTATTGCGGTTGACGACGAACATATATTCAAGGCCCGCGACGAAGCGGCACAAAAAGATGGATTTCTTCTATGCCCTGAGGGTGCTGCAACGCTCGCCGCGTGGCAAAAATCACTTGAGCAAGGCTTGGTGAAGAAAAGCGATACGGTTATTCTATTTAACTGCGCCACAGGCCTGAAATACCCCATGCCCCACACTGACCGTAATTTGGATTGCACTAAACCTATTGATTATGACCAATTTAAGTAACATTGCTTCGTTTTAAGTAGTGTTCCTACTGGGGAAAAATATGCGACCCCGTTTTAAGAGAACAACATGAAAACCATTCTATTCCTCTGTGTCGCCAACTCTGCCCGTTCACAAATGGCGGAAGGATTGGCCCGTCATATGTTTAGGGGTGTGGTTAAGGTTCTGAGCGCAGGCTCTGCACCTGCGAGCGTCAATCCCTATGCCGTACAAGTCATGGCCGAAAACGGCATTGATTTATCGCGCCACAGTTCCAAATCCATTGATGATATTGACCTTACAAATGTGGATTTGATCATTACCTTATGCGCCGATGAAATTTGTCCGGTAGTACCGAAGCATGCCAAACACTTACATTGGCCCTTAGCTGATCCTGCACCTAATCCGACATCACATCTGGATGAAACCGATCAATTTTTGTCCGAGAACCAGATTCTGGTCAGATTCCGCGCCGCTCGCGACGAAATTTCCACCAAATTAGCTAATCTCAACCTCAACATACTTGACTGAACCGTTTTTGCAGGCAATATATAGACCATGCTAAAGTCGGAACTCATAGAAAAATTAGAACTAGAAAACCCGCACCTCAGTCCTGAGGAATGCGATCGGGTTGTTGCTATTTTTTTCGAGAGCATAACCCAAACCCTCGAAGCAGGCGCACGGGTTGAGCTACGCGGCTTTGGGAGTTTCACACCACGCCGCCGTAAAGCCCGCGCCGCACGTAATCCGCGCTCAGGCGCATCTATTGCTATTCCGGAAAAGTTTGTACCGTTTTTCCGCACTGCCAAAGGCTTGGCCAAAAAAATAGACAACGCAAGCCATAAATAATACCAAACAACACAAATAATGCCATAATTGTCGCGTTTTGGCGTTTTCTGATAGTTTTACCTACATAGCTCCTTATTGACGCGAATCGGGTTTTCATATCTTATGAATAGGTAATAATTTAATCCTTAGGGGGAACTATGGGAATGCTCTCAGAATTTAAGTCTTTCGCAATGAAAGGCAATCTTGTCGACATGGCCGTCGGTGTTGTTATGGGTGCCGCATTTGGCACCGTTGTTAAATCATTTATCGATGATGTGTTTATGCCAGCTATCTCGCCTATCATGGGCGGTATCGATGTTGGTTCATGGGCGATTACAATGGGAACCGCCGAAGATGCTGCTGTCATCAATATCGGCACATTCATCAATGCAACAATTTCGTTTATCATTGTTGCCTTCGTTATGTTCATGATCATCAAAGCCATGAACAAAGCCAAGAAAAAAGAAGAAGCCGCACCGTCCGCTCCACCGGCGCAAGAAGTCCTACTGGCAGAAATCCGCGATTTACTGAAAAAGTAAAATTCGCGAAAATATTTAAGAAAAAGGGTGTCCTTTGTTGTTTGCAACGGACACCCTTTTTTGGTTAATGTGCCCCCCTTATGAAAACGCAAATAAAAATATGTGGCCTGACCCGGCCCGAGGATGTTGAAGCGGCTTTGCTTTACGGCGCGGATATGCTCGGTTTTATCGTCGAGGCCAAAAGCACGCGCCGCCTATCCGTGCAACAAGCCGCGCAGTTATCACGCCCTGCCGTGGATGCGGCAAAATGTGTTGCGGTCACCGTCAATGCTAACGAAGATTTATTGGTGCGGATATGCGCGGATATGCGTCCTGATTACATTCAGTTCCACGGCGACGAAACCCCGAAAACTATTCGTGAAATCAGTCATTTTACAGGCCTAGCTGCAATCAAAGCGTTATCTATACGCACAAAGGCCGATCTTGAGCGTGCACATGATTATGCAGGATGTGTTAATTACATTCTTCTGGATGCCAAAGCCCCTAAATCTGCAGCCCAGCGCGGCGGGCACGGGTTGGCTTTTAACTGGAACTTGCTCAAGGGGTTTAGCTGCGAAACCCCGCTCATTTTAGCAGGCGGGCTTAACCCCGAAAACATATTTGCGGCGAAGCGGACGGGCATCAATTTTTTCGATGTCTCCTCTGGTGTTGAGGCGTCTTACGGCGTAAAAGACCATGATAAAATCCAAGCATTTATGAAAGCGGCACGAGAAACATAATGAGTAATTATTCATGACAAATTACCCTGACGAGAACGGGCGCTTTGGCAGCTTCGGCGGGCGTTATGTGGCCGAGACTTTGATGCCGCCTATATTAGCACTGGAATCCGCTTACAAAGAAGCCCGCAAGGACCCAAGATTTTGGGCCGAGTTTGACAGTTTCGCCAGGCATTATGTAGGTCGTCCAAGTCCGCTATATTTTGCGAAACGTCTGACTGAGCATGCCAGCAAAAACGGGGGTAATGGCGCGAAAATTTACCTCAAACGCGAAGACTTAAACCATACCGGTGCACACAAAATCAACAATGTTCTGGGGCAGTTATTGCTCGCCAAACGCATGGGTAAGAAACGCATTATCGCAGAGACAGGCGCTGGCCAACACGGCGTCGCGACGGCGACCATGGCGGCACGGCTCGGTATGGACTGTATAGTCTTCATGGGCGCGGTCGATATAGAGCGGCAAAAACCCAATGTGTTTCGCATGAAATTATTGGGTGCAGAAGTACGCTCTGTGACCTCTGGCACCTCGACCCTTAAAGACGCCATGAATGATGCTTTGCGCGATTGGGTCACCCATGCATCTGAGACTTTTTACTGTATCGGCACGGTTGCAGGCCCGCATCCCTATCCCGAAATGGTACGTGAATTTCAAGCTATCATAGGCCGTGAAGCCAAAGCACAAATCTTAAAAGCTGAGAGCAGATTGCCGGACGCTGTTGTCGCCTGCATCGGCGGGGGCTCCAATGCTATGGGGATTTTTCACGAATTTATTGGCGACAAAGATGTGCGGCTCATCGGCGTTGAAGCCGCAGGGCGCGGCGTTGATACGGATGAGCACGCGGCCAGCCTTACCGGCGGCGCACCAGGCATTTTGCACGGCAACCGTACTTATCTTTTGCAAGACGAGCACGGCCAAATCAATGATGCCCATTCTATTTCTGCCGGCCTAGATTATCCCGGCATCGGCCCTGAACATTCCTATTTGCATGAAATAGGCCGCGCCGAATATGTCAGCTGTACCGACGAAGAAGCCGTAGAGGCTTTTCAAATGTGCACAAAATTAGAAGGCATTATCCCGGCATTGGAATCCGCCCACGCTATCCCCCGCACCTTAGATATGGCCAATGAATTGGGGCCGGACGGTCTCATCATCATGAACCTGTCAGGGCGCGGAGACAAAGACGTCAACACCATAGCGAATTTGATGGGGGTTGAAATATGAGATTTATTAATAACATATTTTCTTTTTCTTCTTCCCCCATTCATGGGGGAAGTGCCGGAGCTCTTGCGGAGGCGATGGGGGCGGCGCGAAGCGCCAAAACATCTATATATAATCTCCAGCGCCAAAGCAGACCTTTGGCCTGCGCCCCCATCCCCCCTCTAAAGAAAGAGGGGTACTTCCCCCATAAATGGGGGAAGGAATCATGACTACCCGCATCGACAAAACATTCGCCCGCTTGAAAGCAGCGAACCAATCCGGTTTTGTTGCCTATATTATGGGCGGGGATCCTAGCCATGCGGCCTCGCTTGATTTGATGAAAGCATTACCGGATGCAGGTGTAGATATTATCGAACTTGGCATGCCATTTACTGACCCCGCCGCAGACGGGCCTGTCATTGAACTGGCTGGATTGCGCGCGCTGAAGTCAGGCACCACGGTGCGCTCGGTTTTGGATATGGCTACCGAATTTCGCGTGGATAATGACAGCACACCAATTATTCTTATGGGTTATGCCAACCCCGTGCATCATATGGGCTATGCCAAATTTGCCGCCGCCGCCAAAGATGCAGGCGTGGACGGTGCGATTATCGTCGACCTTCCGCCCGAGGAAGACGCAGAACTGCGCACCGCGTTCGAGAAACACGACCTCGCCCTTGTTCGCCTCGCCACCCCAACTACAGATGATGCCCGCCTTCCCAAAGTCGTGGCTGGCACTAAAGGTTTTGTCTACTATGTATCAGTGGCTGGAATAACAGGCGCCGCCAAAGGCGAAAATACAGCTATCACGGACGCTGTCAACCGCATAAGGGCGGCTTCAGGTCTGCCGGTTGTCGTAGGTTTTGGCGTTAAAACACCGAAGCAAGCCACAGAGGTCGCCAAAAGTGCCGACGCAGTTGTTGTCGGCAGTGCTATTGTCGATAAATTTCACAAAGACGGCAAAGATGCGGCACTTGAATTGGTGAGAAGTTTAAGCGCTGCAGCACACGGGGCCGAGTAGACTTACTCTGCCGCTACCCGTGACCATTCGAGGGTTTTGCAAAACGGGCCAACGCAGCCTTTGACTTGGAGCCGTCCGCCTTCGGTAAGTTTTAATTTAGACTTATAGGTCTTGCCATCGCGTGCATCATAAATTTTACCGCTGCCCCATTTTTCATTTTTCGCTTCAAATCCCCAGAGCATTTTAGAGCCAACTATGCTTTGGCCATTTAACTCTGGATCAGGATTATTATCATCAATACCAGTGCCAGGTTGCGCCGGATCAACCCAAACCACTGTACCGCACGGCGTGCCGTCCCCGCAGTCTGCAATATCTACATGCGCGGAGCCATCTGCAGTCAACCAAAGCCCAGCTACATTAATCTCGGAATTCGTAATGACGCCTGAAGCCAATTTAGAGTCTGGAGCCAATTTTACGTCAGAAGAATGAGCCGGAACCGCCATTAAACAAGCGGTAAATACGGTGAGAAGGATTTGTGTACGCATAGTTTTTCCCCTAATAATTAGGACGTTATTCTTAGATAAACACTCACTTATGTCAAGCCGGTGGACATTATTGACCTCCCTTTAACCTTATTCCTTTGCAGTAAATTTACGCATTTTTCTTATGTTCAGGTAGGGAGCGGGCTATGCATGTTGATAATTAAACGATTCTAAAAGAGGGCGGAATGTCCCCTGAATCAGTATATGAAATTATTTCCAATGATGCTGTTCGCTTAGGTGGACGTTTTAGCGACATGTCGCAACGCGCCGCCGTCTACCATCATTTGTATTTGATGTCGGGTGGCAATTTTATCTTTCCACTTAGTACGGCACATGAAACTCTTTGGGCGCGTTGGTATTTATTTTTGGCCAAAATTGGCGCGCACTTTCTCGCCGTTTTTGATTTTAGCTGTAAAACATCGCGCCGTAACAAGATTAAAGCTTACCAAAAGTATGTGAATACCTTTAAGAAAAACAACCGGGATATCATGATGTTAAGCTATAGGGTATTTCACTTTACGCGGCTTTACGGTGACCATGAATTTGTCTGTGCTACTATGCCAACACGGCTGAAGAAATCGTTTTTATATTGTCACCAATTATCCCAGAATAATCAAAAAATGTCCCATACTGAGCAACGCCATTTTTTCGCAGACTTCGTGCGTTGGCAACAAGTCAATATTAATGGGCCAGCGTTTACAGATGCACTCGCCGAATTTGACTGGCCACTGGCGAAATGGTTTTGTGCCCGTCCGTGGGTTTGGTTTTCCTATTTCGGATTAAGGCGCTGCATAGCATATAAAAATTACTGCGATACTGAAGAGCGTATACAAAAAAATTTGAAAGCCTTTGATTGGGCTGCTGAAAAATCATGGGCTTCTGTGGAAATGGATTTAAAAAGCAATACGCTTTTCCCACGCAAATCTACATTTGACGCCGATACTTATTTTTCTGATCTGGGCATGGCGCCGACCTCAACGCCTTAATTGCCTATTTTTGCGGCAATATTTGTACTCGGTAGGCATTTTCAACCCTGAATATTTGTGCGGCTAACGGTTTAATATCGTCAAGTGTCATAGAGTTATAATCTTCATCACGGCTACGAAAATTATCTACACCCCATGTATCCGTCTGGGCCGTTGCGATAACGCTTGCCCAATAACCATTACTCTCTAATGATGTATCAAGGCCTTCCAGCGTAGGTTTAATTGCTCGTAGAAACTCATCTTCGCTGATATTTCCAGTTTGAAAATCGTCAGCAATCTCGTCCAAAACAGTAATCATTGCATCGACTTTCTCAGGTTTTAAACCAAGGGACGCTGACATATAACCATAGCCCTCAAAATACCGTGAACCGCTTCGTCCTGCGGACGGCGAATATGCGGCGGACTCGTCTTCGCGGATAATGTCGATCAAACGGTTAGAGAAGATACTGCGCAGCACGCCGAGGCGGCGATTAACCATCATATCCGTACCGTCCGGAGCAGGCCAGAACACTTGCAACAAAGCCCTATTGTCATCACCTGAATGTCTCAGGGTTACAGGCTTGGGCGTTCCTTTGGGGAATTTTATCTCGGTCATGCCAGGATAATCACCCAAATGAGAATTGCGTTTCTTAAGGGCACCGAATGTGCGGGCGACCTGATCAATGATCGTTTCTTTGTCTATGTCACCAACCACAGTGATTTCCATTTGTCCGGTTTGTAAATACGGCGACAACCAGTTTTGAATATCCACCGTCTCTGGTGCCAATAGCTCTTCTAGCGTTGGGATTCCGTAGCGCGTGTCGCCTGAATGTAAGAGGCGGGCTACATCGCGGCTCGCGACCCCGCCCGGCGTCGAATCCAGTGTCGGGTACCAGCTTTCGATATATTTATTATAGCGGGTACGAGCTTCGGCGCGGTAACCGGGCGCGGTCAATTGCGCCGCCATCATATTAAACTGTTGCGTTAAATCAGACGGGACGGTGCTGCCAGTTATGTAAAAATATTTAGTGCCAAAACCAAAAGATGCCCCTACGGCTTTACCTGCCATCAATGTGCGAATATCGTCACTACTGTGGGCTTCCAACCCACCGGCACTCATGACATTGTTAGCTAAGGTTCGTAGCGCAAAATCTTTGCGCGGCATTGATAAAGTTCCGTCGCCAATACGCACAGAAATACTGATACTATCTTTGGCAAATTCCGTGTGTTTGAAATTGAGCATAACATTGTTATCAAACCTGATCAGGTCTGCATCCACATCCTCTATACGGCTTGTGCTCACCACTCTACCCGGTGTTCCAAAATCCGTATATGCGAATTTCCCCAGATCCTTTTTGGCATTAGCCGTAATAGGCACGGCGAGGCTGGCATCATAGGCAGCACGAATTTCGATCTGAGGGTCGTCTAGAATTTCACTGGTTTGCAAATATAATAATGGTGTATCCAGCGCCGACCATTGTTCTTTGAATGCGTTCCAAACTTCATCCAAGTTTATATCGTCGCCGTAAGCCGAAAACCGTTCCAAACTTGAAGACGGATGTGAGAACACGCTTTCACCTGCAAATCCACCTAAAATGCCGCTAGCTAGGCCATTGGTTCGGCGGGTTGCCGAAGTTTGCACGGACACTTCCATGGACTTGCGTGAATTGGCCAATTGCTCGTCAAGCTCCGCTTGGGTGAAGCCGAACGCAATGGCCTTGCGCAGTTCCTGCTCACCGACCGCCAATGCTTTTTCCCAGTTCTCTGGTCGTGACGACATAGACAAAGAGGCCTGTTCCATAGTTTTAAACGGCGAGGAGATACCAACACCGCCCGAAAGAAAGACCGCGTCTTCTTTCCGCGCCAGAGCAGAAAGGCGGCGGTTCAAGATACGATTGCCGAGGCCCTCTACAAAGCCGCGCTTGCGCGTAGCGATATTGTCTTGGAAATCCTCATATGGCTTGATCGTTGCCAGTGTAATATTGGTTTGAATTTCAGGGTCGGTGAAATATCCAACTTCTGATGGACGCGGCGGTGTCGTGCCTGCATTTATGTTTTTGGCCGCATCACCGACCGCTTGCCAGTCTTTGAAATACTCTGCGATTTTCATACTGGCATAATCAGTTTCAATATCGCCGACCAAAACTATAAATGTATTTTCAGGACGATAAAAACCTTGGTAATATTCACGAAATAAATCCGTATTCATACTCTCTAGCGTTTCATCTGCGCCGATGGGCAAACGGCTAAACAGGCGAGATCCCTGGGCAAAGAATTTAAACTGATCTAATGATGCCCGTGTCCCCGGACTATCTTGGCGGCGTTTTTCTGATTGAACGACACCGCGCTCACGCTCAATGGCATCTTGGTCTAATGTCAGGTTTTCCGCCGTTTCGCGCATGATCATCAGGGTCTCGTCGATCATGCCTTCGGAAACATCCGGCAGGTTCAACATATAAACCGTCTGATCAAAACCGGTATAGGCATTGGTATCAGCACCAAATGCCAAACCGCTACGTTCTAGCCGTTTGACCATCTCACCTTCGGGAATATTTTTGGAGCCGTTAAATGCCATATGTTCCAGAAAGTGCGCGAGCCCACGTTGATCATCTTTCTCGTTGAGAGAGCCTGTTGCAAAGCGCATTCTAAGAGCTGCGGTTTTGGTCGGAGTTTCGTTATGCATCACCGCATAGCGTACGCCATTTGGTAATTTGCCGTAAACCACGCTCGGATCGGGCCTGATATCACTAGCTTGATGAGCGAAATCTACTTCGCTTATTTGGAGGGATTTAGATTTAGGCTCACAAGCTACCAAGAAAAGCACAGCAAATGAAGCTGTGGCGAGGGTTTGCAGTTTCATGGAATTCTCCAGTTATATTAATATTAAATTTTGCAGTTTTATTTTAAACTCAAATCTAGCCCTATAGCCACCGTCTAACGCGCGCTTTATAAGATGTGTATTCATCACCGAACCGCCGGGTCAAATAGGCTTCCTCGCGCTCTATTACATAATACCGCAAAGCAAAATAAGTCGGTACTACGAATAACAGTGCGGATGGTGCATTTGCGGCTACACTAATCCCGACAAATACAAGCAACATGGACAAATAGATCGGATTGCGCGATCTGCCAAACGGCCCTGTATCAATCATATTACTATCCGCCGTATGTGGCAAAATACTGGTCTTGGCTTGAAGGTATAAAACTGCGCACCAGCCAGCAAGAACGAAACCAAGAACACATAGCCCTATTCCCGTATAAACTAACCAAGTTGCTGCCTGACCGAATTGGTTGCCGAGATAATAGTCACTGGCGAGCCCGACAGATAAAAACCCGGCAACAATGATCGGCGGCGGTATATGCACTGCAGGGGTGTCTTGTTTGTTTTTGTCCAAGTCTGGTTTGTTTTTACTCAAGTCTGAATTTAGGTCTGATTTTAGACTTGGGCTTTGATTTGAGCTTGGATTTGAGCTTGGGTTTGGGCTTGGATTTGTCATGAGCGTATGTTTCACATTCTTTGGTGACTTATTAGTTAACCTTAACTCGCTCTGCCAATATTTTCGTAATTATTTCCGTTTTGGCTTCCAAAATTTGATGCTAGCGGCATTTATCCGCTCAGAGCATCATGGGATTTAACTAGGCTCAATCAAGATGGGTTGAACATATCAATACGTGTTAGGTATAGACGCCACAAGAAATCGCCGTCATGGGATTACCCTCTTGGAATTATCCTCTTGGAATTACCCTCTTGGGAAAATTTTGGGGTGCTCTCTAGCCTTGACCAACCCGCCCATAGCTATTCCTCTATCAACTGCGCCATTAGGCTCAGTTCGCTAAGCAACAAACGGTTGTTTTCAACCGCTTCATCATCTGCACCCCAACGTTCGTTTTGGTATATCTCGTCCAACCGCGAAAGCGCAAAGGCAGTATCAACCGGCAAATGTCTTTCCATAACCGATAAAGCCAGAATAGCGGAACCGTAACTGGCGGTAAAATGTAGCAATAACGTCAAATCAGCATTATCTTTTGAATTTGCGTAATCTGCCGCATTGTTGAGCGACTTCTCTGGTTGATCCACAGCCTTAATGCTTGTCGTGCTCGCTAGTGTTATACCATAGTTTTTCGCAACATAGTCCAAAACGGGTTGCCAGCTTTGTTCTTGCCGCTGCGCTAAATCTTTAGGGTTTTGGGAACGGTAGCACAGTAAATCTGTGCTCATATACGCCCGATATTCTTTAGCTAGTTCACTACGACGATATGGTGTTTGCTCGCAGGCCACATTCATCATCCGCGTACACGGCATCGTACCCGGCAAGATATCTGCACCCTGTGCCTGCCACTCTGCCGCCACCAAATCCGCGCGTGTTACACTTGTAAATGCTAATACCTTTTTACCCGGCGTCTTCAGTACCCGCCCATCCAATTTGACAACATAGCCAGCCACATCTGCTTCTACGCAGACATCTTTATAAAACCGTTTCGCCATTAAATTGGTACGACATCTATGGGCAAGGTCATACGAGATGCATCCTGCTCCAACGGGTTGGTTCCGTGCCACATATAAGACGGGAATAGCACCAGCGTCCCCTGCGACGGCTGTACAATTTTTTCATAGCCCAGTTCTTGGCCGTCTTGCCCGACCACAGGAAATGGAGGCTTGCCAAAATGTATCCATCCGGCTTTCTTCTCAGTGTCCGCAACCTCGTCCGGCACGTCCACATAATAGGCCGAGCTTATCCAACCTTCGGGATGCACATGGGAAACATGGAAACCCTTTTTGCGTAATTTCACGGACCATGATCCGGTAATCAAATAGTCGCCCGTGTTTCGCCGTAAAAACGGATGGTCCGGATCATTGCCCAGCATTCTCATATATTCACGGATTGGTTTTTCCAGCGCCTTATAATGTGCCTTCAAAATCGGATGATCAACAAATCGCAGATCTGCCACAGTTTGCGTGCCGTTGCGCAAAGACTGGTTCAGCGGATGTTCGGACAAGCCGTGCATTTCATCAAGCGCGGCCTTTAAAGCCGTATTATACTCTTTAAGGTCGCCGTAACCTTCCGGCGTTTCCAGTTGAAACGGAACGACGAACTTGTCCGGGTCGGTGTAATATTTATAGTCCTGCCCCAAGGCCCGCATAGTCGTGACTTTCACGCCTATCCAGAATTGATTATTTGGAACAACTTTCAGGGCTTCTGTCGCAGCCGTCATGGCTTCGTCGTGGCGACCGGTAGCCAAGGCGCTATCCGCATAATCAGCCATTAAATTAATGTCGCCCGGACGTGCCGTAAGTGCGGCCAGTGCGTCCGTATAGGCCGCTTCCATATCGCCTTCTTGTAATTTGAACCTTGCACGCGCCGCCAATATATCGGGCTTTGGCCCGTGGTGGGCGACAGAACGCGCCAACATAGCATGAGCACCTTGCCTGTCATCAGCCTTGTCCAGCAGCCGCGCTGCTGCCGCATACATAGGGACGGTTTGACCCGCTTGTTGCAGATATTCGTCAATATGGTCTTGGGCTTCGTTCCACTTACCTTGCATCCACAAAGCTTGCATAATGTTTTGAAAGGCAGCTACGGCTGATGCCGGTTCGCCCAGAGCGGTTTGATTGGCAATAACAGATGCATCCCAACGCTCTAATTGTAACAAAATTTGCCCGCGCACAAAGGAGAACTTACCATGGGTAGGCATAGCGTCCAGCTTCGCCAAAGCCTCCTTGCTCTTGATCATTTCCTTAAGGGCAATAACCTCGCCGATTTGTAGTTGTTCATTTCCTGGATGGAGTTTGAGCGCAGCACGGTAAACGTCCAAAGCCCGTATTGGATCTTTATTGTTTATCGCACATTTACCTAAATTAAGCGCAGCGGTTAAATAATCCGGTTTGGCTTGTAAGCTCTTATTATATGCTTTTATGGCCGCAGGAATATCTTGGAGAGCACTTAAAATATTACCCCTCGTATTTAAGTATTCAAAATGTGCCGATGTGATGGCAAGCGCTTTGTCAAGCCGCGCAAGCGCCGGCGATTGGTATCCAGCGCGGTGAGAAATTAAAGCTCCAAGATGGTGCACATCGCCGTTATTGGGATGTGCTTGGCTCATCTGATTATATTGTGTTTCTGCGGCGTCAATATTTCCCGCTTGCAAAGTCGCGTAACATGCTTGCAATTGTGCGTTAACATCCATCTTATAGTTCCATTTCTTCTATGGCCATGCTTTCATCAAACCCAAACAGATCAAAGGCGTTTTGCATATGTGGTGACAATGCGGCGTGTAATTCAATAGTGTGACCATCTGGGTGGGGCAAGGTTAGCGATTTGGCGTGCAAATGTAACTGCGGCGAAAGGCCGCCCAGCTCTTCTTTGTCAGATGTATATTTCGGATCAAATGCCAGAGGCGTTTCCAGCAAATGCATATGTAATCTCAATTGATGTTTACGGCCACTTAAAGGTTGCATAACAACCCATGCCGCGCGGTTACCTGCAGTTGATGCGACCTGATATAGTGTGCGCGCATGTTTCGCGCCGGGGGTGCCGTGGCGCACAGCCATCATTATTTCACGCCCATCATAACCTTCGCCTTTGGCCATATAGCCTTTAACTTCGCCGTTCGAAGGGCGCGGCACACCTTGGGTGATACCCCAATATATTTTTTTAGTATTGCGGTTTTGAAACGCTTTGCCGAGCCATGCCGCAGACTTGGCATTTTTAGCAACCACCAACACGCCGCTTGTGTCTTTATCGAGCCGGTGAACGAGGCGCGGCGGCGTTCCCTTATAGGCGAGCGCAGGCAACATGCCGTCTATATGGCGTGTGGTATTGGTGCCGCCCTGCACGGCAAGTCCGGCAGGTTTATTGAGCGCAATCAGGTCATTATCTTCATAAATCACCATGTTCTTCATGAAATTTATATCAGCGTCAGACATACGGCGGACAGGTTTTGCATCACTTGGTTCGGGTAATGGCGGTACACGTACATTTTGTCCGGCCTCTAGACGTGCTTTGCCTTTGACCCGTTTGCCTTCGACCCGTAATTGACCCGTGCGCAAATATTTCTCGACCCGTCCGTGGGCAATATGGGGAAATTTACGCTTGAACCATCTGTCTAAACGTGAGCCATCATCGCCTTCGTCTACGGTAATATTTTGAACACCACTCATACTAAAATACCTTTATGCCCCAAAAGATTTGCGGGCGATGAGCAAACCAATGAACAATGCCAAAATTGAAAAAATAACAGACGCAGAAATATAACCAAATGCAGCGCCGTAGGCCTTGGTTTCAATCATCCGCATAGCGTCCAGAGAAAACGCTGAAAACGTAGTAAAACCACCAAGCACGCCCACGGCCAGGAATAAACGTAAATTCTCAGCACCACTAGCTAAATTGGCGCCTTTAACCATCAACCAACCGACAAATAAGCCCATCAACAAACCACCAAACACATTAGCGAGCAATGTCCCGTAAGGGTATCCCGGGCCAAATATGCGCAAGGCTACACCACCGAGCAAATGCCGTCCGCTCGCGCCCAAAGCACCCCCAAGGGCAACATACATTAATCCGTTCATAACTAATATCCGTTTAATTGTGGCAGTGATACGCCGCAGTAAGGTATTGTGCAAGCCCAGTGTATCATAGTGTACCAAGGT
>JAJFFM010000165.1 GCA_021776675.1 Robiginitomaculum sp.
TTGAACATATTAGTCATGCCTTTTACATCTCGAAGGGCGGCATACCCTCGAGCTATTTGGGCATAGGCTGCTGGCCGTGCCGCCTTAGGTTTGATATACCCAGATCGACCTTCAGCGCGCTTAATTGACTTTCGCGCCCCGTCAGTATTGCCGGCTTTTGCTTGTGCTAAAGCTATAGTTACGTAGGCTTTGACACGTGTCATGTGGTTCTTGATGTCGCCGCCGATATCTGTCGCAATATCATAATCTCCTGCAATAGCGTACCCGCCTGAAACCATGCGCAAAGCATCGTCTCTTTGAGATTTGTCTTGAATCGACTCTGCGATGGTTTGTGCTCCGCTAAGGGTGGTCTTTGCTGTTGCTTTATCGCCTTTTTGGCTGAGCGCATTTGCGACGGCTACCAGTGCGCTGATCTTATCGATTTGAGTGCCAATGGCATTTGCTGTCGCAAGAGCGGCGGGGGCATCACCGTTTTCAGCCTGATAAATAGCAATCGACTCACCAATGTGAGTACGCCAAGTTTGGCTCGCCATACCGTTGGCAGTTGCTTTGGCGCCGACTAGGTCACCATTGACTGCTTGACTTTCTCCAAACATTGCGGTGGCCATATCACGAAATGTATCGTCGCGGGGTATAGCATCCAACAGCTCTCGAGCGCGGTCGATACGACCACCCTGTGCCATCTGAGCAATCATGCTCACCCTTGCGACTGATTTTTGCGCTGATGATGAGCTCTCAAGAGCCTCGAGCGCCTCTTCATAAAGTTTATCAACCCTGTTGAGCGCCGGCGTTTTTTCTACAAGTGAAGAGGGGGCCAATGTTCGCTTAAGTTGTCCGCTATAGCCTTCGGTTTCGAATTTCGCGCTATTGCCGTCATCGCTTAATTTGAATGTAAAAGGAAAGGCCTTGCCGCCTGTAGTAAATGACCCCCGCAGTTCGCCGCTTTCAACCCCAGCTTTCACAGGATAGGTTTGTGAAGTTTGCGCATAAAAAAGATTGCCTGAAAAACCATTTGCGGCCCTTGCCAGCGTTAGCTGCACGGCATCTGATACGTATATGCCGACATAAGCTTCCGACTGTGCCACGGCAAATGGGTTGGTGGTGGCTTTTGCTGCGAACGGGTTCGCCTGCGTCGTCGCCCCAGTTACAGAATTGCTATTGGGCGGTGTTATAACGGGTTGAGCGACAGGCGTAGCTGGCTGAGGTGCAATAGCCGTTGGTGGTCCCGATCTCTGCAATGCATAGAAAAAAATTATACCGCCGAAGTCACTTGTAAATATGACGCTTGCACCAGCTTTTTTAGCTGCGGAGATCGCCCTTTTTTCATTTTTCCCCCGTTTGAAACTCGGATGGCCTGTGTAGAATCCTATGCGGGTATATCCTCTGCTTTGCAGGTTCAACACTTTCTGTTGGTAATCCACACCAATGGTTGCGAATACGACTTGAGGTGTTTCACCATTGGCAAGCGCAATGAGGTTTGGATCAGAATTAGGGTCAATAATTGACCTGTATTCCCAAGGTTTTGCACTGGCATTAGCTGCATAGGTGAATAAAATCATGCAAATAGCTGTAAATATTTTTCTCATCGTACTGTTCCCCATCTGGCCCTTTGAAACAGCGCCTAGATTATAATTGGTATCGATGTGCCCACTTCTGTGGAACCTTGCACGAATTTATGGCGCTGCCAAGGGCGAGCGTATTCACTTTTAGGTGATTGGTACTCTTACTATTCGTCCGAAAAATCATTCAAAGGTATAGAAATTTTAGAAACGGTTTGAATACTTAAATGAAGACTAATTTCATTATAGAAGCAATCTTGGTGATAGTATTTGAAGTTGATTTTCCCAACCTACCAATCTCTGCCAAAAATAGTTCGAGATTTCTCTTCATTGCCAGAAACCCATATGCTTGATGGTATAGTAAGAGCGAAACAGAGGTTCTTACCGAGGTTTAAAATTTTTCTATGGAAAATTGGGTAAAGGCGTATAAGACATCGTACGCGACATATATCATCTAATTTGGAGGAGGGCGGCATGTCAGAACCATCTGAAATCACCAAGACGTCTGAAACACAACAGGCCTCTTCGCCGGATTTAGATGTCGGTCATGTAGATGCCTTATGCGCCGCTATCCAAAGCGGCGACGGGAAAGCCATCCGTAATTTGCTCGCGGACGAGCATCCGGCTGAGCTTGCCGACCGATTTGAGCAATTATCATCGGATGATAGAAAAGCTTTAGTGGAGCTTACACCGGACGTAATTAGCCCTTTGCTGTTAGCTGAGCTTGAAGATGAAGTGGTGGAAGATGTATTACCGCTATTGGGGCCGGAGCAAATTTCCAAAGCTATGGAAGAGCTGGATTCCGATGATGCCATCCAGATTTTCGAAGAACTGCCCAAAGACCGCCGCGCCGAAGTGCTTGCTGATATGTCAGAGCAAGACCGTAAAGAAATCGAAGATGGGTTTGCTTTTGACGAAGAGACCGCTGGTCGTCTCATGCAGCGTGAATTTGTCGCTGCACCTGAATTTTGGACCGTCCAGCAAACCATAGAACATATGCGTAGCCAAAGTGCATTGGACGATGATGACCTGCCGGATAAATTCTTTGATATCTATGTTATTGATGCACATTTTCACCCACTTGGTTATGTACCCTTATCTACTTTGATGCGCAGTGGCCCTGGTTTAGTTCTCAGTGATATTATGGACGGTAATTTAACGGTCATTGAGCCAGAATTAGACCAAGAGGATGTAGCGTATCTTTTTGAGAAATTTGATCTGATATCTGCGCCGGTTGTTGATACGCATGGGCGGCTATCGGGTATGATCACTGTGGATGATATTGTTGAAGTTATCCAAGACGAGCATACCGAAGACATGTTGGCCTTGGCTGGTGTAAGCGAAGCCGGACTTGTGGATACTGTAGGCAGTACTGTTATGGCACGGGCACCGTGGTTGTTCGTAAACTTGTTGACGGCTATTGCCGCATCAATTGTAATATCAATGTTTCAAGACGAAATTGAGAAATTAGTTGCGCTGGCCGTTTTGATGCCAATTGTCGCCTCTATGGGCGGCAATACAGGTACACAAGCGCTCACCGTTGCAATACGGGCATTGGCTACCCGCGATTTGACGCCAGCCAACACAAACAGGGCAATCCGGCGCGAAGCGTTTGCGGCTATTGTCAATGGGGTGATATTTGCGGTCGTTCTGGGCGTGATTACATTCGTCTGGTTTAACAATTTGGATTTAGCATTGGTGATTGCTGCCGCTTTGGTTTTTAACTTGTTTTGTGCCGGTTTGGCGGGGATACTTGTGCCGCTCGGGTTTAAAAAAGTTGGTGCCGATCCGGCGGTGGCCTCCACAGTATTTGTCACCACGGTAACGGATGTTGTTGGTTTTCTCGTATTTTTGGGTTTAGCGGGGGTATTT
Source organism: Robiginitomaculum sp. (assembly GCA_021776675.1). Classification (GTDB taxonomy): domain Bacteria; phylum Pseudomonadota; class Alphaproteobacteria; order Caulobacterales; family Maricaulaceae; genus Robiginitomaculum_A. The sequence continues at coordinate 3,432 of JAJFFM010000165.1, forward strand.
CTCCTGTAAACCTTCCCGTGTTTAGGGAAAGTGGTTTAGAATTTGCACTTGTAACATAAAGTGGGATTCGTATTATTTTGGAGCAAATATGGCACATAAGTACAACATATCTGAAAATGGTCTTGAGTTAATCAAGGCCTATGAAGGTTTTCGGCCTGTTGAAACTGTTTTGGTGTCTGGCCAAAAAGTGATTGGATACGGACATCCCTATATACGTGGTGAGGCAGCACTTTTGACACAAAAGAAGGCTGAAGAGATACTTAAATCCGATCTCGAACCGATCGAAAAAATAATCAATCACATAGTGTTTGCGCCTATATCCCAAAACCAGTTTGACGCTCTGGTATCTCTTGCTTTTAATATCGGTATTGACGATTTCGCGGATTCTTCGCTTTTGCAATACTTAAACAATGGCCAGCCTCTTGCTGCCGCTGCCGGGTTTGATGAATGGCGTAAAAGTATAATAGCCGAGCAAACATATGTAATTGATGCTTTGGTTCGACGCCGTACTGCGGAAAAATATTTGTTCTTAAGTCCCGAATCCGGAGTTGTTGCGGCCCCGCGTTACGAAGTCCCTGTTTTACATGATAGCACAGTTAATACTGACATGGATAATATTGAGGTTTTCGGTGAGCCCGATGTGGACGGCTTTGTTGCGCAGGCTCCCTATGAGGACAAACCAGTTCAGGATGGCCATAGTGAAGACAGCCATAGTGAATACGAGCCGGGCGGAGCTCTTATGCTGAGTGAGCGCCGCGCCGCGCCGCAAATATTCGAAGATGTTTTGGACACAAACCTTGTAAGTGATACTGATATTGAAGTGAGGACGGATGAAAATGTTGAGGGTTTTGAAAATGTTGTTGAAATAAGGCCAAAATCCAAATCCAAATCCAAATCCAAGTCCAAGTCCAAGTCTAAATCAAAATCGAAAAAGAAGTCTAAATCCAAGTCTAAGTCTAAGGCAAAGTCTAAATCGAAATCAAAACCAGAAATAATCATCGATACAAATGTTGAAGATAAACCGCAAATTGAAGAAAAAATTGATATCGAAGCTCTCGAGGTTACAAAGATTGATGTCGAAGCAAACAATGATGTAGATGTCGCAATCAAGACTGAGACTGAAACTGTAGTGGAGTCTGAGGCTGAGACCGAGACTGAGACTGCGACTGAATTTACGACAACACCTGTCGGTGAAGAAGATCCTCCGCAAGACGAAGCCATATCGCCTATTGCCCTTGCTGCTGCAGATGTGAGTGAGCGTCTCGAAAACCTTATGGAAGATGCGGAAGCTGTGGAAGTTGTGGAAGTTGAGACAGATACTGAAATGTCAGTCGATGAAATTGCTGCACCGGAAGTTTTAGAGTTCAATTCAACTACTGAAGACGTGCCTTTGGAGGAGGCAATGAAGATTGCTGAGACTGTAATTGTTGCGCCTGAAATTATTGAAACTGAAATTGACGAAACGGCACAAGAAGATGTCGTGGTATCTGTACTTGAAACCACCGAGCCTGAGAACGTTGAGCCTGAGAACGCTGAGCCTGAAACCACCGAGCCTGAAATCACTGAGCTTGAGACAGAGATTGCTGCGGAAACTGAGATTGCAGGTAATATTGAGACTGATACTAAGATTGAGGCTGAACCTGAACCTGAAACCGATACTGGAGTCGATACTGGGATTGAGACCGAAAGTGATACCAAATCAGAACAACCTGCTGTGGAAACTGCGCCCAAAGCAAAACTAAAAGGCGTTGGTGCGTTCTGGACGGCTTTAATTGTTGGCTTGCTTTTGATCGGCGCAAGTTTGTTGCAAATGAAATTTGCCCCGCTCGCAAATATAAGTACTTTGGGTGAATTTTTTGCGCCTGTTATTCTGTTGGTTGGTGCTATGATGATTATGGGCGGCATGTTTTATATGCTCAAAGCGCAATTGCGCAGCACACCAAGATAATTAAATCAGGATAGATAAGTTAAAAATAAATAATCCTAGATAAATTAATCCGATTAATTCGGATGGTTCTTCCTTATCTATACTAGCCTTGCTATGATATAGCATGACTGTTCATATGATTAAATTATCGGTTGGTTCAAAGTCTATTGAAACCCTCGCAGCTTATCAACAAAGCTTAGCGATTAAACGCGGGCAAGAAGGTTTACCTGCATTTGCTGATCATATTACCCGCATGTCTCCACGACGAAAAACAGAAGTTATGGAAAGTGGATCGATTTACTGGGTGATCAAGGGCATTATACAATGCAGAAATAATATCGTTGATTTGGCAGAAACTCACACCAAGGACGGCCGAAAGGCTTGCCGTATTGTATTGGCGCCGGAATTGGTCCCCGTAGTGCCGACACCAAAGCGCGCTTTTCAGGGATGGCGTTATCTGAACACCGAAGACGCGCCTGCAGATTTATCCAGTATTGGTGATGCCGATACCTTACCAGCGCATATCCGCACTAAATTGGTAGAGCTCGGTGTATGGTGATTAGCCGTTTCGTTTGAAATAAATATCATGATGAATTTTATGAAAAACTGCATACCCACGCTCGGCTAGCCAGCTTATCACTTGCTCGCGGTTTTTATCCCACAGCTCAATTTGCAAATAACAATTATTATTGGCGAGCATGTTTTCCATACCTATAAGAGCCTGTGTTTCGTGGCCTTCCATATCAAGCTTCATAAATGCAGATATGCCTGATATGTCAAATTGGCTGTCAAAACTATGTATCTGGACTTGTTGGCGATCAGAAAAGTTACGTTTCGGCTCGTTTTTGACATCTTGGTCAAGGGTTGCTGTACCGGATGATTTTTTATCAAAGGCAATGGTCAGGGTTTCGGATTTTGTGCCTAGTCCGTAATTATGCGCTTGGGCCTTGTCTTTTAGAACCTTTGACCCGCATAAACCATTCAGTTCAAGGTTTTCACACAACCGTGCCCATGTTTTGGGCACAGGTTCAAAGGCATGAATAGCAGTAAGACTAGGGACACGCACACCTAGTAATACGCTATAGAGGCCAATATTTGCGCCGCAATCATAAAAGGCGGTCACACCATTTTTCGCGGTACATTCTTGTGCGAATAATAGCTGATCTTGTTCAAAAGGACGACCAATTAGCATGCGGTTGTCTATCCAATCACTGGGATATAATTTCCATCTTGCACCCAAGCGGGTTGCTAATATCGGTTTTTTGCGTATCCGTAACAGGCGTTTTGCAATACTAAAATAAGGATTAAATCCGGCCATACTTTAAACCACTTTATTGGTCAAAGATCCGATACCTTCAATGGCAATTGTTACTACATCGCCTTTAGTTAGAAAATACCCATTTTCTAAACCACAACCCCCGGGTAATGTGCCCGTAGCGAAAAATTCTCCGGGATAAAGGTGCTCAGCTTGGCTAACATGGGCCAGGGCTTCTCCGAGTGTATATTGCATGCCGGATGAAGATACACGGCTTACTTTTTTACCGTTGATACTAACGGTGCCAACAAGTTCATTTATGTGCGGCAGAATTTCATCTGCGGTGACAAATTCAGATGATATTGCATTAGCAAAATGCTTTGATTTTTGCGGGCCAAACCCGCTCTCCATTTCTGGCATTTGCACATCACGAGCCGAAAAATCATTGAAAACAACAAACCCGCCAATAGCCGCTTCGGCCTGCTCGGGCGTAGCGTTATAAAGAGGTTTGGCCAGCACAAAGCCGACCTCTAATTCATAATCAATTGAGGATGAATATTTTGGCCATATTATTTCCGCGCCGTGCGCGTAAAAATTCATATGTCCGCCCATGTAAAAGATCGGTTGTTCATACCAAAGAGGCGAAGGTTTAAGCTTAGAGTGTGTTTTGCCGGTTAGTTTTTTATATAGCTGGGTTATGCGGTAAGCACCTGGCCGTGCAGACTTAGCGTAATTACTGGCCGCATTAATGTAATGGGCTTCGCTGAGCATAAAATCTCGGTAAGACTTTGGGGCAAATGGTTTTGCATCTTGTGTGTCAATTTCGGTTTGTCCGCTCGCACTTAGAAAAGTATTATATGCTGGGCTGCCTTTGTGGGCAGTTTTCCAACCGTCACCGTCTTGTACCTGAAGGGAATAGCTACGTTTCTTAGTGTTTGAATTTAGATATTTACGAAACTTCATCGCAACGCGATATCTTCATCACTGCTATCACCAATGCGCCGATCGGCGCAGGCATGACAAGCTTGGCTGTGACCGCCTGGGGGGGCTGGTTCTTCATCACCAGATAAATTGTCAAGTGGGATAAAAACCTGCGTGCCTGTTGCACACAGTTTGACCCAAATGCCTTCCTCTGGATTATTGGCAGCAGATATTTGCGCAATGGCCGTTGCCGATCCAAATACGCAAATCGCGTATAGAGCAGAAGCAATCGACAAGTGCTTTAGTAATTTAGACCGCAATGCGTCTTCCCTCCGTTAAGGTTATATTGCTAAGCAGACATTTCCGCGCCGAACCTTTTATGGACGCGTTGATAAAACTCTCGTCCCATAATACGTTCGCGCCATTTCACAATACTGGGATAGGGCGCTAAATCAACGCCGCACATCTCACTGGGCTCTAATGCCGCAATCAAGCTAGTATCCGCAAGCGTTATATGGTCACCCGTAATATAATCTCGATCCTTTAATTGCGCTTCTAGCAAAGGAAGATCGCGGGATAACATATTTTCACCGGTTTTAACGGAAGTTGCATCAGGCTTCTCGTCGAGCATTTCGGCGACAACCCGATTAAAGAATATACGGCCAACTGCTTGTAAAATATGCTGAGAAGAAAAGTCGATCCACTGGTTGATCTCTGCCTGTTCTTTTATGTCTGCAGGGTAAAATCTAGACGGTCCCGAGAGTGCGCACAGATATTTGCAAATTGCATCAGATTGGCTGAGGGTAAAGCCGCCGTCTTCAATAGCTGGCACACGCCCTGCTACATTAATCTCAAGATATTCAGGTTTTAAATGTTCACCGGATTGCATGTCTATATGAATATAGTCGTGAGGCAGCCCTAAATACCGTGCGCATAAGCGTACTTTATTGGCAGGCATGGACAAAAAATGACCATAAATTTTTAACATGGGAAACTCCATTCGCGTTTATGCGCGTATTACATTACATTTAAGTATAAATCTATCGTCTAATTACTTAAGAGCTATCGTCTAACAGCTTATCTAAACGCTCGGACAAATCTTGTTTATCGGATCTCGTTGTGTTGCCAATTTCCGGTACGCCCGGATTGTCAGGACTTGGTGCGGCAAGTATGTCTGTTTCTTCATATGGTTGCGGCGCGGGCTCGATGTCAGCGACAACACGGCGGCGTTTGTGGGCTTCATAGCGCGGGTGAATGAGTGTGCCATTTTCACCGTAGGACACCAATAATTTTTCCCAATCTGTATCATTGTAATCAAATGCGGTCCCGTCTGGATCAAGATCAGACCAGTCAGCTTCAATTGGTGCGCTGGACGCACGATTTTGCCAAGTGCCAGCATCTACAAAATTACCCAACATATTTTCTGCTTGTGCCGCCAACATACACACACGCGCAGATACATTTTCGTCTTGCAGTAATCCGTCTAAGGCCGCTAGTGCCTCAACGCCGTCTGTATTTGCTAAGGCTTGTTCGGCCGCCAAAATTTTGCTTTCGCGGTGCTTAGCATTGGCTTTAATCAAGGTTTTAATCTTTCTTGCAATGGTATTGATAGGCTCGTCTAGCCACAAATCCCTATAGGCCAATGCGAACGCAGGGTGCGGGTTTTGAGCCCAAGCTTTTTCAATAATTTGCGCCGCCTTTTTTGGTTGCCCGGCTTTGACCAATAACCTTGCCGCCAAAGCACCGCCGGGTGCAAATCCTGGTGAAAGCTCCGCCGCGCGTTTGGCTTGCTCTAGCGCCTCTTCCTCTTGGTCGCCTGCTTCTAAGGTGCTTGCGTTAGCGGACAGCAATACGGCTCGGCGACGGTTAATTTCGGCTTTGCCTAATAATTTGCGTTTCTCTGCAACGGCTAATGTTTCGAGGGCGCCGCCCCAATCGTGCAAAGCCGTTTGGGATGTATATAAAAGGTCAAATGCCCATATGGGAGCTTTTGGATTTTCAAAGGCTGATTTTGCAATCCCGACACTTGCGGCAAGGTCACCCTTGCTCTGTGCAAGCCGTGCAAGCCCGCGAAGTCCAGCCGCTTGCGTATCGGTATTATCCTTAAGTGTCGTAAAATGCATATGAGCATCATCGTGTTTACCACCAATTTCTGCAGCTTTAGCAGAAATTAGTGCCAATAAAGTCGAACGCTCAAGGAGCTCGGATGCTTTTTTCGCTTTTTTAAGGGCCTTAGAACCATCACCAGATTCGATTGCAAGTAGGGCTTGTTCCACGGCGTCAAGGCCTTGCTCGCCGCGCCGGCGTCCTATGCCTTTAATCATACGGTTCGGTAATAATTTCACCCATATCACCAAAGACCACAAAGCAATAATAGAAAGAACAGTTGCGGCGACACCAACTATAATGGCCTGTAAAGAGATGAAATCGCCTTTTTGTGGTTGTTCAGGTAAAAATTCAAAAGCGATGCCCCTTTGCCCACCAACATAGGCCAGCAAGCCCACAAGGACGACAAGTAATATCAATGGTAAAATTAAACGGCGAGCCATAATGGTTTCCTGTTTTTGCGTGTTTAGTGTTTTTAGCTATTCAATGTTTGGGGCCGCTTTTTTAGCAGTCCTAATCCACTCGCTCGCACTGGCGCGAACTGGCGGGTTAAGCTGGGCTAGCTGTTCAAGGGAAGCCGTAATTTGCCCGTTCTTAAGAGCAGTTTCTGCGGTATCAATAATGACATAAGGATCGGGTGCATTGTCATTGCCCACTCTGACATGCTTGCTAAGGGCTCGTTTCAGCCAGCCCGTTTTTTTGCTTGCAACTTGTTCCTGAGCTTTGACCGCTGCCAGCATTTTTGCGCGCGGGAATGTATCAATAAGGCTCTCTAGTACGGTTTGCTGTACATCGCCTTCTGGGCCCACGGGCGGTTTTGAAGAAATTCGCGACATGTCCGTGACATTTTTCGTCGTTATTTCTTCTGTGTCTGTCTCTATTGTTAATTTTGCTAAGGCTTCATCTGCGACTTGCGCTAAAGTGCTTTCCTCCAGGGCATTTAGGCGCGTTACGATAGAATCTGCGCCCGTAAAGACATCCGCATTTTCCCCGCTCAAAGCTTCAAGAATGTCAATGCGGTCAGTGAGTATTTTTAAATCAGCTACAGCACCGCTTTGCTGCTTAGCAATAATTTGCTGCATTGTTCTGATTTGATTGGCCAAAGCTTGGCTTTCTGTTTGCAAAGTGTCCAAACGAGATGTGGACTTTTTTTGTATATTATCCGCTGTGCTACCTAGCAGTTTAGTTTGGCTTTGGGTGGATTGGCGAAGCTCATCAAGGCTTTGTTGAAATTCTGCGCGTAATGGAATAGTTTTATCGGGGCCTGCAAATATTTTGCTGCCGATAACGCCGAGTGCGCCGCCCAATAATATGGACAGGGCAAAGCCACCAAGCATAAACTTGCTACCTAACTTATAGCCAAATTTGGAATGCTTTGGTGCTGCTTCTTCTTCAGTATCTAACTCTATATCCAAATCAGTATCCAGGTCTGTACCTAAGTCTTTATCCAAGCCTTGCTCGACCTCATATTCAGCTTCTGTATCGTCGTCTTTAATTTCGTCGTTCATGTCGTGCTCCTATCTGCGAGTTTATGCGCAGCGCGGTTTCGCATCAAGGTTCAAATTGACGCAAGAAGGCAAGCCCTGTATGGCAAATATATGTTAAAAACGCCTAAAAATATACAAGATACCTCAGTACCTAATGAAGCGCCTAAATCAGCCCCTAAATCAATACGTGAATTTACACTTGTTTTGGGCATCGAATCCTCTTGTGACGAAACGGCCGCTTCTGTGGTTCGCCGACGACAGGATGGTAAAGTAGAGGTGCTGTCATCCTTGGTGGCTTCGCAAAACGAAGCCCATGCACCTTACGGCGGTGTGGTGCCTGAAATAGCTGCTCGCGCACATATGCAAAAAATAGAAACCTTGATCGCGGGTGCTATTAAAGCCGCAGATATAACATGGGACGAATTGGACGCTGTTGCTGCGACGGCTGGTCCGGGGCTTATCGGTGGGGTGATGACGGGCTTGCTTGCCGCCAAAGGCTTGGCGGTGTCTTTGGATATTCCTCTGATTGGGGTCAATCATTTGGAGGGGCATGCTTTGTCTCCGCGTTTGACACAAGACTGCCCATTTCCGTATTTGCTATTATTGGTATCAGGTGGGCATACCCACTTGC
>JAJFFM010000166.1 GCA_021776675.1 Robiginitomaculum sp.
CTGCTCGGTGCATCTCGCAAAAGCTTTATGGGCAAGATAGACGGCAGTGATGCAGGAGACCGCTTGGGCGGTAGCGTAGCCAGTGCCCTCTGGGGCGCGTCTATGGGTGCTTCAATCCTGCGCGTCCATGATGTAGAAGAGACTGTGCAAGCGGTTAGGGTTTGGGAGGCGATAAATGTCCGCAAAATTTGATTACAACGTTCTGAGAGCTTATTCACCGAAAGGCCTAGAACGAGCCAAGAATCGAATCTACCGTACGCGTATAAAGAGTATGCTAATTGCCTACATTCTTTGGTATTTATTCTGTATGTTAGGTATTCATCGCTTGTATCTTGGCCTATGGAAATCAGCACTCGGTATTGTTGGCATGTTTCTCCTATTGTCTATTTTGCCGCTATTGGTGGCTTTTGTCGCAGAACAACAGGTTGGGGTTTCAAGCTTCGCAAACAGTATTCGCTTTTGGGGTCTATTGTTACTCTTTGTTCTGGAAGGAGTATTTCTCCATAAATTGATAAAGAATAAAAATATAAGAATATGGCAGGATATAGAAGTCAAGACGAGCTTCCAATGACTAAAATACCCCCCGCGTTCTCATCGTTTCGGTATCCGACAGCTCCGGTGGTGCGGGGATGAGAGGGGTAGCTCTAGGTAAGTTTAGGTGGCGTGTAAGAAATATGTGGGCATACATGTTTTGGTTTTTACTAGGCAGTTTGGGTGCTCACAGGTTCTATGTCGGTAGGTGGAGTACTGGCCTAGCGTTTTTTATTTTTACTATAGGGTCAACTTTAATAGAAATATTTATTCTAGAACCTATGACTAATATTACTTGGGACACGAAAGAAAATATTTCTATTGGTATCACAGTCTTAATTTGGATTTTTTTGTTACGGGATTTATTCTTGATAAGAAAATTTGTAGATGAAGTGAATGAACCAGCAGTTAGTGAGATTTTTGAATAATGATACCGCTTAGAATAAAAACAACATTATTACTTATGAGGAATAATTGCTTTGGCACAGATTGACAAAAATACTCCCCGCGTCCTCATCGTCGCTGGATCCGACAGCTCCGGTGGGGCGGGGATACAGGCTGATATAAAGACCTGTGCGGCGTTCGGGGTTTATTCGGCGACTGCGATTACGGCGATTACGGCGCAAAACACTGTTGGTGTGCAGCAAGTTGAGGCTCTATCTGCGGATTTGGTGGCCGCGCAGATGCGCTCCGTGCTGTCTGATATTGGCGCGGATGTCATCAAAATTGGCATGTTGGCCAATGGGGATATTATCAGAGCTGTGGCGGATATTATCATCAACGAAGCCGAAGATGTTAGCGTTGTGCTCGACCCCGTTATGGTGGCGACCAGCGGCGATAGATTACTGGAAGATGATGCCATAGACGCCATGACAGAATACCTCATCCCGCTAGCTGATGTGGTCACACCCAATGTCGACGAAGCGGAAATCTTGACGGGCCTTCGCCCGGTTGACGCAGGTGGTTTAAGCCAAGCAGGGGAGCGGCTGTTGGAAATGGGCGCATTTGCCGCCTTGATGAAAGGCGGTCATTTGGCCCAAAACAATAAAGGAAAGAGTATCACGGATGTTTTGGTCACGCCTGAGGGCAATCATATCATGAGTGCGCCGCGTATCCATTCTCGCCATACCCACGGCACAGGCTGTACACTGGCAAGTGCTGCCGCTGCAATGTTAGCGCAAGGTGCACCCTTAGATGCTGCGGTACGCGAAGCCCGTGAATTTGTCTTCGAAGCCATTCGCACGGCTCCAAAACTCGGCAAAGGTAATGGCCCGCTTAATCATGGTTTAAATCTTGGGGAAGCTAGCGGTGTCCTTAAAGAACCGGATGCAAGCAATCCGTTCGCGGTACTGAAAAAAGATATGTAATTTTTTCTTCCCCCATTTATGGGGGAAGTGGGCGCCTCTTGGCGCTCGTTGGGGGCGCGCACTCTTGTGCGTTTTTGAGCTTTCAGATTGAACTATACTTTTGTTTCGCCGCAAGAGCATCAGCTCCCATCCCCCCCCCCTTCGGAGTACTCATTCGCGTCACAGGACATTTGCCCTGTTTTGGCTCAAACCCATAAAAATAGGGGAAGAATTTATACTCGTTTACCCATTTGCGAAATGAACAGGCCAACAAAGATTATGCCCAGAGCCGTAATAGAGCGCCATGAAAATGGTTCGTTTAGGAAAATAATGCCCGATATGATTGAGAATATCGGCACCAAATACACCATTTTAGCAATATAGCTCGGGCCCTTAATTTTGATGATGCGAAGATACAATATCTGCGAGATGCCCGTACCGCCGAGGGCTAATAATATCATAGCAATAATGGCCGACTGCGGCGGCATAACCTCAGGGGTGCCTGTACTAAGCGCCCAGATTAATGACATGAGTGATGCAGCGAGAAGCATCATGGCTGCACCAATACTGGCGGGTGTTTCCGGTGCTCTTTTGGCGATAATGGTCGTAGAACCATAGCAAATAGCCGTTAGCAATATCAAACCTTGGGAGCGCCAAGTCTCTACTAAATCCCATTTCAGCGGCATGGGCAAAAACAAAAATACGATGCCTGCAAATCCGATAAGAAAACCAATGGCTTTGCGCCAACTTAGATGTTCATCTTTGACAAAGAAATGCGCCAGAACAATAGTTATTAAAGGCATGACGCCCGCTAATATTGCCGTTAAACCACTTTCTACATAAACCTGCCCGCGTGCATTGAGGTAAAACGGCAAAGCCAATCCGATAAAGCCCATAAATGCGTACCACTGCCAGACCTTATCGCGCAAGCTTGGGAATTTATGACCACGGAGCAGGGCGTAAATCGTCAAAACAATTGCGGCTATGGTCGTGCGCACGGCAACAATCCATGCGGGCGATACATATGCAACTATATAGCCAATAAGAGTGTAGGCCGTCCCCCAAAACAAAATGGTCAAGAGGGCTGCGCCGTAAAATAAATGTTTCCTAGTTTCCATTGCTTAGCCTCGCGCTTTTGCGGACTTAATATTGGTTTTACCTGAACGGGCGATTAGGAGGCCTGCAAAAATAATCATCATGGCGTATATAGAGCGTAAGCTGATCACTTCACCTAAAAATAATGTGCCCGCAAATAATGAGCATATTGGAACGACATAATTTATCTTCGAGACTGTGCTCGGCCCGAAGATTTCAATAACCCGTAAATACAATATTTGTGCAAATGCATTTGTGATTACCGCCAGGACCAGAAGCGCAATAATTGCGCCGCGCGGCGGCATTTCGCTGGGAATTCCTGTTGGTAACGCCCAAAGGGTGGAAAAAAGTGCAGCACTTGTCAACATTATGGCGGCCCCAACACTGGCGGATGTTTTGGGAGCACGTTTGGCGGTAATGGCCAATACTGAATAACAAATTGCACTCAATAAAATGAGCCCTTGGCCGCGCCAGTCTTTGATAAGTTCCCACTTAAACGGTTCAGGTAAAAACAAAAATACGATGCCAGTGAAACCAATGAAAAAACCGATAGATTTTCGCCATGTTAAATGTTCGCCTTTGATAAGAAAGTGAGCGAGAACAATCGTTATTAACGGCATGATGCCAACGAGAATGGAGGTTAGGCCACTATCGACGGTAATTTGTCCCGTGGCTGTTAAATTAAACGGTAAAACAATACCGACAAAACCCATAAACCCGTACCAAATCCAACGTTTGTCTTTTAAAGGCGGTAATTTATGACCTCGAAACCTTGCATATATAATTAGAATTACGGCTGCGATAATTGTGCGTATGGACACCATCCAAGCGGGCGAGATGTAATTAACCGTATAACTAACAAGGGTAAAGGCTGTACCCCATGTTATTATTAATATCAAAAAGGCTAGATATTGAAGCGGTTTTCTTTCATGCACGATTTTCTCCAAGGCGGGCAATGTAGAGCCCCGCGAGAATGATGATCAGCGCAATGATAGTGCGTGTTTTTAAGCCTTCGCCCAAAAACACTATGCCGGATACAATAGCAATAATGGGGACGA
>JAJFFM010000167.1 GCA_021776675.1 Robiginitomaculum sp.
TGCGAACTATGGGGAGCAAATAAGTTTTCACGCCGAGTGGCACGCAAGAACATCGTCAGCAAAATATCGACCAAGAACGGTAATATTAATAATGGCCCCACATATAACAAGCCAAAAACCGGAGCCTCAGATACTAACAAAAGCGAAGCACTTGAAAACAGGAACCCAACCATAAGCGAGCCGATATCGCCGCTGAATATTTTGGCCTGATTACCGAAATTATACGGTAAAAACCCTATGAGTGCAGCCGCCGTGACTAAACTGATAAGCGCCACCCCATTTGCTCCAACCAATACTGCCACCACGCATAAAGCGACGAAGGAAATGGCCATAGTCCCCGCCATCAAACCGTTGGAGCCGTCCATAAAGTTAACCCCATTTGTAACGACAAAAATCCAAAGTACGGCGCCTGCATACCCAAGCCAATAGGGTATGGGAAAGCCACCAACTATAAGCGGAAATATTTGCGGCGGACCTATGATATATACGCTGGCGCAAGCAATTAGGGTAGTCGCAAAGAACTTTAATTTGGAGTTAACATCATAAACATCATCGAACAGCCCCAATAGGGCAATGCCCAACCCAAGAGCCGTTAGAGAGCCAAGCAGACCTTGGTCGGCGTAAGAAGGGTAAAACAAAGCCAATGCCAACATGCCCGCACCAAAGCCCGCAGCAATACCGACCCCACCCGCAGTGGGTACGGCTTTGGCATGATTTGAACGGTGTTCTGGGTGGTCGAGTAATCCGGCATGTATCATAAAACCGCTAAAAGCCAGCGAGACAAAAATCGCAAATGATGCCACATGGAAGATAATAAAAATGGGGCTAACGAAGTTCATGATGGGTCCCCTAACATCGTGGACACACACCACCAATCAGCATGTGCTTTACTTATGGTTTTCGCCGCCTGCGCCGCTTTTTGTGGGCTTATAAACAGTCCAAAACATGTTGCACCTGAGCCTGACATACGCGCCAATTGACAATCAGCCTGCGCAGCAATTTCGTCCAGAACAGTTTTAATTTCTGGCTGCATTTGTATGGCTGTGGCCTGCAAATCATTATTACCCGACATAGCCATTTCATATAATGAGCCAGTAGGAAGTGTAAAATCAGATGACACGCCCACATTATCAAACTTGTTGAACACGTCTTTGGTGCTCACACCAACACCCGGATTGATTAACACGGCCGGTATTTGTCCCAATCCCGGCCACGGCAGGATTTCTTCGCCGATACCTTCCATCACGCATGTCCGCGACAAATAGCAAACCGGAACATCTGCGCCAAATGGCAAGAAGCTCTCGGTATGTTTTGACCAATCTGCATGATTTGCATGTGACAACAATTTAAGCGCCGCCGCCGCGTCTGCACTCCCACCGCCAATGCCTGAAGACACTGGCAATTTTTTATCGAGTGTATAGGCAAGTTTTGCAGTAATATGATTATGCGCGGCGGTAACTTTGGCTGCTTCTATGACCAAATTTTCTGCGCCGCCGGGCGTATCATTTGCAAATGGCCCCTTGATCTTTAGACTGAAATCTTCGGCTAATTCGGCATCTAATGCGTCGCCGATATCAGCAAACACCACCAAACTGTGCAACGGATGATATCCGTTCTCTTGCACGGTACCAACATGCAAAGTTAGATTGACCTTAGCCCTTGCCGTTTCTTTCCAAGCCGTTTTCGTCCAAGCTTTATGTGTCGGGATGTTTTCGGGTTGGGACATTCTTTTTATTGCGCTTTAGCGTCTATGAGTCCGTCTTTAATTTTAGCCTTGATAGTCGTAAGTTCTGTGTCAGTAGGGTCCAAAGTCACAGCACGCACCCATTGATAACCCGCTTCTTTCTTGCGGCCCAATTTCCAATATACATCACCGAGATGATCAATAATTGTGGCACTTGTCGGAGAGCGTTCTGCGGCATCCTCCAAATTGATACGAGCTTGGTTGTACCGACCCAATTTATAATGCGCCCATCCTAAACTATCGATAATCGCACCGCTTTTAGGCTCTAACTCGACGGCTTTTTCAATCATCTCAAAGGCTTTAGCCAAGTTCACACCCTTGTCGACCCACGTATATCCCAGATAATTAAGTGCATCGGCATTGTCCGGCTTGTGCTTAAGGACAAATTCAAAATCCACAACGGCCTCTTCCCATCGTCCCAAACGTTCAAGGCAAATACCGCGCAGATAATTTACTGTCGTATTTTCTTTACGCTCATCCTCTGACATATCGGTGATTAAGGCTTCATAATATGGCAGAGCTTGTTCGTAATCTTCCATGATTAAATATGCCCGCCCAAGCGAGCTTTGCGTCACTCTTGAAGGATGGGATGCTTGAATAGATTCCAGTACTTTAATACCGGCATCGTTTTCATCATCACCAAAATGTATCTCAGCTTCTGATAGCCGAGCAGATACTGTGTACGGTGAATACTGTGCGATACGTTCGTATTGCGCTAATGCATCCTCATCTCTTTCAACTTCTTCCAATACGGTCCCAAGGAATAAACGGGCTTTATCATTCATTGGATCCAGCTCAAGCGCAAGACGCAAGAAAGTTTCGGCAGGTTCGTATTGTTGCTGCGCCGCAAAAAAGCGAAATGCAGGTTCGCTTAAAGCCCGCGATGCAGATTGCGCCGGGGTCAATTTCCACTGTACTGGTTTATCTGCTCCGATAGCGTCAATATAAAAACGAACGGGTCCCGTTAGTGCCCCGCCGTTCGCTTCGGCGTAAGTGTTTAGTTTCTCTAGCGCTTTATTTTTTTCGCCTTTCGCCATGAAACCTCTGGCTTGCGCAAGGACGGTTTCGACTGGGGCTAAACCGATTTCTTCCAACTCCGCAAATGAATTTGCGACGGCCTCCACATCTCCTTCTTGCATATTGATGATGGCTTTTTGCAACCTGCCGAGAAATTCAAAATATTTCCCGCCCTGCATACTCTCGAATGTCAGGATTGCAGCATCTGTATCTCCCAGCCCAATTTGTGCCCAACCGCGCATGAGAGAATTGAAAATTTCTACCCCAATTCCAGCATTAGCATACTCAAGATAAGCTATTGATTTTTCATAGTTTCCTCTAACAAGTGCATTTACACCTAATACTGCGCGCGCACTGCCGTTCGTTTCGTCGATAGTTAAAACTTCAGTCGCTAAAATGCGCGCTAGTGTATAGTCCCCTGTATTGATTGCTGCCGCCAAAGCTTTCTGTCCCAACTCCAAATCGCTGGGGCGTTTTGCAAATGCCTTTGTGAAATAATCTGCCCGTGAGGCAGCGTCATTTAAATTGTTGGCATAACGAGCTGAAATATAATCCGCGTAAAGCTGCGCCTTTGGCGACAGTGATTGGCCACTGTCCGCAGAATTCATACCGCCTGTTGTCGTGCAGGCAGATATACCTGCAAGAGCGATTACAAAAGCTGGAGCTTTAATTATGGACTTTAGTTTTACCATTAACTTGCCTTAGATTTTGGTCTTATATCTGGCCTTAAATTTGGCCTTACATATTTGGGTAATTAGGGCCACCGCCACCTTCTGGCGTTTCCCAATTAATATTTTGGCTCGGATCTTTGATGTCGCAAGTTTTACAGTGCACACAATTTTGCGCATTAACCTGGAAACGTTGCTCACCATTTTCTTCCAAAATTTCGTACACACCTGCCGGACAATAACGTTGCGCCGGTTCTGCCCATTTTGGTAAATTAACGCTAAGCGGTATATCCGCATCAGCAAGTTTCAAATGACTTGGTTGTTCTTCTGCGTGATTGGTTGCAGAAAAACTGACACTGGTGAGGCGATCAAAGGACAGCACACCATCTGGCTTAGGGTACTTAATCACCGGATAATCAGCGGCATCACCAAGAGCAGCAGCATCCGTTTTACCGTGCTTAAGCGTACCAAACAGATTGAACCTGAATATTGTGGCAAACCACATATCCATACCGCCCAGCATCATACCGCCGAGCTTAGCGCCGTAGCGGGTATTGAGCGGCGCAACATTTTTCACCGGCTTTAAATCTTTACCAACTGGCCCCGAGCGTAAATTCGCATCATATTCAGATAACTCATCACCTGAACGACCGTCTTGTAAAGCAGCATATGCTGCTTCTGCTGCGGCCTTACCGGAATGCATCGCATTATGATTACCTTTAATGCGCGGCAAATTAACCAGGCCTGCTGAACATCCGAGTAACGCGCCGCCCGGAAAGGCCGTTTTTGGAATAGACTGGAAGCCACCTTTAGTCACAGCTCGCGCACCGTAAGACACCCTTTTACCGCCTTTTAATACTTTGGCGATTTCAGGATGATGCTTCCAATGTTGGAACTCCATATATGGGTAAAGGTGCGGATTTTTGTAACTAAGGTCGATAATATAACCGATATAAACTTGATTGTTTTCACCATGATACATGAACGAACCACCGCCTGCATTATCATTTACAGGCCAGCCGGAAGTGTGCAGAACTTTACCTTCTTGGTGATTTTCCGGCCTGATATCCCAAATTTCTTTGATACCGAGTCCGTATTTTGCAACATCGCAATCTGCGTCCAAACCGAATTTCTCAATAGCCTGCTTGGTTAGAGACCCGCGCGCACCTTCGCACAAAAATACATATTTGCCGTGCAGTTCCATGCCCGGCTCATAGCCCGGTGTCTCGGTACTATCCGCACGGCCTTTACCAAATTCTCCCGCAACTACACCCTTAACGGCACCCTTGTCATCATAGACCAGTTGCGAACATGACATGCCCGGGAAGATTTCTACGCCCAAACCTTCCGCTTGTTCGGCCATCCAGCGACAGACATTACCCATAGACACGATATAATTGCCGTGATTATTCATCAAAGGCGGCATGATAAAGTTAGGTATAGTTTTTGCGCCGTTTTCAGTCAGAGTTAGAAATTTATCTTCTTTAACCTGCACGCTGATCGGCGCATTTTTATCTTTCCAATCCGGGATAAGCGCCTCTAAACCGCTTGGATCAAGAATTGCGCCAGACAATATATGCGCGCCGACTTCCGAGCCCTTTTCAAGAACCACAACATTGATGTCGTCCCCGCCAAGTTGCTTCAATCTAATCGCTGCTGACAAGCCCGAAGGCCCGGCCCCAACGATGACTACATCATATTCCATGCTCTCGCGCTGTATAGTTTCCTGAACATTCTCAGATACATTCTCAGATACATTCTCTGGCATAATTTTTCCCGATTGCTGTTGTCTTCATTTAGGTGTTAAACGCTTGCAATGACGGCGTAAAGCATAAGCACGAATTTTGGTAGTTAAAATATGAGCAACGAATTAACTTTAGCCTCTAAATTAACTTTAGGATGGGCAGAATGGGTATCCCTGCCGAGCCTCGGCCTGCCAGCTATCAAGGCCAAGATAGATACGGGTGCGCGCACCTCTGCCCTGCACGCCGTAGCGGTCGAACCATTTGGTAGCAGTGAAAACCCACAGGTGCGTTTTATTATGCACCCCGACCCAGACGACCCCCGCATTGAAGTTGTGTGCTCGGCCCGCGTTATAGGCAAACGCTCGGTAGTAAGCTCCAACGGTGAAAGCGAATCGCGGTATGTGATTGAAACACCGGTCACTATAGGCGACAACACATGGCCCATAGAAATAACTCTAACTAACCGCGAAACTATGGATTACCGCATGCTACTTGGTCGTTCGGCTATTAGCGAACCCAAGAGCGAACATTGGCATATTGATCCATCCGCAGCACATCTACAGCCAGAACTCTCTTATGATGTTTACAAGAAACGCCGCCGTAAAAACCAAACCCGCCGCCCTTTGCGTATTGGCATATTGACCCAAGAACCCGGCAATTACTCAAATAGGAAAATGATAGAGGCCGCAGAAGCACGTGGTCATGTGATAGAATGTATAGAGACCAGCCGCTGCTATATGGCCATCAACGAGCATTCTCCTGCCGTGCATTATGACGGCAGCGCCCTGCCCCGTTATGACGCGATCATTCCGCGTATTGGTACGCGCATGACATTTTACGGCATGGCTATTGTTCGCCAATTTGAAATGATGGGTGTCTATTGCCTCAACTCTGCCGCAGCTATAGGCGCGTCGCGAGATAAACTTCTTGCCCACCAAATGCTGGCACAGCATAGGCTCGGCATGCCCAACACAGCCTTTGCTATGTCATCGCGTGATACGTCCGAAATTATTGATCTGGCGGGTGGTTCACCAGTCGTGGTCAAATTATTATCATCGACCCAAGGCAAAGGCGTGGTGTTGGCAGATACCAAAAAAGCGGCTTCGGCTTTAGTCGAAGCCTTTCGCGGGCTGAACGCGCATTTTTTGGTGCAGGAATTTGTCAAAGAAGCTTCCGGTACCGATGTCCGCTTGTTGGTGGTCGACGGTAAAGTTGTTGGTGCCATCCAGCGCACAGCTCAGCCGGGAGAATTTCGCTCAAACCTACACCAAGGCGGAAATGCACAAAAAGTCAAAACCACAACCGAAGAACGTCGCACCGCCATCAAAGCGGCGCGCATATTGGGATTGAATGTGGCGGGTGTAGACATACTGCGCAGTAATACAGGGCCAAAAATTCTGGAGGTAAACTCTTCCCCCGGCTTGCAGGGTATCGAAACTGCGACCGGAAAAGATATTGCCGGAGCCATCATCCGCTCTATTGAAGCCAATGTGCATACTGTGATACGCTCCAAATAGATTGGGCAAAGTAGATTGGACAAAACCAAATGACAGAACCAAGCATAGAACAAGAATTAAAAGCCGCACTTGAGGCTAGCCATGCTTGGTGGGACGATATGGGCGTGGATATTCCAGCTATAGCACCCACAAAGCCTTCTATTGCTAAAGCTGTTTCTAAAACTGCGTCTTCATCTGAACGCAAACCACCAACAAAAACCGCGCAGTCAACAACACCTAAACCTCCAGAAGTGAACATATCCAAACAGTTAGAAAAAGCGGCGGAGCAAGCCAAGGC
>JAJFFM010000168.1 GCA_021776675.1 Robiginitomaculum sp.
AAAACATCCGCCTGCATACGCGTACTTGCAATGGGTTGTGGTGGACGCACATTGGCGACGCTCAAACCGGTTGGCTGTGTTAGCGCATATGTATCCCAACGATTGCTACGCGCATTTCTATCCCTCTTAATATCTCTGGGGTTGATTGTGCGAACCGTAGGTGTTTTCAAAACTTCGGGCTGTAAATCCCGAGGCAATGTATCGGTGTCAGATATTTCGGGTGTTGTTGTAGCAATAATAAGTTGCTCTACAGTTTCTTCAATTGGCGCTTCATCATCTTGGCTTTGCGCATAAGCGGCATTAGTTGCAAAAAGCGTTAAACTCGCACAGACAAGCAAAGCAGACCTAAGCATTGACGGATTTTCGGAATTTTCTCCAAAGCCTGTCTTAGTAAGGTTTAATCCTCTTGAGATACATATGTTTCGCTTCTTAAGCATTTTTCTCCTATACATTTCGCACAACATAATTCGATTTATTACTATAACCATACTAGCTGTGTGTATAAATTATAGCTTATTCTGCATTAAATATGCATTAATCCCTGTTAATGATGTGTTTATGCAACACAATCCCACCTAGATAATCCTAAATTTAGCAATTTAAAGCTGCAAAACTGTAATATTACTCACAGTTATGCAGTTTGTTTATTATCAAGCCCGTGTGATCACATGGCTTCCCTACTAAATAATTTTAGGATTCTCATAAAAATGTTTTTTTTAAGTGAAAATTCCGCCTACCAACATATAAGCCTCCAAATAGTCATTTCCGATAATGAAACAAAGATAAAGCATGGCGCCACCAATTCTCACATTAAAGAACATCCACCTGTCCTTTGGCACAACGCCTTTGATAGAGGGTGCGGAGTTCACCGTGAGCCCCGGCGCACGCATGTGTTTGGTTGGGCGTAACGGGTCGGGTAAATCCACATTACTAAAAATTGCAGCAGGCATAATTCAGCCGGACGAAGGGGAGCGGTTTTTAAAACCCGGTACGACAGTCCGCTATATGCACCAAGAACCAGATTTATCAACCTATAGTAACCTCAGCGAATATATTGCTGGGGGGCTTGAGGGGGCAGATGATGGTTATCGCACCCATTACCTAATGGACGCACTTGGGTTGGACGGAAATGCCAATCCAAAAAATATCTCAGGCGGTGAATCGCGCCGTGCGGCGCTCGCCCGTGCCTTGGCTCCAGAGCCTGATTTGTTAATGTTAGACGAACCTACCAACCATCTGGATTTGCCGATTATTGAGTGGCTTGAGGAAGAGCTGTCGTCTTATAAAGGCGCATTAATATTAATCTCCCATGATAGGCGGTTTCTATCCAAATTGACTCGCGAAACTATTTGGGTTGACAGGGGCGAGACACGGCAAATCAACAAAGGTTTTGGAAGTTTTGAGGATTGGCGTGATAACTTTTTGGAACAAGAAGAACTTGACCGCCACAAGCTGTCGCGCAAAATTGAGCGCGAGCAACATTGGGTTGTCCACGGTGTCTCTGGTCGCCGCAAACGCAATGTCCGCCGCCTGAAAGAACTGGGCGGTTTGCGCGACACCAAACGCAATGAAAAACAATCCGTCGGCAAAGCCAATATCAGCGTCACAGAAGGACAAACATCAGGCAAATTGGTTGCCAAATTAGAACATGTCAGCAAGGCATTTGGAGATCGTATCATCATTGATGATTTCTCGACCCGTATTGCTCGTGGTGACCGGATCGGTATTATCGGCCCCAATGGCAGCGGTAAAACCACGCTTTTGAAATTGATTATGGGGCAATTGGACACAGACGACGGCACCATAAAACTTGGCACGAACCTCCAATCATTGGTGCTTGATCAAAAGCGCGAAGGTCTTGATCCAGATACAACACTGAAAGACGCACTGACAGGCGGCGGCGGTGACAGTGTAATGGTTGGAGACATCCAAAAACATGTCATCGGCTATATGAAGGATTTCCTATTTTTATCCGAGCAACAACGCACCCCTATCCACAGGTTATCAGGCGGGGAACGTGCACGCTTAGAACTGGCTCGTGGTCTGCGCCTACCGTCCAATCTACTTATTCTCGATGAACCGACAAATGACCTCGATCTGGAGACATTGGACTTATTGCAAGAACTTATCGCAGATTACAAAGGCACTGTATTGCTGGTTTCTCATGACCGCGATTTCCTTGATCGTACCGTAAATTCTGTCATTGCTTTCGAGGGGGATGCACACAATACGGGAAAATGGCAAGAATATGCAGGCGGGTATAGCGATATGATCGCACAACGTGGTTACGGCGTGAAATCTGTAGAAAAAGACCGCAAAAAAACTAGCTCCAGTGTTTCAAAAGCAAGTAAAAATACCGACAAACCAAAGCTTAGTTACAAACATAAATTTGCACTGGAAACACTTCCAAAGACCATTGCGGCTTTAGAGGCTGAACTGGCTGCGCTCAATACCAAGCTGGAAGACCCTGAATACTATATCAAAGACCCGGACGGGTTTACGCAGACAATTGAAGGCCTGGACAAAGTCCAAACTAAATTGGAAAAATGCGAAGAAGAATGGATGGAATTAGAACTGCTGCGTGAAGCAAGTTCTACATAATTTTAGCATAACTGGCTTAGCATCACAAATTTAGCTCCCAAATACAGTGTTTGTATAGTTCAAAATTGGAGTAACAATCTATTTATTCTGTTTGGCCTCAAGATGGATATTTATATTAATTATATGCTCGACCCAGTCTTTGCTTGCCCACATGCCTGTACCGATTTTGTAAGTGGTACGATTGATATTTAGAGCAGCCTCCATACTTGCATGGCCATTTTCTATTTTTAAGTTAAATGGCAGAGTAATACCTTTGGTGATGCCCCGAATAGACAAATTACCTTTAGCCTCATACTTGTCCCCGCTTAAATGTTTGAACTCAGAAGCTTCGAATTTTGCGACAGGGAATTTGCGAATATTGAACCATTCTTTGCTCGGCAGCGCATTTGTGCTCTCAAGGTCATCTGTCTGCGCACTGTTCATATCAATTGTGACAACAACTTTGGCATCAGCAAGATTTTCAGGGTCAAAATTTATCACGGCATCAAAATCAGAAAACGAACCCGTAAAAGCTTCGCCGCTCTGTATGCCCGAAAAAGCAAGAGTGGTTTCAGTTTTATTGACCGTCCAACCAGATATATTTGGTTCAGAATTAATGTTTTCTATCTGCGGGTCTTGTGCCTGCACACTCGCCCCGCCACACGCAAGCACCACCAAAAAACCAGCAATAAAGTTCAAACGTCTCATATATTATTTTTTGCGCATATAGTTTGGCATCATCCGCACCAAAATATCTTTACCTGTTTTGTGGTGTTTCAGAGCCGCAAATACATGCAGCACTATCAAAGCAATCCCAGCAAAAGCCATCAATTCATGAGTTTCTTCGAAAAATTCATGCATGTCGTGCTTAGCGACTTTGTCCAATCCTTGCCAAAACGGTAGCTCAGGGATACGCATTTTCGCCGAGTTAAAAAAGAACGACGGAAAACGCGATGTAGAAATAATCGCCCACCCAAGCAAAGGCATGCCGATCATAAATACATAAAACAAAGAATGCAGAGATTTAGCCACCATTTTTTCCCATGGTTTCAAGCCGGGTAATGGCGCAGGTGCTTTATGGGTCAACTTCCAAAGCAAACGCACAACAGACAACACCAAAATCAGCATACCAATGGTTTTGTGCCAATTATATACCAATGCCCTGAGCGAAATATCGTCCTTCGGGATGTTGCCCATTAAAAAACCGATCACGAGCAAAAGCCCGATTAATATACCAATGCTCCAATGCAGCCAGACGGCGACTTTGTTATATGATTTGCTATCCGTTTTTAATGTATCCGTCATTAGTCCACCTTGTTAAATTCCGCTGAAATAGAAATACTAACCTTGTCTCCCACATATGGAACGTATTTACCAAGCTTAAATTCAGACCGCAGCAGTTCCGCCTGCCCTTCAACACCTATTGTCGGCTTCTTGCCGTCCGCAGTGCCAACAAGAACCACATCAAAGCCGACGGATTTCGTCACGCCCATCATAGTTAAATCACCGCTCATAGTGCCACTGCTCGCACTCTCGCGGGAAAAACTTGTGGATTGAAACGTGATTTTCGGGTTTTCCGCCGTGTTAAAAAAATCCACGCCATTTAAATGCGTATCAAATTTTGCGACTCCGCTATCAATATTCGCTGCCATGATTGTTACATCTATTTGCGAATTTTCTGGATTTTCAGCATCCAGAACCAAAGTTGCATCTACATCATTAAACCGTAATACTGGGTTAGACAGACCTTTGTGAGAATAGCTAAAGGTCACATAACCATGGGATTTATCCATGACGTAAGAACCAGACGGTATGTCTAAACTATCATAAGTCTGATCTTCAGAAGCGGTTGGCTTTGGACCGTCTGCAGCAAAGCTCACATTTGAGATTGCGACCACATTTAGTAAAGCCGTACCTAAAATCAGGTTCCTAATTGTCTTTTGCATATTTTTCTCCTCATATGTTATTTTCTGGTGTTAATTCGTGTATAGTGGGGAGAGATGGAACTGCATAGGACAAGGTTTTCACAACTCCGTGAAATTAATTGCATCCAAATGCCTAGCTGACATCGTCTTAGGTGTATAAGTTAAACAAAAAAGGAGGTTCCCATGGAAGGAACATTTGCAGTAATCGGCATATTCGGGATGATCCCGTTGATTGTATTTTTAGGACTATATTTTCGTAATAAAGCCCGCGGAAAGAATGTAGAGCTGGTAAAAGCCATGCTCGACAAGGATAAAGACATCTCCCCCGAAATTATCCGCGCCGTCGGTTTTACCGGCAAACGCTCTCATTCAGACTTACGCACAGGTATGATACTTGTGGCAGTCGGCGCAGCATTTTTCATATTTGGCGGCGTTGTTCCTGAAGACGAAGCACAAGGCGTACTCGGCGGTCTAGCTATGTTCCCATTGTTCATCGGCCTTGCCTATCTCGGCTTCTGGTTCATGATTAGCCGCAAAGACCCGGAATAGGTTTTGATCCCGACTTGACCCCCAACAAGAAACATAATCACGCGCAGTTATGTGCGGCGCTCGTAAAAACCCACCAAGGGCAGATACGGGCGTTTCTGCGCCGTCTTACCCGCAATGCGGCGCTCGCGGACGATTTGGCGCAAGATACATTCCTGCGAGCCTTTCAAAGCATGGGTCAGGTCAAAGACGACACGAAAACCAAATCGTGGTTATTCCAGATAGCCTACCGGATATTTCTGGACCACACCCGCAAGAATAAGCGTCGGCAAGAATTATCCGACGCCA
>JAJFFM010000169.1 GCA_021776675.1 Robiginitomaculum sp.
ATTTTAATCGCTACGGGTGGGCGGCCTTGGTCACCTGAAATTCCGGGTTCACAATATACGATTACGTCGGATGATGCGTTTCATTTGGATACTTTGCCAGAGCGGATTATGGTCATAGGCGGCGGCTACATTGCTTGTGAATTTGCAGGTATATTTGCTGGGCTGGGTGCTAAAACAACACAGGTTTATAGGGGTGATAAACTCCTGCGCGGCTTTGATGATGATGTGCGCGAAGCCGTACACAAAGGCCAACGCCTAAACCGAATTGATGTCAAATACGGACAAAGTCCTTTATCTATCAAGAAGATAGGTGGCGGTCTTAAGGTCACATTCGAGGACGGATTCCAAGTCGCCACTGATTTAGTGATGATGGCGACAGGACGTGTTCCCAATACGCGGGGTCTTGGTCTCGAGAAAGCCGGCGTCAAAATGAACGATAAAGGCGCGGTGATTGTCAACGAATTTTCCAAGACCAATAAAGCCAATATCTACGCCGTTGGTGATGTCACCGACCGGGTTAATTTAACCCCCGTTGCAATCCGTGAAGGCATGGCATTTGTCGAGACCGTGTATAAGGATAACCCGACCGCCTATGACCATTCGGATATCGCCAGCGCGGTATTCACCCAACCACCTGTTGGCTCGGTTGGTCTGTCGGAAACTGACGCCCGCGCGAAACACAAAGGCGTCAAAGTTTACACCACAGATTTCCGCCCCATGAAAAACCTGCTCTCAGGTTCAGAGCACAGATGCTTTATGAAAATGATTACGGCAGGCAAAAAAGAACGCGTTGTCGGCCTGCATATTGTCGGTGATTACGCCGGAGAAATAATCCAAGCTGCAGCCATTGCAGTAAAAGCCGGACTAACCAAAGCCGACTTCGATGCTACCTGCGCAGTTCATCCGACATTAGCAGAAGAATTGGTGACGCTTTAGGTGGGGCGAGTGAAGACAGTATTGTTTTATGGGGTGTTTTGGATATTGGGTGTTGTTCTAGCTTTCTATATCTTTCGTGGCCTACTTTTCTTCTTTTATGCACCGCCGCAAGAAATATTAGATCAGTTTAAAAATGATCAATGGATAATCAGTATCCATAAGGCAGGTATATTAATAACCTGGTGTAAAATCTTTCTTATACTGAGTATGTTGTCTCACATATTGTTTGTATTAATAGGACAAAAAGTAAAATATGCGGTACTTCTAATTTCATTGCTTGTGGCTAGCCTCTCATCCGCTTATTTTGCTTTTGGAACGTCTTTTGGCGGGAACTACTATCAATATAGTTTCATCGCCGTGTTGGTGTTTGGTGGCATTAGCTTGGTCATCCCAAGCAGTTTTCTCAAACATGTAGGTGGCCGAAAAAAAAGGAATATAATAAAAAATACTTTCGACTAAATCCCGCTAACTACCCCAACCGCCAACAAAATCTGGCCACTTGCATAGAGGGTCCAGTTTATTTGCTTGTCGGCCAAAAATAAAAATTTGAATTTGAATTTGAAACGCTCGACCGAGAGCACTACGTCCGAGGCTATGAACAGCACTGCGCCGATGGGTACGAGCAATGAAGGTAAGGTAGTGGTCAGAGCGGCTATGCCCATGATTGTGATGACCACGGAATAGGCCGCGACAGGGATTTTCATGTCGCTCGGTAGGGCAGGTTTCAGCCAGATATAAAACCCGAGCGTTGCGGCTATCAATGCGGCTGACTTACCCCATTCAAACCCGGTATACATGGACAGAGGAACGGCGTGGGGGAGCAGATAAACCGCGAAAGCCACATGGGCGATGAAAAACGAAATTAGCCCCGGCAGGAACCATTTCTCGCCCCTTAAGTCTAAGAAGAAGTCACCAAGTGCGGACAGGGCGAACCCTGCAGCCATAATGTATAACGGAACCGTTGGCGTTTGCAGGCAATAAACCGCTAGTAACACTGCCATAGCGGCTTTAACAAAGGGGCGCAGGGCGAAAAAATCCCGTTGGCGCAGTAAGCAGAAAATGACTGCAGAAACTATAGCGAGGATAAGGAGTGGAGATTGTAGCATTTTGGTTTCCTTCTGTTTTTCTTCCCCCATTTATGGGGGAAGTGGGCGCCTCTTGGCGCTCGATGGGGGCGCGTACATCTTGTACGCAACATATTCTTGTCTAATATTGTACCATTGTAACGACGCAAGAGCGCCGGCCCCCATCCCCCCTTCGGGGTACTTCCCCCGTAAGAGCAGGGGAAGGAAAGATTATTACTCCTGTCCCCAATCCGAATAGTGCTTGGCTATGGCGCGGAACAGGGTGATGTTTTGCGCCATATAGCCTTCGCCGCTTGGGTCGGCTTCCATAAATTCGCGGTGGGCGGCGTTTTTAGCAATGACGATGCCGGCCTTTGGATTGACGTAAATATACTGCCCATATACACCAACGGCATAGTATTCACCGTCTGCATTTGGTGGTATCCACCATTGATATCCATAACCAAATTCACTGCCATCTTCGGTCATATTATGGCCGTCAATCATGGGCGGGGCGCTAGGCGTAGTTGAAGCGCGGACCCAGTCTGCCGGGATGATTTGTGTGGTATTCCCATTTTCATCTATTCTGGTGCCTTCATTGCGAAACAGCTCACCGAACAGGGCGTAATCGCGGGTGCGCATATTAAGGCCACCAAGTGCAAATGCATTGCCTTTGCTGTCGGTGGAGTAGGTCGCATCGGCACTGGCACCGATTTTAGACCATAGGTTTTCAATAAAATATTCCTGCAAAGTCATATCCGTAGCCGAACGCAAAACCATAGAAATAACATGGGTATCGATGGAGCAATATGCCCACGCTTCGCCAGCCGGGCGGGCAATGTTCTTTTGACCTGCGGCGAATTTGTCCAAGGAACCACCGACGGCCAAAACCGTGCCCATTTTATTAATGTCGGATTTGGGGTCGAGATAGTCTTCGTCAAATTCAATGCCGCTGGCCATATTCATAACATCAAGCAAGGACACGCCGTCATAAGATGAACCCTTAAGGCTGGGCGCGTATTTTGTCACCGGATCGTCTAGGCTTTCGATATCACCGCGTTCCAAAGCCAGGCCCGTGAGGGCTGATACAAATGATTTTGACATGGACCAAGAAATCCGCAAATCGTCTTTGCCTGTACCTTGATAATAATCTTCAAATACGATTGTGCCGTCTTTGACGACAACCAAAGCCGTTGTGCTCAGTTCTTCGAGCATAGCCTTTGTGTCTTTCTCCCGACCGCGATCAGAATAAGAGAGCGGGAGCGGAGTGATCGCAATTGGCCAGTTATGCACGGCACCGCTTTTCGGTAGGGGGCTTGCATATAAAAGTCCGTCCATATTGGAAAAGTTTTGTACGATTTTATTAGCGTCAAACAAAGCCTTCACGCGGATCAGGCGCTGGAGATTGCCCCAGTTAAAAGCAAGAATAATGCCCAAAATTATGAGTATGCCCAACCCAATTTTAAAAAGTCCAGTTTTCATAATAGTTTCCCGTCTATTTTTAACGCTATTTCTAGAGCGTTTAACCCGTCTTGTCCAGTAATGGCAATAGGGGTGCCGTCGAGGATTGCTGATGTAAATGCGCAGGTTCCCGCACCAAGGCTGTCTAGGGCAAGGGGGTGGTCGGCGAAGTCTTTATTAAAACCGTAACCCGTCGTGTCCTCGAAGGTCTTGTTTACGAAATCTATGCGCACATATCCGTTCGGGTAATCAATCCGCATCACGCGCTCGGGGCCGTCCGCGCAGCGGCTGGCTTCGAAATGTGCCGTTGCGCCGTTTTTAAAAGTCAGCTTGGCACGGGCAGCGTCAGGCGTGTCAGAATATACGCACATGGCTTCGCCTTCTACGGTGGTAGGGCGTTCGCCCATAAGCCACATTGCCATATCCAAGTCGTGTGTCATCAAATCGAGGGTAACGGATACATCCGTACCGCGTTCTGATACAGGGCCAAAACGTGTGGCGGTTATTTTAAGCGGTTTTTTGGGCGCACTGTCGAGGCCGATTGCGCGGGCGACAAATCTTTCTTGGTGACCGACTTGTAAGACTAAACCATTTTCCTCGGCGAGCCGAACCATTGTCTGCGCAGTTTCCAGATCTGCCGCAATAGGTTTTTCGACAAAGACATGTCGACCTGCGCGTAAGGCGGCAATAGCAATTGGTCCGTGGTGAATTGCAATACTGGCGATTATTACCGCATCGACGCCTGACAGTAATGTATTGCAATTATCAAAGCCGCGGGTGCCGTGCTTTTTGGCTGCGGCTTTGACACGCGCGTGGTCGGGATCAAATATACCGATAAAATCATGGCGGGGATGGTCGGCGCACTTGCCCGCATGGTAATTGCCAAATACGCCGGCACCTATGACACCAATTTTAAGTGAGTCCGAATTCATAAAGTTCTCCTGATCAAGCAAGTTTCCTCTATACTAACTGGTAATTCAAGTGCTAGATAGGCTAGGCTTAGAACCTATTCATCTCATCAATTCTGCTCTTATTATGTATTTTCTGAGCAGGCGCAAGGCGGCAGGACGTGTCATTCACATCCAAGGCTTTGCAACGCAATCAGGGAACACATAATAAGAGCCCAAAGGGTTGACCATAACCGCCTCTGGTTCTGCGAAAATGTGTCTTGAATTAACGAGCTAGTCCTGCGACACGTTTCCTTGCTCCAGAAACGGTTATGGTCAACAGAAATGATGAGATGAATAGGTTCTAAGCCTAAATACAACAAATTGCATATGGAGCATATTATGACATTAACATCAAAAAATGTTTGTCTGACGGAATACCCGAAGGGTTTACCGACCACCGGCACTTTTCAAATGACCACTACGGATGTCGAGCCTGCGGGCGCGGGCGAGATAACAGTCAAGAACCACTGGATGAGTGTTGATCCATATATGCGCGGACGGATGACGGGTATCAAAACTTATATCGAGCCGTTTCAAATCGGACAACCTCTAGAAGGCGGTGCCGTAGGTGAGGTCACTCATTCCGGTCATAAGGATTATAAAGTCGGCGATTGGGTTATGACCATGCTCGGCTGGCGTTCAATGTTTACGGCCAAGGTTGAAGACTTGCAAAAAGTCATGCTACAGAAAATCGACCCGGCCATGTTACCGCCCCAAGCCTTCCTCGGTGTCGCGGGAATGCCGGGGCTGACCGCATATGCAGGGCTGTATAAAGTCGCGGAATTTCAGCCGGGTGAGACAGTTTTGGTATCAGGTGCAGCTGGTGCGGTTGGGTCAACCGTATGTCAATTGGCTAAAGCCGACGGAGCCATAGTTATCGGAATTGCGGGTACAGATGCCAAGTGTAAATGGCTCGAATCACATGGATGTGATTCGGCAATAAACTACAAAACCACCGAAGATATGACAAAAGCCATCAGAAAAGTGGCTCCGGATGGAATTGACGTTTATTTCGAAAATGTAGGTGGAGCCATGCTTGAAGCGGCCTTGAATAATATGAAGATATTCGGGCGTATGGCGGTCTGCGGTATGATTTCTGCTTATAATGATGAAACGCCAGTTCCTGGTCCTTCAAATTTGGTGATGATTGTCGGTAAGTCACTGAAAGTTCAAGGTTTTATAGTTTCCAATTACAGCAAATATGCCCTTGAGTATTTCGCCAAATTAGGCCCGCTTATGGCGTCTGGTAAGTTGGTACAACAAGAGACAGTCTTAGAAGGTTTGGACAATGCTCCAGAGGCATTTTTGCGGTTATTTTCCGGAAATAAGCAGGGAAAAATGTTAGTCAAAATAACGTAAAAAACCACGTTTAGCGCGGGTTTTAACCTTGTATTAACCATTAAAGCAGTGAATGCTCCTTATTAAGACTTTCGCGCATTCCGGGCGGAACAAATACTAAGGGAGATACCCATGAACAAGAAAGAACTTGTCAGCGCAGTTGCCACTCAGTGCGGATGCACACAGGCACAAGCAGCTGAATATTTCGAAGCTTTTACTGGTGCAATTGTTGGCCATCTAAAATCAGAAGGCGACGGCGGCGAAGTTAATATGCCGGGCTTTGGTAAATTTGTTGCTAAGCATCGTGCTTCACGCGAAATGCGCAACCCTGCTACGGGCCAGACAATGATGAGCAAAGCTAAAACTGGTATCCAGTTTAAAGCTTCTGCAGCGCTAAAAGACATCTAAAACATATCTCCCTTGTTTAGGGGACGCATGTTTAAAATAGTGAACCGCTCCGATATTTCGGGGCGGTTTTTTTATACCTTAAACCCGATCCTATACCGCCACCGCATGTTCATCCGAACGGTTTACGCGTAACTCTTCTGCTATCAAAAATGCCAATTCCAAAGCCTGATCAGCATTTAAGCGCGGATCGCAATGGGTGTGATATCTGGACGAAAGGTCTTCTTCGCGCAGTTCTCTGGCACCACCAATACACTCGGTGACGTTTTGCCCAGTCATCTCAAAATGCACACCACCCGGCCAGCAGCCTTCTGAATGCAAAACCCGCATGAAGTTCTTGACCTCTGACAATATCATATCAAATGGCCGGGTTTTATAACCCGAAGACGTTTTCAGCGTATTGCCGTGCATAGGGTCGCAAGACCAGACAACATGCCGCCCAGATCGTTTTACGGCGCGGGCCAGAGCAGGGAGTTCCTTGGCGACTTGCTCGTGGCCATAGCGAGAAATCAGTGTAATGCGGCCCGCCTCATTTTTCGGGTTTAAAGCATCGATTAATTTCAGCAGTTCATCCGCACCCAATTCAGGGCCTATTTTAACGGCAATCGGATTTTCAACACCCTTACAAAACTCAATATGCGCCCCGTCCAAATCACGGGTGCGATTACCTATCCACAACATATGCGCCGACGTGTCGTACCAACGACCAGACGTGCTATCGATGCGGGTCATAGCTTGCTCATAGCCGAGCAACAGCCCCTCGTGAGAGGTATAATACTCAGTCGCGGCCATTTGCGGCGTGCTCTCTGGCGTCACCCCACAAGCCTGCATAAAGTCCATAGCGTCGCTGATTTTGTCGCACAAATCAGAGTAACGTTGAGATTGTGGACTGTCTTTGACATAGCCCAAAGTCCATTTGTGGATATTGTTGAGATTGGCATAACCACCCGTAGAAAACGCCCGTAACAGGTTCAGCGTAGACGCCGCTTGACCATAAGCTTTCAAAAGACGTTCAGGGTCAGGCATACGGGATGCTTCGGTAAAGGCCATGCCGTTAATATTATCACCGCGGTAGCTCGGCAGAGTGATACCGTCTATGGTCTCGGTTGCCGAAGAGCGCGGCTTAGCGAATTGTCCGGCAATCCGCCCGACCTTAATAACAGGCTTGCCGCCGCCGTAGGTCAGCACAACGGCCATTTGCATCATAACGCGGAACATATCGCGCAAATTATCAGGATGAAATTCGCGGAAACTCTCGGCGCAATCACCGCCTTGCATCAAAAATGCTTTGCCCATGGCCACATCGCCGAGGCGTTGTTTGAGACGGCGAACTTCGCCGGCGAATACCAGCGGCGGATAACCGCTTAAGGTCGCTTCAACCTCGGCCAATTGGCTCGGGATTGGATAATCATCCGGAATATGTTTTGCTGGCTTAGCGCGCCAGCTCGATGGGGACCATGTACTCATAAGGCTCTCTTTAATAATAAGAGGAGACTAAAACGCCCCCTTTCGCCAAATTGCAAGTAAATTCTGCTAATTATGGCAGAAAAGTCATCGTTTTTTCGAATAAACATGCGCAAACGCAACCCGCCTGCAAGTTGGGTAAATTTAGATAAGCAAAAACTAACCGTAAACCGTCTCATGGCGGTTCGGTTTCATAGGGTAGCAGATAGGCAGTATCCAATGGCACTTGAGCGTCAGATAAAGCATCCTCAACAGGTAGCTGTTCAAATTCGTCTGCGCCGCTTTCTTCATGCCCCGTCGCCGCATTTGCTTCCAATTCTTTTGGCGAAAAGCGAACCGGTTTGCGGGCGCGCGCACCTCTTGGCTGTGTCCAATTTGGTGTGTTAAACTTGTCCAAAATGGGGGCTTTTCTCTGAGCTGGACGACCATATAAAAACCCGCAAACATCAACGATTTTGACAAGGGCAAAGGGCTGCCAATTATAGGGGCGGATGGAGTTCCCGAAACTAGGTTTTCGTATCGGTTTTTCCGTCTGTTCTTTATTCTGAAACCCACCATTCTTAAAGCCATCAGAAAATTTACGCTGCCAATCACCAAAATATCTGCGCAGGGCATAATCCGCCAGACGGTTATTCCGCCACCGGTTTATGGCGACCTCTCCAATAATACCGCGCACCCATGCGATACGATCAGGGCACTGCAATACCCAAGCCTTAATCCGCATGTTTAAATTCAGGGCTATTTTATCGCGTAAATTGGCACGTTGTCGTTTAAGCATATGCATATAAAACGGCGTATGCTGACCACCCCAAGATTGCAGCACAACAAGCAAAACCTCAATCAAAGCCCGAACAGGCGCCAATGACCAAAGCCCGCGCGGGGAAAGTAAACGAATTTCAACAAAATCAAGTTCCATGATTTTCAGTATATGGGTGGCCGCAAAACCGTGGATAGGTTTTTTTGTGAGGTTAAAGTAACCCTCTCTAAAGCCGCTCATACCGACGAAGGTCGGTATCCATTGTGAGTAATTAGCTAAACCGAAAGGTGGACCCCGTCCTTCGACGGGGTGAGCGGCTTTTGGGGGTGTATTGGTTATATGATTAGGCTAATCAGCATTAAACTTGTCTGGATCCATTTTGGCCAGAGTTGTTCCCCCATAAATCTTGTGCGGGAAAAGTTTATGTGCGGGGCTTTTATTATATTGAGGGTCGTCATAGGGTTCAATCTGACCTTCACCGTAAGTCAAAGTTTTAGCTTTTTGTCTAGCATTAACTCTTTCAAATACACCAAAGAACACTCGTCGCTTCTTGCTAAAATTATCGACAAAACTAATCCTATATCCGACTTGCAGCCTAATCGTTGTATCACTAGTTTCTGTGTCGCTACTTTTAAGAATGTCGTTATCAACCTTAAAACAGTAAGGGATTTCTATAGTTTCTCTAGTACCCGTAGCAATATAGGCTGACACAAGCTTTTCAGCACGAACAAATTTGCTTTTTCTTTCCCATCCATCAGCACGATTTCCTGTTGGATAATTAAACTCTGCGACGATTATTGCGAAAACATTCATAGCGGGAGTTTTGCCAAGGTTCTTGACCTTAGAGGTGACGCGAATACTAAACTCTGTATAATCATTATCAGGATTCGTAGTTGTAACCAAAGGCCCAATAATAGGTTTCCCAATAGAAATATAAGGTTGAAATTCTGCTTTAGAAGTGTTGCTAGCAATATCCAGCGTCTTGTTTGCAGCATCAGAAGCCGTCTTGGTTTCTTTAAGAGTACGCCATAACAACCACATACCAATAGCGCCAATAAATAGCCCAAACCCTGCAATAATTGCCATAGCAATCTGGGCTATGTGGTCGAATTTTTGAAGGCTAGCTTTCTTGGGCTTGTTGAGTTGTTTGTCGCCCAATTGGGGAGTGCTAATTTTTACTTGTGCATTAGACGAACTATTCATGATAGTAGGCGTCATCATGTGGTTGTCAGAACTATCGTTATTCTGATAATTAGCTGCTGAGTTTGTGGGGTTATATGGATTTTGAATCAATTTTGTAGACAGCAAAGCAAGTATAAGCGCAATGCTTATAACAATAATAATTCCCCTATCTTTGAACCACTTCATATGCCTATGTTGTATAGTTTTGATTTCTTAAGTGCAATAGCAGTAATAAAACCCTACAAATCATCCTCATCGACAATGGGTTTGTCTTCTGTGAACAGCATGCGTGAGGCGTCGCCTTTTGGGTCTTCGTATTGGCCGGATTTGACCGTCCAGAAGAAGGC
>JAJFFM010000170.1 GCA_021776675.1 Robiginitomaculum sp.
GACATCAAGATCCCGGCGCGGCATAATCTGCCCGTAATGAATGGCAAAACCGTGGCCAAATGCCAACGCCGCACCTTCTTTGATATTGGGCTCAATATCTTCGCGGTAAATTTTTGCTTGGAACTCATCAGGTGCAAGCACCATGACCACATCTGCGCCCTTAACGGCTTCGGCGGGTGTTTTTACGGCTAGACCATCAGCAATAACCTTTTTGCGCGTGGCAGAAGTTTCGGGCAGGCCGACGACAACGGACACGCCGCTGTCTTTCAAATTAAGCGCGTGGGCACGGCCTTGGGAGCCATAGCCGATAATGCAGACTTTTTTGCTCTTGATAATCGAGAGATCACAGTCTTTGTCGTATGAAATTTGTAAAGTCATTGTCTGTCTTTCTTTTGGTTTTTGGCTTTAAGTTTTTGAAAATGGGAATGTTTTTATATCGCTCACGTAGAAGGGGCTATGCCCCGAACACTGCGCGAGCGCGGCGCACATGCGCCGACGGCCAGTCGGCCTCTTCCGCTCATCCCGGCGAAGGCCGAGAGCCTCGCTATGCTCGGTTAGCTGTGCGTATATTATCTTCACTTTTTGGTCTCCCTTGAAAACGGGAAACTAGTCAACGCACCTTTGGAGGCTGAGCCAACCAAAGCCGCATATTTTGCATAGGCTCCGGTCTTGTATTTTGGTTCAGGCCGTGTCCAGCCTACGGCGCGGGATGTGAGGTCTGCCGCCACATTTATTTCGCGGGTTTCGACGT
Source organism: Robiginitomaculum sp. (assembly GCA_021776675.1). Classification (GTDB taxonomy): domain Bacteria; phylum Pseudomonadota; class Alphaproteobacteria; order Caulobacterales; family Maricaulaceae; genus Robiginitomaculum_A. The sequence goes on from JAJFFM010000170.1 coordinate 752, forward strand.
CGATGGAAATCATGTCGCCGTCGCGGACAAATGCAATCGGTCCGCCGTGCGCCGCTTCGGGGGCGACATGACCGATGACAAAACCGTAGGACGCACCGGAAAACCGTCCGTCTGTAATCAAGGCCACATGGTCTATCAGGTTTTGCCCAACCAAAGCGGCGGTTACGGCCAACATTTCGCGCATGCCGGGGCCGCCTGCCGGGCCTTCACCTCGAATAATGATAACATCGCCTTTGTTAATACCGTTCGCTTCAACCACGGCGAAGCATTGTTCTTCGTTTTCAAAAACCCGCGCAGGGCCAGAGAATTGTAGTGCGCCGTGACCCGCTAGTTTTGCGACACAGCCTTCGGGTGCCAGATCACCGTAAAGAATACCGTAGCCGCCGCGCGATTTAACAGGGTCATCGAATGTACGTACGACTTTTTGGCCGTCCGCCTCAACCGCATCATCGACTTCCTCAAACATGGTGCGTCCGGTAATGGTCGGCGCATCGTTCAAACGGCCATCGTCTTTTAACCGCTTGCCGACCAAGGCGGAGCCGCCCGCTTCAAACAGATCAAAAGCCATATATTGGCCGCCAGGTTTAAGGTCGCCGATCACAGGCGTGGTGCGGGAAATTTCGTCGAATACATCAATGTCAAAGTCTACACCTGCTTCGCGGGCAATGGCCAATAAATGCAAAATAGCATTGGTGGATGCCGCCGTTGCCGTCATAGCGGTCACGGCATTGCGTAAACTTGCTTCGCAAATCATGTGGCGCGGCAAGCGGTTTTCACGCACAGCGTCCATCAGGATTTCGCCGCACCTAAACGCAGTTTCGTTTTTAGCGTCCACAGCGGCGGGCACATCATTGACACCCATGGGTGATAATCCCAAAAACGTCATGGCCATAGCCATTGAATTGGCCGTAAATTGACCACCGCACGCTCCTGCGCCGGGGCAGGCGGCTTTTTCAATTTGCTCTAATTCTTCGTCGTCAATGATGTGGGATGCGTGGGCACCTACGGCTTCGAACACATCTTGCACGGACAAGTCTTTGCCCTTGTGATGCCCCGGTTTAATAGAGCCGCCGTAAAGGACAACGCCCGGAATGTTCATCCGCGCCAAAGCCATGGCCGCCGCCGGAATAGTTTTATCGCACGCCACCAAGACAATGACCCCGTCCAAAGAATGACCGCGCACGGCGAGTTCGATACTGTCGGCGATGACTTCACGCGACATCAGGCTCGCCCGCATACCTTCACTGCCCATGGTGATGCCATCAGAAATAGCGATAGCATTGAAATCAACAGGGAAACCACCGCTTGCGCGAATGCCTGCGCGCACAGGAACGGCCAATTTATCCAAATCCATATTACACGGCCCCATATTGGTCCATGTGTTGAACACCGCGATCACAGGTTTGTCAAAATCCTCGGAAGTCATGCCGGCAGCGCGCATCATGGCACGGGCAGGCGCACGGGCCGCTCCTTTTAAAATATGGTCACTATTTTTCGTCATTCTATTCTTCTTATTTTAAGTAAAAAAAAACCCGCTCTTGGTGGGAGCGGGTGCTTAAAATTCTTGTCTTTAAACTCTAAAACCCGCTCACAATTTGAATGCTAATAATCAGCACTAAAAGACCCACTAGGAGTACCACGTTGTTTAACACTGTCAAATTACCGGGCGCAGGCTGGTTACAGGAATCAGGCTGCGTTACAGCCATAGTTCCGGTTTTTGCTATTGTTTGCGGTTTCATCATCATATCTTTGTTTAACTCAGGTAGCTTGTACGCAAGCAGGGCTTTCATGACAAGCAATAAATTGCGCAAAATGGGCGTTATTCCTCTAAAAAGAAAAAAACTACCTAATTTTATGCTACAGGGGTAATTATTTTGAATAAAACTCAATTATAAGCATATATTTATTTGCGGTTTGCGAGATGGTGGCTTTTATTTTTTATGCACAGAATTGCAAACTGCCACACAATACTGCCTTATACATCCGTGTAATGGGTGCAATAAATTACGGTCGCAGCTAAATGCAAGCGCAACAACCTTTGGTTAAAAGGTTGTTGATTTGCAATTAATGACTTGTTTTTATTTTTAGTTTATCAATTGGCCTGAATTTAGCACCTTAATTTAGAAAATGGGTCAAATCCGCCAAGGATAAACAGGATAAACAGGATAAACAGGATAAATAGGGGAAACAACATGAAGTTATCGCAAATACTATTCAACTACCGCGGCCAAATTAGCGGACGTGATTATTGGGTTGGGTGTGCCGTCTTGTTGCTGGTTGGTATCATTTTGCATCTGCTGGCATTTGGATTTATATATGCAATTGACTTCAGTATGTTCGGCGTTGTTGCAGGTGTCTCCGAGAACATGGGCTTGGGTATGTTCGGGATTATGATACCCTCCATCTTGTTAATTTCTTTGTTGTTTTATCCGTATTTATGTCTTTACACGAAACGTCTGCGGGACATTGGTGTCAGTGCTTGGTGGTATTGTGCCGTTGTATTGGTTTATTTTGTCGGGCTTAATAGTTTGGCGCTTGGGGTCTATGGCTTCATGACGCTTATAGATTTTTCGCCGACAGACTTTTTTATAACAGGTTCTTTGCCCGGCGCACCGCAAGAAGAAATAGTCGCTGGAATAATTGCTGATACACGCAGAATGTTGATTGCAGGCGCAATTTTCAACGCATCACTACATGCGGTCGTTGCGATTGCACTCGATGTTGTGCTTGGCAAAATAAAGCCGAGAAGCCTGCAAAAAATGACCCCAAACAAAGCGGCAGCATTTGCTTAAATAGCTAAAACTTAACCGGCAGGTCCGAAAACCTGCTCGAAATTTTTCTGAAGCGCTATTTCTACATCTTGCATGGTTGTGTCGATACCCAATGCCGCGAGGCTGGTGACACCGTGTTCGTTAATACCGCACGGGACGATGCCGCTAAAGTGGGATAGGTCTGGATTTATATTAATAGAAATGCCGTGATAGCTGACCCATTTGCGGATACGCACACCAATGGCTGCGATTTTGGCTTCTTTTATGTTTCCGTGGTCGTCCGGTATATTGACCCAAACCCCGACACGGCCGCTGCGGCGATCTGCTTCCACGCCGAAATCAGCCAATGTATCGATGACTAATTGTTCTAACCCGGCTACAAAAGCACGAACGTCTCGCCCGCGCGCCTTTAGGTCGAGCATGAAATAACCAACCAATTGCCCCGGCCCGTGATAGGTGTATTGCCCGCCGCGCCCGGTTTTAAATACAGGGAAGCGGTCAGGGTCAATTAAATCAGCAGCATTCGCGCTTGTCCCCGCCGTATAAAGTGCGGGATGTTCAAGTATCCAGACAAGCTCTTTGGTGAGTTCTTTGGCAAGCTCGGGGCCATCACCGGACGCAATCGCAGCAACCCGTTTTTCCATTGTGACTACGGCGTCGGGATATGGTACAGGTTTTGAGCTAGACTGCCATATTACGGGCGTATTGGTAAAAAGTGTTGTTGTATTACTCATGTCTAGCAAATGGCGGGTTTGCGCCGTAAAATCAAGTCTGAAGGAAATGCGCCGCGCACACATATTTCCCTTTGCAACGTGCGAATACTTTGCTAACTCCCCCATTCCTCAATGTGCGGCCGTGGCGGAATTGGTAGACGCGCAGCGTTGAGGTCGCTGTGGGGTAACACCCGTGGAAGTTCGAGTCTTCTCGGCCGCACCAATTCTTTAAGTCATTGAAAATAAATGATGTTTTTTATGCCTATATTTGGGGTGTAGTTTAAGTCATTGTTTTAAATAACATTATTGTTCTAAATCTGATTAGGTCTTAAATTCCCTGTTTTATAGCATTAGCCCTGAGGCTTTAACTGAGCGTTTATAAGCCTCTCAGTTTCGACAGCTGTGGGCATGAGTAGTCGTTAGAGCTTAGGCAAACCCATGATAGCCTACACAGGATGAGGCGACTATGCTGTCCTTGGCCAATGCCAAGCAATCCAAACAATTAGTAGGGTTACAATAATTTCAAAGACAACGACCATTTGGTAAAACGGTGCGGAACCGAAAAATGTGAGGGCTTCTATGGTCGTGTACACAATACCTAGGATAATATTGCTCCATCGGCTAAAAACTGGCCGCAAAACCGAAGACAAAAAAATCATCAATGCAGGAATTGCCAGTATAAGAGCAACAACAATTAACACAGTGGGGGTTGCCTCACCAAGAGGTCCCATATTACCGGCAATCATGTTGTCAACGGTGCCCGGACGGTACATGTTGAAGTAGTCATTGTAGATGTATAGGCTCATTAGCGATGCCCACAACAGTGACAAGCGAATGGGTGTTGGTATATCAAAACTCTTTAAATTATTGCGGTCAGGATCCGTCATAAAATTCTCGTTTATCGGTAAATACACTGGAAAGTATCAATCAGGAAGTTACGCCGGTGCCAGTCGACAATGCCTCGACCTATTGCTTGTGGATTATCTTCCTGAATGAAGTGAGTGCCGTAACCCACAAATTGCGTTTCTATGTTGCGAAAATTCTCGCCGGCCCAATCAGCTCTATCCGGCGTTATCAGTGCACCGGGTGAAACATATTGCAAGAGTTTAGGGGTGCGCGATTTTTTCAACCAGTCGGCATATCGCTCAACAAC
>JAJFFM010000018.1 GCA_021776675.1 Robiginitomaculum sp.
GCCGCCGTAGCCTGTCCGGCAATGATCAGTGCCGGTGTCATGTCCAACGTCAAGCCGTTATAGGTGCAGATCGACAGGGAGTCGAAGGCAAGCCCAAGCGCAAGTTCACCATAGCCTTCATCAAGGGCGATCCGCGCCTGATTGCGGTAGATTGTCGCCTCATGCGGTTTCAAGCCGAGCTGCCGGGCCCGTTCAGCGAGCGGGTTGGCCATATTTAGCGAGATCCCGGACTCCCGCATCAGGAATTTCAAATAGAGTTCGCTGACCTGACCCGCCAGAACGAGATCGACATGGCTTCCGGACTCTGCGATGGCGATGCTCGTTTTGACGTCCTGCAATGCCCTCTTCAGCTTGCCGTCGCTGCGGTTCAGCTCCGAGCGGTAGCGGTAGAACATCGAAGATACGCGGGTACTGTTGGTGACCATTGCCGACTCGCTGTCGTGGGAAATCCGGTCCAGCGACAATCGCGCCTTGTCGCGCCGTCCCATCATGTAGTCGATCCGGGCTTCGAGGATTTTCGCCCGCGTCTCCGTACCCGTGTCCTTTATGTTTTGCGCGATCATGATCAGGTTCTGCACCGATTCGTAGGCTTCGTGCAAGCGGCCCCTGTTGACCTTGACGTAGGCCCTGTTGAGGTGAATCTGCGCCCAACGCGAGGTGAACGCATTCCACCCCTTTACCTCCGGATTCTCCGTTCCCGGGTGGCGGCCGCTGACCGCGTTGTTGACGTCCCGTGCCATTTCCAGAAACGGGTAGGCATCATGCAGGTTCCCCTGGATCGACGACGCCCAACCCAATTCGTTGAACAACCAGGACAGTTCGTGTCCGTACAGCACGCCGTCCTTGTGGCTTTGGTACCAGTTGTCGAACGATGTGGAATCCCGGCTCCGTTTTATGACGTTCAAGAGCCGCGACATCCGTGACAGATAGGCGTCGAACGGGGTAAAGTTTGCAGAGTCTGGATATTCGTCATACCGGGCCCGTTCCTGCCGTGCGATCGTTGGCGCGTCCCAGCAGGCCCGCAGAAATCCAAAGGCGCCACGCATTTGCGACCGCCGCAGGGTATCCTGATGCTCCAACTCGGAAATTAGGTTGTCATATCCGTCACGCGCCTGTTCCTGACCTTCCCGGGAGTGCGAGGGGCGTTCCTCGGTATCCGTGCCATAGCCTGGGACATTGAATAGTTGTGGCCCTCCCTCGATGGAGAAGCTGTTCCCCAAAGTCATGAGGAGCCGTTTGCGCACATCCTTTTGGACCACGTATCGGTTGTTCGAATGCTCCGATATCGACTGGCCGCGCATCAGTTGCCAGTACATCTCCAGTATTGTGCAAATGCGGTCGTCTTGCTCCTGTCTGAGATCGTCGGTTCCGGGATAAAGAACGAGCAGCAGATTGAGGCGGCTGAGAACGTATATTTTGAAGGCGACAAGATTTCTGTACGAATAGCCCTGCGAAGTATTCCGTTCTCTTGCGCCGCAGACGGACGTTATGAGGGAGTGGATCGGTGCCGGCCCATTGAACAGCGCCGCCCGCTGCATAATGCGCTCCAGTGATATAGACGGTTCGAATAGCGCGTCGATCTTGTTGGTGTATCTGCTGCGGAATAAATAGTCTTCCACATATCTCAGGATCCGGCTGATCGTGTTCGAAACGCGGGCTTCGCGAGACAATGCGCTGATGCGGCTTTCGAAGTCGGCGATCAGGCCCAGCACTTCGTCTTCGGGCGCGTCGAGACCGAATTCCTCGATGGCAAGATGTAGCAGTCGCTCGAGAACGCACAGGATATAACGCTTGTTGTCCAGCAGGGCGATCATGCTGCGCAAACCGGACTCCGCATTCGAGAAGCCGACCTGGCCGTCACCCGCAGAGCCAAAAATCTTGGTAACGCGTTCGAAGGCGCCGAAGCGCATAATCGTGTCAGTCGGTGTTCTGTCCAACCGTATGATCGCTGGGCGGTCTATCCGGGTTAGACTATCCTCGTCGTCATCCTTGTCCGTCGAAGAGCGCAAAGGGGATCCGTATTCCCCTTTGTCGTAAGGCTGTTGCACTGTCGCCCATCGCTGCAACGTTTCGAGCAGGTTGGACGGGATCGCATTGCCTATGAGGACAAACTTCCCTCTTTGCTTTCCCTGCTGCCATTTTTTCCTTGAGATCGCGAATATTTCCAAAGCATTGATAAAACGCCTGAACCCGTGATTGGCCGGATCGCCCACCAGAATATGCCCAGACGACGATTTTTGGTTCAGCACGTTTTCCAAATGTGCATCGGACAGGTCGCTGAGCGGCGTGGTGTTTCGCAGGAGCTTTTCGACGCCGCTAACGACAATGTTAGACGTGCAATATTCCATGGATTTTTCGAACTTCGTAATCGGGTCGTTGTCCCCGTTAATGAATTCTTCTACCTGGCCCCGGTTTTCATTGCGAATAGTCGAGCGGTCGATGATTTCCTTTGCGAGAAAATCGATTGCCGAGTGGAAATCGCCGCTGAAGAATGTCGTGACGATAATCGCGCTGAAATCCGGGTATTTTTTCGCTTCCGACAAGTATTGCCGGTAAATCGATTCCTCCAGATAGCCTTTCCCGGTTCCCTCCGATCCCAATACGAAGACAAGCGTGTCCTCCTCAGAGGTCGCGCAACGCAAAATCTCGTTTAGATTCGGGTGCCCGAAGGAGTCGTCGTGATGCCGATGGTCCCGGTCGAGAGGTGAGGGCGGCCAGTGGGCCAACGCCCTTCTCGGCTTGGTCATTCGCCTTGTCTTGACCCGAATATACCATTCGGGAAACGCGGTCTTCGTTCCTTCTCCGTAGACGGACAGGAACTGGAGGTGATCCCGAATATCGATCTTTTCCGCCGCGCTGTGGGTCCCCAGTTTTTCCGGGTTCTCGAATTTGTCCGCCGGAATGAACACCGGCTTTCTGAGAGAGGGCGGACTCCTCCATTCACGCCACCAATCCCTTCGTTTTTTGCCGATCTTTTCCAATTCCTCAGTCAAGCCGATGGTCTTCGCGCAAGAGGCGATGATGGAGTCGGATTCCAACAACTCTTCCTTCGCCGTGTCGCTGAGCAATGGTTCGGATTCGATGAGCTTGCGAACCGCGTCTTGTCGATCCTCGTAATAGATCACGCGGATGCCGTATCTGGAGAACAGTTGGAAGGCTTTGTCGGCCCTGTACTGCTGGTTTGCCTTGATGCCCTCATCTTCGAGCGTCGGCGTCGGTAGCAGCGCGAAGATCTCATGCGGCCGCCCGGTCGAATGATCCGTGTCGGCGAGG
>JAJFFM010000171.1 GCA_021776675.1 Robiginitomaculum sp.
TCACCGCGTTCCCGGCCTGCGTCTATGGCCAATGAGAAATACACCAATTGGGTCTCGTTACTCTCTATACCATAAACCGCAATGCCGTTTTCAAGGCTAGCTTTCCAGACATCCGGTGTCGGCAATTCGTAAGTGGCACCAAATACTGGCTCAACCGTCCGGTCAAAACTGGAAGCTGTGCGCGGAAAATCACGCTTGTCTTCGGTTTCCTCGACGGTCTTCTCTGCGCCTTGCACAACTTTTTCTTCTATTATACTGGCGAGTGTAGCGCCTTCTAAAGTCAATTCGGCGGCACCTTTTGGTACGATGGATGTCATCACGCGCGGTTTGTCTTTGATATAGGTGTTGTACACGCGCATCACGTCCGCCGTTGTCACGGCCTGCATGTTTTTGAGGTCCTGATTGATAAAGCCCGGGTCGTCCGTGAACAGATTATACTGCCCAAGTTGTATGGCTTTACCAAGGGCGCTTTGTAGATTATCGTAGAAATCAACTTCTTGTGCCGTCTTAATCATATCAAGGTCAGCCTCAGAAATACCATTCTCTTCAAACCGTGCGAATGCTTTGCTGATACCGTCTTGTAGGCCGTCAATATCATCGCCTTCTTTGGCATCCACCAATAGATAAAATTCGCCCGCAACTTCGGCAAAATTTGTGAACAATTGTACCGAAGATGTGACTTTTTCTTCATCGACCATCACTTCGTTAAATGGTGCCCGCTTACCATTACCCAGATAAGTGGAAAGCACGTTCAGAGCATATGCATCCGCGTGATATTGCGGCACCGTTGGCCAAGCCATGCTGAACTCTGGAACAGTCGCAAAGTTATCTTCATAATACAGCGAAGCCGTTTGCGTAATACCCGAAGCCCGCGGCACAATAGCCGCCACATCTTCACCGCGCGGGATTTCTGCGAAATATTTATCAATCCACTCTTTGGCTTGTGCGACATCAAAATCACCCGTCAAGGTCACCGTAACATTATTGGGCACATACCATTTTTTATAGAAATTTTGCACATCAGTAAGCGCCGCCGCTTCCAAATCAGCCAGTGAGCCAATGACCTGCCAGTTATAAGGATGATCATCGCCGTAAAGCGCTTTGCCGATAATATACCAACGATGGCCATAAGGTTGATTGTCAACCCGTTGGCGCTTCTCGTTTTTCACCACCTGTTTTTCTTTGTCGATAACGGGTGTGGTGACGGTGTTGATGAAATACCCGATTTTATCAGCTTCCGCCCAGATTACTTTCTCTAGGGCATCTTTGGGAACCGCCTGAAAATACTGGGTCATATCATTGGTCGTAAAACCGTTCGTACCTTCGCCACCAATGCGGGTGTTCATAAGGTCGAGCCCGCCGTAGCCAAGGTTCTCAGAATCAAGGAACAGTAAATGCTCGAACAAATGGGCAAAGCCCGTGCGTCCCTGTAGCTCCCGTGATGATCCTACATGTACGGCTAAATTAATCGCCACAATCGGGTCAGATTTATCTACATGCAAAACAACATCAAGACCATTAGCCAGAGTGTATTTCTCAAACTGCACCTCTGTTGATTTTTGTGTGGTATCGACCGTATCACCAGTACACGATGCCAATGTGACCGCGGCCACAACCCCAATAAAATAATTTCCAAAACGCATATACTTCCCCTAAAAAATGGCCCTTAAAACGACAATTGTCCTAAGGTGCGGCACTCCCCTGCTTTTGTCTATAATGTTATTGATGAATTATTGGTAATATCCGCTAAACCAACCTACTTTGCTTAAGCGCAGCAGCCACAAATCCCGCAAACAGTGGATGTGGTGCAAAGGGTCTGGATTTTAGTTCGGGGTGGTATTGAACGCCGATAAACCACGGATGGTCAGATATTTCTACAATTTCCGGCAAAACACCGTCCGGCGACATGCCCGAAAATTTAACGCCGACCTCTTCCAGTCTATCAATATAGGTATTGTTGACCTCATAACGGTGACGGTGACGCTCCTCGATATTGCGTTTCCCGTACATTTTCGCGACCAAGCTACCCTTATCCAGAACCGCCGGATAAGCGCCGAGCCGCATAGTGCCGCCCAGATCAGTGCTGGCATCTCGGGTTTGTTTTTCATTACCCTTAACCCACTCAGTCATCAAACCAACAATTGGTTCACTGGTTGGGCCAAATTCCGTAGAGCTGGCCTCATCGATATCTGCGAGATTTCTAGCCGCTTCTATGACCGCCATTTGCATGCCGAAACAAATGCCGAAATATGGGACATTGTTTTCTCTTGCATAGGTTACGGCCTGAATTTTACCTTCTGCCCCCCGCTCACCAAAACCGCCTGGCACCAAAATTCCGTCCATGCCAGCCAATACTTCAGACCCGCTTTTAGAAAACTCTTCGCTCTCAATCCATTTGATATTGACCTTGACCTTATTAGCAATCCCGCCGTGCACCAAAGCCTCTGTGATAGACTTATAAGCATCTGGCAGAACCGTATATTTACCGACAACTGCAATGTTCACATCACCGTCTGGATTGTGCAGGGTCTCGGATATTTTACGCCAACGTCGCAAATCAATCCGTTTGCGTGATTTCATGTCGAAATGCCGCAACACCTCACTGTCCAAACCCTCTTCGTGATAGGCGAGCGGCACATCATAGATTGACTGCGCATCCAGGCCTTGAATAACCGCACTTTCGCGCACATTACAAAAAAGAGCGATCTTGCGAATATCGCCTTTGGAAATTTCCCGGTCGGCACGGCATAAAAGAATATCCGGCTGAATACCAATGGAGCGCAGCTCTTTAACGCTGTGCTGTGTTGGTTTGGTTTTCACCTCACCAGCTGCTGCAATATAAGGCAGCAAGGTTACATGCATGAACAAGACCTGTTCACGCCCCAATTCTTGGCCAAGTTGGCGCAGAGCCTCAAAGAACGGCAGACCTTCAATATCGCCGACCGTACCGCCTACTTCACACAGTACAAAATCCACGTCCTTGCCATCATCAGCACGCGCATCGGAAAGAACGAAATTTTTAAGCTCATCAGTCACATGGGGGATCACTTGAACCGTCGCACCAAGATAATCACCACGACGCTCTTTTTCAATAATATTAGAATAGATACGCCCAGTGGTAATATTATCGCTCTGGTGAGCTGATACGCCGGTAAAACGTTCATAATGGCCAAGATCAAGGTCGGTTTCCGCCCCGTCGTCTGTTACATAGCATTCGCCGTGCTGATAGGGCGACATAGTGCCTGGATCAACGTTCAAATATGGGTCTAATTTGCGCAGGCGGACTTTATAACCGCGTGCCTGCAACAATGCACCAAGAGACGCAGAGGCTAGACCTTTGCCCAAAGACGACACAACACCGCCCGTAATAAAAATATATCTTGGCTTACTAACCTTGCCCGTATTTGCCTTGCTCATGACCCGTTCCTAAAATCAGGAAAACGGGTAAACTGCTTGGGTTTCCGTTAGTCCTGAGGTGTTTCTTCAGTTTTTTCCTCAGGCTCTCCCTGAGTGTCTGTAGCTGATTCTTCGGTTTGAGAATCTCCTACCAACGGGGTCGTATCTTTGTCTGAAACCACAGGCGCATTCAAGTCATTATTTTGACTATTTTCACCCGCTATAGCCTCTGGTGCAGTTTGTGTTGCCATTTCTTCTTGTGCAGCATCAGCATTGAACGGCCCGGCATCTTGGTTTTGGTAATTAAAAGAGATGGAAATCATCAAGCTGACTATTAGAAACGCCGCACCAAATATTGCCGTCATACGCGACACCAAGTCAGCCGTTCCGCGCCCGGACATCAGTCCACCGCCGCCACCGCCGCCGCCACCGCCACCGCCAATACCAAGCGCACCACCTTCGGAGCGTTGGATCAGGATAAGTCCGATCAAAATAATGCTGATAATAAGCAATACAACAAGTAATACATTGGCCATAACGGGTCTCTAATAAATGTCTTTAAACTATATCTAAGAAGCCATATGGCTACTTTTTTCGCGCTTTACAAGATAAGGCATGCAATTACCAGATATTTTATTTCGTTTGTCGCCATTAAAGCATAAGGCTCAGACCTAAAAAGTAAAAGGCTCAGGCCTAAAAAGTAAAAGACACAGACCAAAATGTGTCTCACCCAATATATCAGGCACGCTTTTATGCCCGTATCAGGCGAAATGCATTTAATCGGCATATAATTTGAATATTTTACAACCATGGAGATGAAACTAACATTTGCTAATGACAATGTACCTTTAGGGTTCGACGTACCATTGGGATATAACATGCCGACATGGAATAACATGCCCATGGGATACAATTCCGCTGAAAGTATTGCCCTTGAGGGTACTAAAGGAAATAGTGGGGAAAATAGTGGGAGAAATAATGTATCCGAACCATTAGTTTTGTCCGCCGTATCTACACCCTTCAGCCGAATTCTAACTTCGAATGTTGGCAATAAACCCAAAAAACCGGAGCACAAAGAAACAGGTCACATAGGAACAGAGCACAAGAAAATAAGCGGGCAAATATCGGTTTATACATTGCTCATGCTTTGGTTACTCATAGCCACGGCTATTGCCAGATTTGCCGGTAGCAATGAAGGCAATTTAATCAGCGGTGAAAATCTAGTCATGATCACAATCGCATTTGGCCTATTGTCACTTTGGCTGGCTTTATTGGCTAGACGACATCAAGCAAGAATTAGTCACAGTATCGGCATTGCGGGTGCCTGCGTCAGTGTGGCAGGGCTCGCAATTCTATTTTGAGCAAACCACAAGCATGGTAGTTTCGCCTGAATTATTAGTCATGGGGAGTGCTAATGTCGTTGGCTAACATTGTTGGCAACTAGCGTTCGCTTAAACCGTAACATTGCGCTTAGTATTTTGCAGAGTTGAACTGGACAGGCGCAACCTGTTTTTACGCCCTTAGTCGGCTTACATAAATGTAGGCTTTTCTCTCGACAATAAGACAAAATCACCTAAATTCTTCATTAGAATCAGTAAACCCTCGGCAATGCATTTCGCTTGCTGTTTACGGGTCAACAATGTTTTAAGGTCCACCATGCACTGGTATGTATTTGTTGAAAATCAATCTTACGGCCCCTACTCCGATGAGCAAATGCGCGATTTTGTCGCCGAAGGCCGCGTTTCAAGTAACTCATTGATTTCCAACACACCCCAATCCGGATTTTTCAGTGCCACACAGTTTGATGCCTATAATTACTGGGCCAGCGTGGCTCAGCAAAACATGTTGATGTCAGCTGCAGTCGCTGGCGCAGGCGCAGTACAAGCCACAGCAACAAATTACGCGCCGATTCAGCCAGTAAAACATCAAGCGCTAGAACATCAAGCACAAGAACAGCAAGAACAGCAACAACCGCAACAAGTCCAAAGCTATCAAATTCAACAATACGAACAACCACAAGCCATTCAAGCACAGCCAGTGACGCAGCCTGTACAACCCACTATACAACCTTCTGGGCAATCCTCTATACAACCTTCTGTCCGGCAGGTCGGGCATTCCACAGGTCAACCTGAAACTTACACGCCAGTAGTTCAACCTGAAGCTCGCACTCCACAATTACACAATAATAAATCCAGCGTATTCCTGATTATGGCGGAAATTCGCTCCGGCGGAGACATGCAATTTTTACAAGCACTACAGAACTTCGGCCAAGCCCAGCGTGTTGGCGGTACGGTTTGGCTGGTGCGCACCCCCCATTCAGTTGAGCAAATTCGCAACACCCTTTCACAAACCCTTAACCAGCAAGACAGACTGTTCATCTTAAACAGTAATGCCGGAAAAGCCGCATGGTTCAACATAGGTTCTGACCTGGACCACCGCATCAGGGAGCTGTGGGACGAGGATGCGGGTTAGTTTAATAAGAAATGAGCTAATATGACAACGCATACATTTGATCAACATGTCCGCAAAGAAACAATTATCAATGTCGTGATTAATGTTGTGATAAATTGCGCAATCATTTGGCTTCTCAATCGACACAAGAATACAATTTCTGCCTTTGGTGATGAAGGATTTCGTGTTGATATTTCTGCGACCGCTTTCTTATTGTTCTTTTTAATGAGTTTAATTGTGATGAGTATCCAACGAGCTCAGCAAAGAGCCAACAAACTGCCTGAATTTCACATAAACCCGCAAACTTGGCGTCACAAACTTTTTACCCGCCTGCCCTATTCTGTGTGGATATTGGCCTTGGGGTTTGGTCTGTTCGCCCTCTTGGTTTTTGCACCTTTAACTGTCGGCGTTTTAACGGCACTCAGCATCACAGAATTTTCGCCTTTAACTTACACCATAGGAAAAGGGATTTGGGTCGCATTTTTTGTGGCAATTATGACCCGTGCAATCATTGAAGCCGCATTGATAAAGCCTGTGCCTAACAAATCTTGATGGCAACTATACCTGCGCTAACGCGGGTTAGTTTTGGTTTGTTGTTATCGTAGTAATACGTGTCCTATTGCGGCTCAGTATAATCACTTCGCTTTGAATTTATTTCTTAATGTCAGCACCAAAAAGAATGTAAACAAAACCCCAACAATCGCTTGAGTTCCCCAAACAGCATTGAAAGAGATCAGACGGTCCGCCTCTGATACCTTCTCAGTATACAAGTTCTTAAATGGGCCACGATGTAAACCTAAGAACGAATGTGCATTTGAAAAACTGGTTGCGATTGCCGCACCCCAAGTTTTCAAAGCAAATAAGACGGTTTCAAACGTTGGCTTTACAGCAATCGTATTTTTGTAAGGAAACAACAGTATTGTTCCAATGGCAATGTTGGCAGCCCACCACGAAAGTGCCCGCGCGTAGCCAAACCCGTATTCACCTAGTTTTTCGTAGATATAATAAGTTGATTTCACGAAGAAGTTATTTTCGTTTACCCTCCTTGCAATCATTTCTAATCTTTTAAAGTTTTGCTGATATTGACTTTTTTCAATTTTCCCCATGGCTAGCCCTAACCGTTCATAAGCATCAATATGAACTATGGCGCTCAATTTGTCGGGAGGGTTTTTCGGCCAAGAGTTGCCATTCCATTCCATCAACTCTAACTTTTCACCATCTGAAAAGACCGGAGGATGATTGGGGAAGTTAGCTCCCTTAAAGCAGGATAGTGTAACGCCATCGATTTTTGTAAAGGAAGACAGGCCGATAAAAGTTGCCCCTGAAAAAATAGTTTCTTTCATGAACCTCGCGTGGCGGAACTGGCTATTGCCTAAAAATTTAGAATCAGAAAAATTCGCACCCTTTTGGAACCGAGCGGTGTTGAATGAAGCGTCATTTCCAAATTCAGCATTAACAAATTGTGGCTGTTCGTAAAAGTCAGTAGCTGTAAATAATGAGTGGTCCATGGTTTTAATATTTTTAAAGTAAGCAACTGAGTGAAAAATAGTTTTATCAAAGGATACATTTTTAAAAAACGCAGCAAGTTCGAAATTTACGCCATGCATAAACCTTGAGTTGTCGAAATAAGAACCCTGTTGGAATTCAGATTTTTGAAATAACGTGAGCGGAGGAAAATTAAGCCCGCAAAAGAAAACAGGGGTATCAAATTTAGTGAAGCTAAAATCTATACTCTTAAAATCCGAGTTAATTATTGGTAGGCTAAACCCTCTGGCTTCTAACAATTCAATGGCTTTTAAACAATTTTGAGGTTTAGCCCCAAACCCAAGATTTAGTTTCTTATAATAACTTTCAAACAACCTAGGCATAAGTGCGTTCCAGTAATCCGCATTTTTTTTGATAGTTTCAAAATCATATATTGAGCTGGGCGTTCCTCCCAATGTTGCCATCACATACCAAACATTTTCTGATGCAGGTTTAAGTTTGGGTTCGAACGTTGTGTTGTTATCTATAGGACTATGTTCAGAATTCATATTAATGCTAATATTCTCTCTATCAATAATTTGCAAGGTAGTACGGGTTTTAGTGATAGTGTTACGCGTGACAGTGACAAAAGGGAATACCTTTAGTTAAGCAGACAATACACTGCATATTGGGCACCTATAACTCAAATCTAACCCATTGAAATATAACATCTTTTATAAATATCCTTAAAATCTTATCCACGGTTCTCCCGCCTATGATATATTACAAATGTTCTTCTGCTTATTGGACGGGTTTGCCCCAAGGGAGAATCCATATCAACTTACCTTTGCAGAGGACGGTATGCAGGTGTTGGCAGCGGGTGATATCCGTGTTGTCGGCCTGTCTGGCGAGAGCCGTTTAGCCCTGCCGTATGTGAATACGGGCTTGGAGTGGTTCGGAGCAAATGCTCCCCCGCCTCCTAAGTGACTGGCTAGCTCGGCCGCCTTAAAAACGTGCCGCCGTGTGGTCTAACCCTCACGAAACATATTTTTTGCATGCTCTCTCTGGTATTTCCAGTGCGGGCAAAACCACGCGGGCCGTCCTATCTTCAGGGCAAACCGAAACGAAAGAGAAAAACGTCAGCCAGTAAAGGTATGACAAGTTTTGTGCTAGGCTCTGAACGCAGTACAAGAAGCATTCCCTATGGTCATGAGGAATTGCCCTAGGGTACTTGAAAGGAGCGCATAAAAAAAGCGGAAGCCGCAAATTAATGGGAGGCTTCCGCTTTTCTATTTAGTATCAGGCTAAAAGGCCCGTCTGAAAACTTGGTCTAAAAGACTAGCCTTCAACAATCGTTAGATCGCCAGCAGCTTCTTTGCCGCGGTTTTCTACGATT
>JAJFFM010000172.1 GCA_021776675.1 Robiginitomaculum sp.
AGGAAATGTTGGTTCTGAAATACTCACCATTTTAGATGAGTGCGACCTTTCTATCGAAAAAGTTTATGCCGTTGCTTCGCGCCGCTCGCTTGGTCGTGCGGTGAGTTACGGCGACCGAGAACTAAAATGTTTGGACATAGACCAATTTGATTTCTCCACCGTAGATATCGTCTTGATGAGTGCAGGCGGGGACGTATCCAAAGAATGGTCTCCGAAAATTGTGGCCGCTGGCTGTAAAGTGGTCATCGATAATTCATCCGCTTGGCGTATGGACCCTGCCGTACCATTGGTGGTTCCCGAAGTGAATGCAGACGCGGTAGAGGGTTTTGCCAAGAAGGGTATTATCGCCAACCCTAATTGCTCAACCATTCAAATGGTTGTGGCACTGAAACCTTTACACGATGCGGCGAACATTAAACGCGTTGTTGTATCCACATATCAATCGACCAGCGGCGGCGGTCGTGCGGCCATGGATGAGCTTTGGATTCAAACCAAAGGCATTTATGTAAATGACACACCAACCCCTGATATTTTCCCAAAGCAAATTGCTTTTAATGTTATCCCGCAAATCGACGTATTTATGGACGGCGGCGACACTAAAGAAGAATGGAAGATGAAGGCCGAAACCATGAAGATTATGGACGCCAAGATTAAAGTCACAGCTACTTGTGTACGGGTCCCGACATTTATCGGTCACGCCGAAGCCATCAATATTGAATTTGAAAATGAAATGGACGCAGACAAGGCTAGAGACATTTTGCGTGAAAGCCCGGGCATTATGGTCTATGACAAGCCCGAAGAAGAGGGCGGCTATATGACGCCCGCAGATGTCTCCGGTGAATTCGCAACCTATGTATCGCGCATCCGCGACGACAGCACCCAAGACAACACGATTAATCTCTGGTGTGTAGGCGATAACCTGCGCAAAGGCGCAGCCCTAAACGCCGTACAAATCGCAGAAGTGATGGTCAATAAGGGTTTGATTTAAGAATTTTGTCACCTGTTGTTACAGCGCGTAGAAATTAAAAATTGGACGCTATAGTGAAGGGTACGGAATTAACGCGGGAAAGTGCAACGTTGGCTTCACGTAGACAACACTTGCCACAAACCATTGCAATGATTGTGGCTATTACTGAGGAGAGGTAGCGCTATAGCTTCGAGGAGAGACGGACCCGTTATTAACATGACGCAATTTTTAACTGTCCTATTTCGTCGACGACATTCAAAACGCCTCTTGTTCCACTTTTAGAAAACATACGAAACATAACTATAATTCTCTCTTCCCTCGTTCTTACGGGGGAAGTACCCCAAAGGGGGGATGGGGGCGACGCTTTGCGGCGTAATAATCTATAGGGTTCTCCGCAAGCTTGTTTAGCGCAAAATGCGCTCCCCCATCGCCTCCGCAAGTGCTCCGGCACTTCCCCCGTAAGAACGTGGGAAGGGTGGTTCTTTTAATCCCGCCAGGTGGGCGTAAATGTCGTCCAGTACGTCATCTATGTTTTTATAAATTTATTCATTGCCGTAGCGGACAACTTTCCACCCTTTGGATTTAAGATAACCTGTACGCTTTGCGTCATAGGCAATTTCACAAACATTTCCGTGTGTGGCGCCGTCAACTTCGACAATGATTTTTTTAGGAAGGCAGGTGAAATCCGTTATATATGTGCCAATTACATGCTGTCGTCTGAACTTATACCCAGCGAGTAATTTCATGCGCAAATGTGACCATAATTTGCTTTCGGCTTCGGTCATATTTTTGCGTAAGGCACGGGCGTTTTTTCTGGACTGTCATTTAGGCTTGCGTAAGTCGTTCACTTACCCCGAACCTTTTTAGGTCGTAAAAACACTCTGTGGGTCACGAGTGCAACGCCGCTCATTGCAAATAGTAAAGCCATCGCGGCGGCTAATTTTAGCCACCATAAATTTATATTATCCCGTTCTTTATAATCCATGATGTGCAGCATCCACATGAAATCAAATGTGCGCCAGAGACGGGTACGAACATTGATAAGTTTGCCATCTATGGGCGAAATATAAAGCCGCGTGCGGGATTTATCATCGAACGAAACCTGCCAGATAGGAATGGTTTTACGGAAATCTTTGGGAACTATATCAGTAAATAAAACGGCTTTTTCTATGACCGCATCGCCTTTGTAATAAGAGCGTGCAACGCCTCTGATTTTATCCTCGCTAAGACCTTGCCAGATTTCTACGGGATTGCCCGCATAATGGACTTTGCTTTCGCCAGTGTCAAATTCCCACACGGGCGTCCCAATGGCCGAAAGAAGCTTAATGCTCTCCGGGTGTTTGATTATACAGGCACTTATTTGCTTAGGAGTACAGTGAACGAGTTCTTGATTGTCTAGATAAAGAGCGTGAACTTCGTTTAGCGGAGCCGCTTGCTCCATTCGTAGCGGCCAAGTGCGACCTTCGGCTAAATGGTCGCCGTGAACTTTGTCAATGTGAAAAAAGCTCATGAACAGACCTGAGGCAAACCACAAAATAATTTGTATCCCCAGCACAAGCCCAGCCCATTTATGTATACGCGTTAAAGTGCGCCAAAATTTACGTCTATCCATTAGGCTTCATAAGGCTATACACGGTGTTATGACAATGAAAATTATTGCACTCATATTATTTGCCGCATTGATCACGGCGACTATTTCCGGAATTTTCGGTATGGCGGGTGGGTTGATCTTTATGGGGGTTATTGCCTCTTTCATGGGCGTTGCCGAAGCCATGGTGGTGCACGGGGCGGTGCAGAGCATTTCTAATTCTTACCGCGCCTATTTGCTCAAAGGTCATGTGCGCTGGGATATATTTTTGAAAATATGTATAGGGGCATTACCAGCTTTGGTTTTGCTGTTCTTGTTACGGTTTGTACCGAGCAAGGGTGTCTTATTTATGGTGCTCGGCTTATTGCCCGTATTATTATGGTTCCCGAAACACTGGATTACATTGGACGCACAAAAATCGCACCACGCCGTATTCCTAGGGTTTTGTGTGACAGGGCTGAATTTGGTGGCAGGAGTGGCAGGGCCTGCGCTCGACATGTTTTTTGTTAAAACCAAAATGCCCAGACACGAAATTGTCGCCACCAAAGCCATCATCATGTTTGCTTCTCATTTGATGAAGATATTTTACTTTGGTATTCCGATGTTGCTCAGCGCGCAGCTTTCAGGTTTGCCGCCTTCCTTACCGCCGTGGTGGTTTTTCGTGGCCGCAGTCCCGTTCATTTTGCTCGGTACATTCATGGGCACGCGTGTTTTAAACCACATGAGCAATGTCGGTTTTCGCAGCTACACCAAATATTTGGTTAGTGTTATCGGCGTAATTTATGTGTTTCGCGGTGTAACTTTGTTGGGATGGTTCTAGATTGCCAGATAATATAGCAGACTACTTATTAGGCCATTTACCAAACAACTTACCAAACAACTTACCAGGGTATAACAGGTGTATCAATTTCTGTACCGAGATCAAATTCTACACGGAAATGACGGCCTTCACGGTTTAGCTCATAAGCATATATTTCAGGTGTAACTTCCACAGCCCAGACATTGGCCATAGAGGCTGCTAGGTCTTGCTGCATAAATAAGGCGATTGAAAAACCATCAGCCGGAAATTCTTGGCGTGTCGCGGTGCCTTCAAAAACCGTGTGACCGCCATAGCCGCTAACGGTGTCTACGCTGCCGTCTTCGTGGTTGTGGCGATGGGCCAGGTTTAGCCCGGTTTCGGTTTTGCTAAACATCCATGTGCGTGAACGGTTATCTCCGACCGCGAACGGGACATTGATTTTACCGTCTGCGCAATTGACGGTCATGGTCATTTCTTGGTCTGCCATATCTGCATCAACTGCATCTGCACTCACCAATTTACCTGCGTAGGATTTTCCGCACAGCAAGCTTAATTCACTCCAAAATGTATTTTGCGTTGTTACTGTTGAGGTAGGCGCGGGTGTGGCAATTGGTACCGCCGTAGTAATAGGAGCTTCCACAGATTTTGGCTGACAGCCAAGTAAGCTAATAGTAGCAATAACGATGAGGGGTGATGATAGATATTTGACCATAAGGTTCTCCATAAGGCTCTCCTGTTTTAGAGAACCGTAATGCTTTACCAATCAATCTGCAATCGCGTATATAACCCTTTGGAAGAAAAAAGATCACCGCTGGCGTCTGTATAATTGACTTTAACCCGCAAATGACTTTCTGGATACCAAGTTAAGCCGACCGTCCATGCATCAACTTTTTCGTCGCCTGCATTACGTGCATCAAGCGTATCAAACCTGGCTGCGATTTCCCAGCCGCCAATCCCGCCTTTGGAAAGCGGGTTTAGAGGTTTGGTGCGGTCGAACTTACCCGAACTTGCTTTGTATTTACGAGTTTCCCCAGTCAGGAAATATCCCGCTTGAATGAACCCGCCGTCGACAGAACCAAGATCGCCGTCTTCTTTGATGAACTCTGCGTGGCCGTGAAACGCGCCCATAACCGCCGCAGCTTCCAGACCGAACAGTAAAGCGTCATCGCCGACAACCGGTTTAACTTTTTCTGTGGCCAGATGAGAGCCCCACCGCGCAGAGTGTTTCGGTGCGCCGAGAGCTCTATCAGTATGGCGCAAGGAGGCGCCAATATGAACAATCCGGTCTTTCTCAAGGATGGGCGTAAAAGTGCTGCGCGCTGCCCAAACCGTATTGGTCGGGTTACCGTCTGCGGCGCCATCAATAGAATTCCCAAATATACCGCCGTTTAATGAATAGTTCTTTCCGGATTTTCCAATATTAAGACCGATGCGGCGGTCAAAGCCAACGGCGTCCGTAATCATACCGCGTTCCGTAAATGTAGTGTGCCGTCCCGAGGTTGCTTCTTCCATGGTAGGGCCTGCTTTAATTTGGCCGACCGTAACGGCTACAGGGCCGTTCCAAGTAAGTTTTACATCGGTTGCAGTGGTTTTACCGCCGCCAAAATCAACCTCTGCCGTATATTTGAAATCTCCGTATTTACCTTCTACGCCGATACGTGCTGCACGAAATTCAGTGTCCTCGAAATTATTCCTAACGCCGCCAGTTGGTGTTTCTGAAAGCGCAGCAGCATCCCACAAGACCCGCCCGCGTAGTTTCCAATAATTACCATTGTCATCTTTAATTTTTGGCGCGCCGTGAAATAGCTTCCAAATTTCCGCATCTGTATCTCCAGCAAAAGCAGGAAGTGATATAGATGTTGTGCCGAGAGCCAGAACGGTTGCAGCTAAGAGTGTTTTCATGTCTATTCTCAATTTTATCCCAATCAAGTATATTGGGAGGGTTATATTAATTCAAATAACGCACTAGATTTGTTCGCAGCTTAGTACGTTCATAGCGTCGATAATCATAGAGCTTAACATAATTATGACACCAATATGTAGGTTTTGTGACGAATGTGCTGAGACATATTGCCCTGTTTTATTTGCCTTGTTTTTCAGTTGAGGGGTTGCGGCCTCTGCAACAGTCAGATAATTGCGAGATATGTTTAACTATGATTTATTTTGGGCGGCGTTCGCGGTGTTGTTTGTCATCATCGATCCGCCGGGGTGCGCGCCTATCTTTGCGACCTTGACCCAAGGCACAAGTAAGCTTCACCAACGGGTAATGGCTTTTAAGTCTGTGGCAGTTGCGGCGGGTATTTTATTTGTCTTTGCTTTTTTTGGGGAACAAATATTTCATGCCCTCGGCATAGACTTTCACGCCCTGCGGATTGCTGGTGGTATTATGCTCTTTATTATCGCACTTCAGATGGTGTTTGAGAGGCGTACCGAGCACCGCGAAACCCGCGCTGAAGAAGCACTGGAGGCCATAGAAGACCCCGAAGATATATCCGTATTTCCCATGGGCATTCCTATGATAGCTGGCCCCGGCACGATTGCCTCGCTCTTGTTGTTGATGTCCGATGCGGATGGTTCCGTGGACGTGGCCTCGATTATGGCCGCGCTTACGGCTGTGCTTTTAATTACCCTGTTCTCGTTCTTGATTGCAGGCTTTTTGATGAAATTAATGGGCAAAACATTTACCAATGTCCTGACCCGCGTACTCGGTTTTTTATTGGCAGCGCTTGCCGCACAATTTGTCATCGATGGTATTAAAGGCGCACTTGCCGGAATTTTGTAAAGACAAGGTTTTTATGATTGCCACTTTACGATTGCCATAGGCGCCGCCCGCCTTTAGTAAGGCAAAAATGGAGAAAATATGACCCTAGCACAATCACTTATCGTATATTTTATCAGCCCTGTTCTGGGTGTCATTATATTTATGATCATCGTGCAGATTATCATGAGCTGGTTAATACAGTTCAACGTCATTAATATCCGCAACCAGCTTGTATCGACCATATATTACATGTTGAGCCGGTTTGTAGAGCCTATTCTCGCTCCTATTCAACGGATTATTCCAAGCTTTGGTGGATTGGATTTATCGCCTATCGTCGCCATATTGGCCTTACAATGGATACAGGGCTTTGTGTTACCAAAACTATATATGGCGGTAGGATAAATTATGTCAGTAAATATCATTGATGGTAAGGCCATTGCTGCACTTGTACGTGCAGATGTTAGCGAAGCAGTTGCGGAGCTGAAAGAGACCTATAATTACGCTCCGACTTTGGCGGTTGTATTGGTGGGCGAAGATCCCGCGTCCGAAGTCTACGTCCGCAACAAACATAAGTTCACACGCGAAGCCGGCATGGGCTCTATAGAACATAAATTGCCCGCCAATGTGGACGAGAAAACCATTATAAATTTAATCCATGACCTCAATATGGATGAGAATGTTGACGGTATATTGGTGCAGCTACCACTGCCTAAACTCATCAATACAGATAAAGTTATCGGAGAAATTGATCCTGCTAAAGACGTAGACGGTCTGACAGAAATAAGCGCTGGACGTTTGTCATTGGGTAAGCCGGGTCTGCGCCCGTGTACGCCGGAAGGCTGCGTAATTTTAGCCAAACACGCGCTCAAAGATGGGGATAATTTATCCGGTAAACATTGTGTAATCGTCGGGCGTTCCATTTTGGTCGGTAAGCCCGCAGCGTTTTTATTCCTTGAGCAAAATTGCACAGTTACAATCGCCCATTCCCGTACCAAAGACTTGGACAAGGTGTGCGCAAGCGCTGATGTTCTGGTCGCCGCAGTTGGCCGTCCGCTAATGGTCAAAGGCGACTGGATTAAAAAAGGCGCTATTGTCATTGATGTCGGCATAAACCGAGTGGCGAATACGAACCCAAAATCGAAACGTAAAACCAAGCTGGTGGGCGATGTGGATTTTGATGCCGCCGCTAAACGTGCTGGCGCCATCACTCCTGTCCCCGGCGGGGTTGGCCCTATGACCATAGCATGTTTGCTCCGCAATACGGTGCTCGCAAGCTGCGCCCGCCGTAAAATGGCCAGACCTGACATTTAGGCTCTGATATTTAGGCTCTGGTATTTAGACGGATTTGCAGATTTGCCGCGTTTAATATAGAAACACCATTAAAGGAGGTTTCTATGCGGATTATTTTTTCTTTCAACATATTGCTGCTGGCAGCTCTTATATCAGTAAATTGCAACGCCAAGCCCAAACTGGTTACAGAGAAATTTGGTGCGCGTTCTTATGAAAGAACTATACCTGATGGGGACACACCAAAACCTGCTCCAACAGTATTTGTTCTACATGGCGGCGGCGGGACGGGTAAGAAATTGCGCAAGCATTTTGATTTCAGTGCATTAGCTGCAAATGCAGGTGTGGCTCTGGTTTACCCTGACGGCGTCAATGGGCATTGGAACGATGGCAGGGAGGGTGACCGAAATATCTTCAAAAGCGAGGTGCCGGATGATGTAGCTTTCTTATCGGCTTTGGCCGATGATTTAATTGCCCGAGGCATTAGTCGTAAAGACCATATTTATGTTGTTGGGGTTTCCAACGGCGGCATGATGACCCAGCGTTTGTTATGCGAAGCCTCAGATACATTCGCCGCAGGCGCATCTATCATCGCAGGGCTGCCTGCCACCCTAAAAAACTGCACGCCGTCGCGGCCTACGCCCATTCTGTTGATCAACGGAGATTCCGATCCTTTAATGCCGTGGAAGGGCGGTGGTGTCGGGTTTCAGGGAAGCCGCGGCATGGTATTGTCAGGCATGGATACGCTCGCCCACTGGCAGAGGCTGAACGGATGCGCGGAAAAACATCAAACAATAGCTATGCTCAATAAAAACTTGAGTGATGAAACACGACCTGTCAAATACGCGGCGTCCTGCAAGCAGGCCACAGAAATGATCCATATTAAAAGCGGTGGGCATAATATCCCTATGCCTGTGGATAAGCATCGTCCTAAAAGTAAAAAATACAAACGCCGCAAAAAATGGCTAGGTCGCTATAATCATGATTTTGACAGTAGCGATGAAATTTGGGAGTTTTTTATACGCGTCGGACTTTAGGTTTGACGAAACAAGCATTGGCTAGTAGCAAAGCCCCATGGTAAAAAGTAAAAAACAAAAGAAAAGATCTGTCCAAAAAAAGCCGGCCAAAAATAAACCGGCCAAAAATAAACCGGTCTGTTTGATTACAGGCGCATCGGCTGGTATTGGTGCGGCGTTGGCGTGTGAATTTGCCAAGGCTGGTTGGGATTTGGCCCTGACCGCGCGGCGCGAAGAGCCTATGGTTGCGCTTGCTAAAGAGCTTAAAGAGGAATTCGGCGCGACATCCCACATCATTCGGGCGGACCTATCCAAACCCGGTGCGTGCGCGGATATTCTGGAGCGGCTCTCTAAAAAAACCACCCATATAGACGGCCTGGTCAATAATGCAGGCTTTGGTCTAACTGGAAATTTCATTGATAATGAATGGTCCGCCCACAAAGACTTTCTGACACTTATGCTTGAAGCTCCGACAGAAATGACGCACTTGGTTTTGGACGGCATGGTTGAGCGCCGCTTTGGTCGGATCATTAATGTAGCCAGTTTGGCTGGACATGTACCGGGTTCGCGTGGGCATACGCTTTACGCGGCCACCAAAAGTTATCTCATAAAGTTCTCTCAATCGCTGAACTTGGAAATGCAAGACCACAATGTCAAAGTTTCCGCCTTGTGCCCCGGATTTACTTACAGCGAATTTCATGATGTCAACGAGACGCGAAACTCGGTTGATAAATTGCCTGATTGGATGTGGATGACCGCCGAGGAAGTTGCGCAGAGCGGGTTTTTGGCGCTATCACGCAATAGAGCTGTCCACATTCCCGGCGCAGGCAATAAATTAATCGCATTACTGGCGCGGTTAATTCCGGAACAGTGGGCGCTTGGCCTGATGAACCGCAATTCTGAAAAAATCCGCAAAGGATCGAAATAATGCCCAATATGTCTGTGTCAGACCCTCGTTTGTATGTAGCGCTGGATTTGCCGGATATTGAAAGTGCACGGGCTATGGTCGCGATGCTTGGCGATGCGGTGGTGTCCTATAAAGTTGGGTTACAACTTTTACCGCTCGGCGGTACGGAATTTGGCCGCGAGTTGAAGCGAGCGGGCAAAAACGTATTTCTGGACTTCAAACTACACGACATTGGTGCCACGGTTGAAAAAGCCACACGCTCTATCACTGAAGCGGGCGCTGACCTACTCACGGTTCATGCCACACCGGACGTCATGGCGGCTGCAGTGCGTGGACGCAGGGATAGCGGCTTGAAAATTATGGCTGTGACTGTGTTGACTTCGTTGGATGATAATGCTCTTCTTGAAATGGGCTATTTCACAAATGTTGAAGAACTGGTTATACACCGAGTTCGCCAAGCGGTTGATGCAGGCGTAGACGGCGTTATTTCCTCGCCTTTAGAAGCCGAAAAAATCCGAACCATGGTACCAAGAGACTTTCTCATCATCACCCCCGGCGTCCGTATGCCCGGCGGCGATAAAGGCGACCAAACCCGCATCGCCACCCCCAAAGATGCCCTAAAAAACGGTGCCAGTCATATAGTCGTCGGCAGACCAATCACCCAAGCGTCTGACCCTTGTAAAGCGGCGCTAGAGATATTAGCAAATATCGGGAATTCCTAAAAAACCTACGGCAATCTTGGCAGCGCAGGGAGCTTGCTTGCTATTACTTTGCGAACCGGAATCCCCGTTAGTTTTGCCATCAACACGTCTTTGACGGGTAGTGCGCCTTGTGCGGCAATGAGGGCCGCTTTGCGCAGCACACGTGCCCGGATTGTATCTGTGGTATACAAATCCATCATTTTTTCAGTGAGTTGGTATAAAGGCCAAGTGTGGCGGCGGTGGTCACGGTTATAGGCTTTCAGAGCGTTCACATTGCCCAAGTCCATATTTCCAAAGTTCAGGCCGCGTGAATGAGCGCGGCGCAAATGCCCCACTAAGTTAGCGACACCTTGAATGCCAAAGTTAAACCCGTGTGCTGTGACCGGATGCATGCCAACGGCTGCATCACCGATAAGCGCCAGCCTTTGCGTGTAAAAACTTTGTGCGTAAACGCCGACTAATGGATAAGCCACCCGTTCGCTTACACAGCAAAGCTTACCCATAATACCTTTAAGGCGAGGCTCTGTTGCCCGTGCATAGTCTTCGTCGTTCATGGACATAAACCGTGCTGCCTCCTCGGCGGAGAATGTTTGCACAACCGAAGCTATGTCATTGTTAAGGGGGAGCACGGCAAGTCCGCCGTCATAGCGAAAACATTCATAGGCAATCTGGTTATGGGGTGTTGTGCCGTGCATACGTCCAACAATCATAGTTTGGCCAAAATCATGCATGTCGGCTTTGATGCCTGCGTCGCGGCGTATAGCAGAGAACCGTGTGTCTGCGGCAATAGCAAGTTGGGATGTGTAAACCTTACCATCTTCGAGAGTGATAGTTGCAGTATTGGCATCACGGGTTAGGGATTTAACCTCTGCGCCTGCAAATAAGGTTACATTTTCTTTTTTAGAGGTGACAGCATATAAGGCACGGCGGATGAGGTGGTTGGAAATTATGTTGCCGAGCTTATCCGCACCCGCAGAGCCCGGATTAAAATCAAGAGCAAAGGGGGCGTCACCGTCCATGACTTTGGCAGCGCGGATGGGCGATATTTCGGCTTTATCGATTTTCTGCCACGCACCAAGGTCTGCCAGAATTTTGCGAGAGGCTTCGGAAACGGCAATATCACGGCCATCATTTTTGGGGCTTTTTAGCGCCGTTTTTGTTTGGCGGTCAAATAACCCGACCTTAAGGCCCATATCAGAAGCCATTGCTGAAAAAGCGAGCCCCGCAGGCCCAGCGCCAACTACCAACACATCAAAATACATATCTGCTCTCCTTAATGAAATGACCCTACAGACATTTTCATATTTGAAAGCACGGTAAATTGTCGCAGATCAAGCCAATTAATTTTATAGTGGCTGTTAAGCGGAACTATTCTTCTATTAAGTCTGATACGGCGATAGGGGTGCTAAGAATATACTCAAAACTCGTCCACGGTCCTTGGCCTTTGGTAGCTTGGCGCTCTATATAATCTGCAATCACGTCTTGTCCGAGGGCGTAGTTGATCACATAGCCTCTATATGTTTCGATGAAATCTACGGATTGCTCTGCGCGTTTACGGCTCCTGACACCATATTTTTCCATGAAATCTATAGCAGATATGCGGGTCATGCGACCATCAAGATATTCCCGAGCTACATGGATTTGCACATGCTCAAGCAGTCGAGCAGTTGCGGTGACAGTTGCGTGTATTTCGGCGAGTTTTGGGTCAATGCCTGCTAGTGGGTATAGAACCTCTTTTTCGAATTTCACCTTCTCTGTACCCGGGAAAGCTAGTATTACACCGTAATTACCTGAGCCTTCCATAATCGGAGCGGCAGGTGAAAACAATGGTACTACGGAACTTTCACTCCAACCTTTGGCATTGATGCGGTCTCGCTCAGCCATGACATTAAATACATGATGGCCTGGATAACCTTCGTGACAGCCAAGTGTGATAGCACGGTCAATAGTTAGAGGTAAGTCAGTGTTGACTTGTATCAGGCTTTTAAAGCCCCCCTTATACCAATTATAGGCGCTCCAGGGTTTGTCCGTGACAAATTCCAGATCAAAGCGTTCGGTGTCTGGTAAATTGTAGTGGGCTTTAGTACGTTTCCGGCATTCTTTGATTGCTGCATCCATAACTGTGCGTACCTTTGCGGGCGGCACTTGCATGGCGACTTGTAACGCTTCTAATCGTTCGGCGTAAAGTGCCTACGCCCGGGAGAGCGGCATCATAATTAGCAAGAGCTGCGGCAAATTCTGCCTCGGTGTGTTGGGGTGCTACCGCATCATAGAGGAGGCGGGTTTCCACATCGAACGGTAGTTTTTCACCTTGGGTCATTCGTAATCTGGTTTGTAACGCCAGCACGTCTCCTTTGAGGTGCTTAATACGCATTTGGTTTGCGGGCTCGGGTTTAAGTACATCTAAACGCATCGATAGTGAAGTGGCTTTGGTATCAATTTCGTCCAATGTGAGTGGGTTGGACTTTACAGTATCAGCGATGCTTTTGGGGCCAGTATACGCATCAACATAATTGGCATCATGAGCACCAAAGGCTAAGGCAAGACGTACGAAATCATCTGCAATGGTTTTAAGGGCGGCGTTTTGTGTGGTGGTTTGCGTTTCTATTGGAGCGGATTGCTTCGTATCTGGTTTCGGAGAACATCCTGCAAAGAGGGTCAAAGCTGTCATGCTGGCCGTCAATAAATAAGTTGGTAATTTTGTTTTGTAATGTGCTGACATGTTGCGTTTCCCCAAATTTTCTATTTGTATAATGCTAGCGCAATTGTGATGGATTGACCATTGAAATTTGCCCGTCCTTGCGCCACATAGAAATCATGACATATAGAGTAGCTTTTCAAATGGACCCCATGGAGGGTGTGAACATTGACACAGATTCCAGCTTTGCGTTGGCTATGGAGGCACAGGCGCGCGGCGCGACCTTGTACTCATATGCCCCCGACCAGCTGAGTTATAATGCAGGGCGCGTCGAAGCCCGCGCACGCTCTATGGCTTTGCGACGGGAACACGGCAACCATGTAACATTCGGCGACGAAATAATCCTTGATCTGGCGACCGATGTCGACGTTGTCTGGATGCGCCAAGACCCACCCTTTGACATGTCCTATATTACGGCGGCCCATATCTTGGAAATGCTCGAAGGTAAGACTTTGGTTTGTAACGACCCTAAATGGGTGCGCTCTTGTCCTGAAAAAATTATTCCTCTGGAGTTTCCTGAATTGATTCCAGATACGCTTATTAGTCGTGATAAAATTTCTATCGATGCATTTCGCGACAAGCACAAAGATATTATCCTAAAGCCACTTTACGGTAATGGCGGTGCGGGTGTATTTTTAGTGAAAGACGGTGATAGTAATTATACATCCTTGCTGGAAATGTTTTTTGAAAGCTCCCGCGAACCAATTATTGCGCAAGCCTTCCTGAAGGATGTTGCCAAGGGCGACAAGCGCATCATTTTAATCGACGGCGAGATCGCAGGCGGGTTTAACCGCAAACCAGCCGAGGGCGAGACCCGTTCTAATTTGCATGTCGGCGGTACTGCCGAAGCCATTACCCTAACCGAGGCTGATAAGAAAATTTGTGCAGCTATTGGCCCAATGCTAAAGGAACGCGGTCAAATATTTGTTGGTATCGATGTTATCGGCGATAAAATGACCGAAATAAATTTGACCTCCCCTACGGGCGTTAATGAACTTAAGGATTTCACAGGCGTTGACGCTATTGCTATGTCTTGGGACGCCATTGAGCGGCGTTTGGCAAGTGGCGAATAAAGATGTAATCTCTCCTTAGCAATTTTGTGCTACAAATTCTGAATGAGGCGTATTTCAAAATTTTGTACTGGATTAGTTGGCTTGCTGATATTGGTCGGGTGTTCAACATCCAAACCTACATATAAATATGTGCCGCAAACAAAAATCAAAGCGAAAGCAAAGTCCGGACTAGAGCTGACTGATAAGGTACAGTTTATGCAAACGGATAGACGCTGGTCAGGCCATACAATTGGCGGTTCAAATGAAAGTATGAAAAACGAAGGGTGTTTGGTAACGGCTGCGGCCATGGCGCTGGTTAATCTTGGCTTTCAAACTGACCCCGGAGATTTGAACCGAAGCCTTAAGGAAAATGGTGGCTTTAACAGTCGAGGCTGGTTGGTTTGGAGCGGCTTGGAAAGAGCTACGGGCGGCAAGGCTAAAACTGTATTTTATCCCCGCAAAGAGAGCCAAAGCCACCCAAGTGACGTACGTGCCTGTCTTGCGGCTGGTTATTATCCACTTGTGAAATTTGATTTACCGTCCGGTAAAAACCACTGGGCTATGGTGGTTAAAGATACCAAACAAGGGTTCTATATCCGCGACCCTATGGTCAATTCACGTAGCGCAATACCGTTGTCAATGCGGGCAAAAGCTATTGATGCCGTGAGGTGTGTCGGGATTAAGGCGTAAGCGGTAACATATTTGTCCGTTTGACCTGTCCGAAGGCAAAACTGCTCTCTAGGCTGAGGACGCCTGGAATTGTGGTCAAGCGATCACGTACCAAATGTTCATAGGATTTTAGATCACTGCTAACGACGCGTAAAAGATAATCTCGATTACCTGTCATAAGATAGCATTCTACTACGGCGTCTATATTTTCGATAGCAACTTCAAAGGCACGAATTGTATCTGTCGACGGTTTTTCAAGCCGGATATTGACGAATACATTAATAGGTAATCCAAATTTTTCTTGGTCGACCAAAGCCGTATATCCAGAAAGAATGCCGTCTTGCTCAAGCTTTCTGACGCGGCGCAAACACGGGGAAGCTGACAAACCAATGAGGGCGGCTAGGTCTTGGTTGGTCAGGCGGGCATCTTGCTGTAATGCGCGGATAATCTTACGATCTATTGCGTCCATAGTCATTAACATTCCTTATTCTGCCAATATTATATGATAATCAGCTATAAACGCAAGCACATAGCGCGATTTTTAGCGTATATCCTTGTAATAGTTGGGCGTACCGAGCGCAGCGTGGCAAGGCCAAGCGGCAATGAGCGAAATAAATAAGGAGAGCTAGATGTCAGCGTCAAACGAGAATAAGAACCACGACACGTCCAAATTAGGATTTGCCACACGCGCCATTCACGCAGGTACTACGCCTGATCAATACGGTGCATTGGTGCCGCCCGTATACATGACATCGACATTTGCATTCGACACAGTAGAGCAAGGTGCCGCTATGTTTGAAGGCGAGCTCGCTGGACATTTTTATTCGCGCGTTTCCAATCCGACTGTGGATATTCTGGAGCGGCGTTTTGCAGAACTTGAGGGCGCGGAAGCGGCGCTCGGCTTTGCGTCCGGAATGGGTGGTATTACCTCGACCTTGTGGACACTTCTATCCAGCGGGGATGAAATTATTGCTGATAAGACATTGTACGGATGTACATTTGCATTCATGGAACACGGTTTAACGCGGTTCGGTATCAAAATAAAATATGTGGACTTACAAGACCTAGAAGCCTTCGAGACCGCAATAAACCCAGCAACGAAATTGGTGTATTTTGAAACGCCTGCTAATCCGAATATGCGTTTGGTGGATATAGAAGCTGTTTGTAAAATTGCCCGAAACGGTGATTTAATATCTATCGTTGATAACACATATTCCACGCCGTATTTGACCCGCCCCATAGAACTGGGTGCTGATCTGGTTGTCCATTCCGCCACAAAATATCTTGGTGGTCACGGTGATTTAATCGCCGGTCTTGTGGCAGGTTCGAGCGAGCTAATGTTACGGATACGTGTTGAGGGTTTGAAAGATATGACAGGCGCAGTGATGTCACCACTGACCGCGCACCAAATTATGCGCGGCATGAAGACGTTAGAGTTGCGTATGGATAGACATTGCGCGACAGCAATGACTATTGCCCAATCACTAAAAGCCCACCCTGCCGTTAAGGAGGTGTTTTATCCGGGGCTAGCAACATCTTCTGACCACGCGCTAGCCAAACGCCAAATGTACCCCAAGGGCATTTCTTCGCAGCGCTCAGGGCAGCATTTTGGTGGTATGATAGCTTTTGAACTTAATGGCGGTACCCAAGCGGGGCGGACAATGATGAATGCGCTGTCGCTGATTAAACGTGCCGTTAGTTTAGGCGATCCAGATAGCTTGATCCAGCATCCTGCCTCTATGACCCATGCTACCTACACAGCTGAAGAGCGGGCGCAGCACGGTATAACGGACGGATTAATTCGGATGTCAGTTGGACTGGAAACACCTGCGGATATTTTGGCTGATTTAACGGCAGGCCTAGAAGCTATTTCTCATGTCCGTAAGCAAGCGGCGTAGCCTTGTAAGACTTTATATGTAAGTCTTCAGATTAAAACTTGATGCCTGCTTCGACGAACAGAGCCGTTGCATCTTCTTTAAGCTTATTGCGACCGCCAGCTGTTATAATCGGTACGTCGCGACTGATATATTGCACACCCGTGCCCAAGCGTATTTTACCTAAATCATAGCTTACGGCAAAGACGCCTTGATCCGAAGTGATGTGGGCAATGTCGTCGTCCGCATGGCCATATGAAACGGTGAAGCCAAGTTTAGAAGGCTTCCATGTCAGGCCAGCGTCATAGGCGATATAATCACCATTACCAGAAAACCCGTTATTAGACTTCAAGATAGATGTGCCAAATGTAAAGTCTTCGTATTTAAGCTCTAGCCCGAGGCCGTAACTATCAAGGCTATCAAAAGTCGCAAGCTCACTGTTTTCACTACCGTGAGCATATGTGCCGGTTAACTCGGCTGATAGGCCGTTCGCAAATTTGCGATCTAGCGCAAGACCGACTTCAAGTATGTCTTCAATCTCAGGAGCAAATGGTTCTGTAATACCGGTCAAATTACTTTTGACACAGTAATCAACGCCGCATGCCCGTGCATTTGGTGCATAAGATAACCCGAGTTGCACGCCGACACCAACGCTGTCGCCGAGCAGGCGCGGGCTAGTATAGGCGATTTTTTCGGCAAAACCAGAGGCGTCGTTAAAAGTTTTAACGCTGTCCAAGCCCGTATAATCCAAAGATGAATTTGATGCGTTAACTGCGACCAATGATGGTGCACCAATAGAAAATAGATAAGCCGAACCATCATCGCGCCCGACAACCAAATCACCATAAGCAGAACGCAAGAATACATAAGCGCCTTCTAGGGCTAATACCGTTTCGCGGCGGCTATCTGGGCCGTCCGTAAAGAATTGAGACGTATGTCCTTTGACGGGGCGCGTGTCAGCGCCAACCAAAACGGATGTACAATCACCAATGCCAGCCGGACAATCACCGACCAAGCCGCCAAATCCGCGCCTGTGACGATCACGTTGTGCGCGCACGCGTAAGCCTGCGCCGTATTCTAGGCCACCTTCGGTTATCGCACTCACTTCGCCGCGTATATCAAAATCTGCAATGCTTTCTGCGGTGACATCAGAGCTATTGCGGTCAACTCCAGCAACGCCAACTCTAGCGCGGCCAGAGACTGTGGTTTGTAAATTACCAACCCCGAGACGCTGTATCCATGATGGTTTAGAGTTTCCGCGTAAGGAGGGTGCTTGCGTATATGCGGGGCTAGATGTGGGTGCAGGTCTAGATATGGGTTGTGCATATACGGGTTGTTGGCCAGGCTGTTGGAAAGGCGCAGTGTTGGAAGTGTATTGCACATTTTGTTGTTCTGCGTTTTGATTGATGTTCTGATTGGCGTACCACGGTATGCCCTCATAGGCGGTCTGGTAATCTACCGTATTTTGTGAGGGTAATTTTTGCTGATAGGTTTTGTTGGCCCAAGCAGGTACTGGCATAGGCGTATTTATTTGTGGATTTCTAATTGGAACATTTAGGGGCGGTATACTTACGGTTGGCGCGTTTAAGAGTTGCGAATTCTGTGTCTTCGCAGATTGCCATGCCGGCTTCTTGCCGGGATAATAATTGCCATCTGCCAAGCCCGGTTGTGGGACAGGTCGGTATATTGCCGGGTTTTTGGATTTTAAATTTTGGTATTGTGGTGCTTGATAGCTGGGTTGTTGCCACTCAACAGGTGGTTGGGGTGCAATTGGTCTCACTGCAGTCTGCGTTTCCCAAGCCTTGGGTTTTTTGGTGGCAAATGGGGACTTGGACGTAGGGCCAGCCACCGCTACAATTGATATGGCCGCGAACACTGCACCGGTACTTAACCATCCTAAAATCTTAGCCGAAGCCATAATCACACCTTAACAAAATATAAACAAGTTCGGTATCGGAATTTATGCTTAACAAGTGGTTAACACATATTGCAGAATAGTTAATCAGTTTCATATTAATAATTGCGTATCTATGTGAATAATTCACATCTTCTCCATCACATAGGACTTGAAGCCTTGCGTCACCTCGCTTACCCTTTGGCCAAATTTATATGAACGGTATTTTATGATTAAAATTCAAAATAGCTATAGTTATGATGATCTAATTATTTCAGGTGAAGAGAGCTTGTTTGGGGACGGTAATGCGCAATTGCCTGCCCCACCCATGTTGATGTTTGATCGCATCACCCACATTGCCAATACGGGTGGGGAATATGACAAAGGTCTGATTACGGCTGAACTGGATGTGCACCGTGGATTATGGTTCTTTGATTGTCATTTCATTGGCGATCCGGTCATGCCGGGGTGTCTCGGATTAGACGCCATGTGGCAATTGGTCGGGTTTTATCTTGGTTGGGACGGTGCCAAAGGCAAAGGACGTGCGCTGGGTGTTGGCGAACTTAAATTTACCGGTCAGGTGACACCGGATGTAAAACTGGTCAAATACACAGTTGACATTAAGCGCGTTATCAAACGCGGTAGTTTGGCGATGGGTATTGCTGATGCGACAATGGAAGGCGACGGCGAAATTTTCTACAAAGCCAAAGGATTGCGTGTAGGCGTTTATGTTCAAAATAATGGAGAAGACTAATGCGTAGAGTTGTTGTTACAGGCATGGGCATAGTTTCGTGTATTGGCGATAATGTAGACGAGGTTGCAGCCAGCCTGAAAGCTGGCAAGTCAGGCATTGCTACAGACGCAGATATGGTGTCGCACGGTTTTCGTTCGCAAATATCTGGGCGCCCCAAGCTTGACCCGAAAGAGCATATTCCAAAGCGTTCATACCGCTTTATGTCCCAAGCTTCGGGTTGGACTGGTGTGGCAATGCAACAGGCAATTGATCAGGCGGGGCTAAGCGAAGAACAGGTTTCCCATCCGCGCACCGGAATTATAGCGGGTTCTGGCGGGCCGTCCTCTATGACCATTGTTAAGGCGGCTGATACAACACGTGAAAAAGGCTCACCCAAACGAATAGGGCCATTTGCAGTACCCAAGGCTATGTCGTCAACCGTGTCTGCGACCCTCGCGACACACTTCAAAATCAAAGGTGTCAATTATTCGATTACATCAGCGTGTACGACAAGCTTGCACTGTATCGGGTCTGCAGTTGAGCAAATCCAATGGGGCAAGCAGGACATAATGTTTGCAGGCGGCGGCGAAGAACTGGAATGGACTATGTCCGATATGTTCGACGCCATGGGAGCCATGTCGAGCAAATATAACGACACGCCCGAAACCGCTAGTCGTGCGTTCGATGTAAGCCGTGACGGATTTGTAATATCGGGGGGCGCTGGTATGGTTGTTCTGGAAGAATATGAACATGCCAAGAAGCGCGGTGCTAATATCCTCGCCGAAGTGACGGGGTATTCGGCTACATCTGATGGTTATGATATGGTTGCACCAAGCGGTGAAGGCGCGGAACGAGCAATGCGACTAGCGCTAGCCGACGCGGGCCATGATGTTTGTTACATTAACCCCCATGCGACCTCTACACCTGTGGGTGATATTGCTGAAACTGGGGCCATTGCCAAAGTGTTTGGCACTGATGGGCCAATGATTTCTGCAACTAAATCTATGACGGGTCACTCACTCGGCGGAGCAGGTGTGCAAGAAGCCATCTACTCCCTCATCATGATGCAGGAAGGCTTTATTGCACCAAGCATCAACATAAATGAGCTTGATCCCGAAATCCCGAAGATTAATATCGTAACCGAGACCCGCGACCACAACATGAAAGCTTTCATGTCCAACTCGTTCGGCTTTGGCGGCACCAATGGTTCAGTGATAATGCGGAGGATTTGAGCGGTAACAGGCGCACTTAACTATTTAGATGCGCCCGTTAATTTATAAGTCAGCTAGTTTCTACCAGCCATAATACCACCGTCTACGGGTAGCACGGCGCCAGTAATCCAGCTTGCCTTTTCGGATGCCAAAAACAGGATGGCATTCACGACATCAGCAGGCTTGCCATTGCGACCAAGTGGATGCATCGCTGCAAAACCGGGCAATGCTTCGGCGATCTGCTCGTCTGTCAGGAAAGATGAATAAACAGGCGTTTCGACTACCGCAGGTGCCACTGCATTGACGCGAATTTTTTCAACTGCGAGCTCAATTGCAAGATGCTTGGTCAATTGATGAACACCAGCTTTGGCGACAGAATATGCGCTTGATGGCGTGGCGGCAATTGCTTGAGTCCCCCACATAGACCCGGTATTAATTATGGTACCACCACCAGATATTTTCATGGATTTTGCAGCCGCTTGAGCCAGAAAATAGCTGCCTTTGAGGATTGTGTCCTGATACTGGTCGTATTCGGTTTCAGTCGTTTCCAAAAATGGTTTTGGGGTAAAAATTCCGGCATTGTTAATGAGAATATCTACCTTACCGAATGTCCTCTCGGTGAAGTCAACCAATGCAGTTGCAGAGTCGACTTTGCCTATATCTCCAGCAAGCACGCTGATTTTGCGACCCTTGGGGTCGATTGATTTCGCAGTTGTCTCTAATTTCTCTTGGGTGCGTCCATTGATGACGACCTTGGCACCTGCCGCAACCAATTGTCTGGCGACTTCTTCTCCGATGCCGGAACCTCCACCCGATATAATGGCCACTTTGTTTTTAAAATTCATAATTGTTTCCTTTGTGAGTTATTAAGTGAGTTTATAAGATATTACCTATCAAGTACTTGGTAGATAGATGTGTACATAAAGCACTTGTCAGCACAATGTCCATCGTATATCTAGTACTTGATAGGCAAAATAGGTAACAATATTGTGAGTACAAAGCGAAGCTATAAATCAAACCATGAAACTAGTAGTGCACACCAACACAGTGAAAAAGCATTGCAAATTTTAAAATCAACTCAATTGTTGATACAACAAAACGGTTATAATGGATTTAGTTTTCGCGATGTAGCCGAGAAGGTCGGTATCAAAAGTGCGAGCATTCATTATCACTTTCCCACCAAAAGTGGGTTAGTGAAAGCGGCGACCGTAGATTACAAACAGAGCTTTGACGTTCTATTAGAGACAATAGAAGGTGAAGTCACAACTGCGCATGGGCGATTGACGCGGTATGGCCAATTATTTGAAAGAAGTTTGGAGGAGCATAGTATATGCCTTTGCGGCATGTTGGCCAGTGATAGCGCCACCTTACCGGATGATGTCCGCCCGGAAGTTGCCAGGTTTTTTGCGGCGCAAACTTTATGGCTTACACAGGTCATCAAACATGGGCAAAAGAAAGGTGAACTACGAGATGATT
Organism: Robiginitomaculum sp.; assembly: GCA_021776675.1. Lineage (GTDB taxonomy): Bacteria > Pseudomonadota > Alphaproteobacteria > Caulobacterales > Maricaulaceae > Robiginitomaculum_A. The sequence continues at coordinate 21,634 of JAJFFM010000172.1, forward strand.
TGAACGCAAAACAATTAGCCTTCACTTTCTTATCCACTTTAGAGGGTGCTATTATTCTAGCTCAAAACTTAAGTGAACCTATCAAGCTCAAACAATCCTCAAGGCAATTTATCGCCATGTGCAAAGCGAATTGACGTTAGCGAGATGCTTGTAAATACATGTTCCCCGCTTGAAGTTCGTCCGCTCTATCGTTAGGATAATACCAATGGAGAATAACATGAGCGGCATATTCATCGGGACGGATACTGGCGGGAACCATCAGGAGTTTTAGTTACACCGCGCCAATCGACACGGTTTGATAGCGGGTGCCACGGGTACGGGTAAAACTGTGACCTTACAGATTTTATCTGAACGGTTTTCGAACGCTGGTGTGCCCATGTTCTGTGTGGAAGATAAAGGTGATTTAACCGGAGTTACCCAGACAGGAATTGAGCCCGCAAGCTACCCGTACAATCCGCATGCTGTTCGGCTATCAAATCGTTCGCGGTATATTGGGTGGTTTGAAATGGTGGTAGCCGCCTAATACGCCTGCCCAAAAGCTTCCCCAAAAGCCTCAAGGAATTTACCTAAATCACCTTTGGGCAAATGATTGATGCCAGCCGCTGCGGCGCGGCCACCGCCCGTGGGGAAACTTAGGCACAATTTATCTGCGCCAGTTGGATAGTTCTTGGGAGAACGAACAGAAACCAAGTACCCTCCTTCTACATTATGAGTAAACACCGCGTGGGCTTGGTTCGGGTTTTCTACGGCGAGGATATTGCCGTAACTGCCCGATACGCGTCTGGCCCACGCTGCGTCGTCCAATATGGTGACGCCTTGCGCTGTAAAACCACACCCTCGTGCTTTGGCCATATCTTCGGTGTAGCCAGCTTCTAGTATTTCGAATATTTGCGGCTTGGCCGATAGAAATTTGCTCGGCGTATTATAGTGGACACATTGCTGGAACACATACTCAGGAGCGAAGTGCAGATCAGATATATCGCGTCCATAAGCATTATAATTAACCAACTCACCAAAAGATTTAAGTTTGGCAAGCTGCTTGGGGCTTAAAGACAATGAACAAGCTATTTCAGTTGCAACATCTGCCAGATTATCACCAAATGCCCCGATAATCGCCCATTCACTATAGGCACCATTCAAAGCTTTATTGACCAGTAAAGACGTGCAGATATTTGGTCGTGTGTCGATAACCGCATGCAAGTTTGCATAGGCAGGAATCTCGCCAGAATTATGGTGGTCGACGTAAAATATATGTACACCTGCCTCCAGATTGCGGCGTAATCCTTTCGCATTTGTACGCATGGAAATATCCAGTGCGGTGATGTGATCACCTGCACACCCTTCCACTCGTTCTAGCAAATTGATGTCGCGCTTGACGCCCGTGACCAGTTCGGCCACCCGTGGTTCCGCCAGACGCAATTGCACCAGCGCGCAAATGCCGTCGGCGTCTCCGTTAAATACATCATAGGACTTCATGCTTTCTCCAAAATACTGTGGTTCCAAAATTGGTTGTCTGCTTACTTGCAATCTTTACACAGGCTTGCGACAATAGGCAAAAGCAAAACATGAGGGAATTATGCGTATTCTAATTATTGGCCTGCTCACCGTTACAGTTTTAACCGCTTGTACCGGGCAAGAAACGACGACCGTATCCGCCCCACATGACGTAAAGACGGGCGACCTTACACCAGCCATCATTCACTCAGACCCGTCTCTATCAGGGCCGACCCTTAAGAAAGCCCAAATCTCGCCGGACGGAAAAATGGTGACGGTTTTACAAGGTCGCGCTGATGATGCTAGCCAACAAGACCTCTGGGCTTATGACCTTAAGACAGGTGAAGGCAAAAGATTGGTTAGCTCCACTGATTTACTGAGTGCGCCCGAAATATTGTCAGCCGAAGAAAAAAACCGCCGCGAGCGTATGCGCGAAAAAGGTGCAGGTATTGTTTCATATAGCTGGGACAGTGCGGGCAAACAAATATTATTCCCGCTCGGCGGCGATGTATTTGTTTATAATTTGGAAAACAATACGGCTACCCAAGTTACCAATACAGACGGGTTCGAGACCGATGCACGTATTGCCGCTTCAGGTGATGTCGTCAGCTATGTGCGCGATAATGATCTTTATATGACAAGGTTTTCAAATGGCCGTGAGCGGCGTTTGTCTTTCGACGCGAATGGATTGGTACGCAATGCCACGGCAAGTTTTGTAGTCCAAGAAGAGCTAGCACGGCGCACAGGGTATTGGATGTCACCAACCGAAATGCACGTCGCTTACTCCCAAATCGATGAGAGCCCGATTGCCGTAGAGCACCGCATTGAATACGGCGCAGGCGGTATTGAAAATGTCGCGCAGCGCTACCCATTTGCAGGCACAGATAATGCGACAGTAAAATTGGCCATCAAGCCTATGATAGGCGGCAAAA
>JAJFFM010000173.1 GCA_021776675.1 Robiginitomaculum sp.
CAATTACTGGACTGGCTCCAGGATTATACGTTCCCCGCAGAGATGGCATTTAGCGACCCAAAAGTCTGCAAAGAGACTGCGAGGTTCTTTGTCAAAGAACTCCTGCGCAACGGCACGACCAGCGCATTGGTGTTTGGTACCGTGCACGAGGGTTCCGCAGATGCGTTATTCCTAGAGGCACATAAGAAAAATATACGGCTGATTGCGGGTAAGGTCTTGATGGATAGGGGAGCACCCAAAGGTTTGCTAGACGGTCCTGATTTGGGTAGGACAGCAACCAAAAGGCTCATTAAAAAGTGGCACGGACGCGGTCGGCTCGGTTATGCTATCACGCCTCGCTTTGCCCCGACTTCTACCACTGAACAACTCACTATGGCGGGTGTGCTCAAAGCGGAAAACCCCAGTGTCCATGTCCACACCCATATGTGTGAGAACAAGGACGAGATAAAATATGTGGGCGAGTTGTTTCCTGATTCTACCGACTATTTGGATGTCTATGAGAAGCACGGTTTGGTCGGGGATAAAACGGTATTGGCCCACGGCGTTCACATGAGCACATCTATGTGCAAACGGATATCAAAGTCCGGCGCAAGCATTTCTCTATGCCCGACATCCAATATGTTTATCGGCTCTGGCTTGTTTAATTTATCACAATTGCGCCGCCACAAAGTTCGCCATGCGCTCGGTACTGACATAGGTGGCGGCACCAGTTTTTCATTGTTGACCACTATGAATGCGGCTTATTCCGTCTGCCAGCTTCGGGACTTGTCACTTTCATCTATGGATGCATTTTACATGGCGACATTGGGCGGTGCCAAAGTTCTCGGTATGGATAAATATGTCGGCAATTTTAAACCGGGCAAAGAAGCCGATTTTGTGGTCCTGGATTTAAAAGCCACACCGCTCATTGCGCGCCGCTTGAAAACCGCTAAGCGCATGAAAGCCATGTTATTCGCGATTATGATTATGGGCGATGACCGCATGATCGCCGAGACATATGTCATGGGCAAGTCTGTGTATAAGAAAGCCTGACGAATGAGCGATCTGTTTAAGAAAAATGAAACCCGAAATGCTGTGTTTTCCGACTGTCGTACATGGCGATATCGGTTGGCACAAATATGGGATGAGAGCAAAGACCCGCTCTATTGGTTAATGCTCAATCCAAGCACGGCGGATGAGGTGAAAAACGATCCAACCGTAGAGCGATGCGAACGCCGCGCTCGTATGTGGGGTTATGGCGGTTCGGTTGTGCTCAACATCTTTGCTTACCGCGCAACAGACCCAAAAGACATGCGCGCCACCGCAGACCCTAATGGTCCTGAAAATGATAAATGGATAAGAGAACTAGCGGCCATGAGCCAGCAAGTAACAGTCATCGGCGGTTGGGGCGAACACGGCAAACATATGGATAGAGGCCAAGCTATCCGCGATATTTTCAAGAGCGCGAATGGTCGCCTACAAGCCTTAAAAATAAACGCCTCAGGCCACCCCGCCCATCCGCTTTATATAGGGTATGATAAGAAGCCGTTTGCGATTGAGCTTTAGGCAAGTCTCGCCTTTCTCCACCGCTCATCCTGACATAGGTCTGGATCTACCTTAAATGCAGTATGTGGAACCCGTTATACAACGGGGTGAACGGTGTGGTGTGAGGTTACTCCTCCGCAATCCAAACCCGAAGCTTCTCACGTTCCGCATCTGTCATCTTGGTTTCATTACCCAATGGCATATCTTTGCCAACGACCGTGCGTTCCATGATTAGGGCTTTGTTTTGAATGATAAGCTCATCCGTATCCAGGCGGAAGCCATTTGGCGGTTCATCGAAACTTTCGTGTGTTGTGGGCTCTGCGTGACAAGCTGTGCAGTGGGTGGTTATGATTTGCCGGGCGTCTTGGAAACTGACTTCGCCCACGTCTTGCGCCGCAGATTTTTTTAGGGCAAGCGGGAAAGTCATGGCCGCGACCATGAAGATGATTGCAGCGACTGCAAACGGCATTTTTGGTTTTGTCGTATGGCGAAGATTGAAATAATGACGTACGGCTATGCCTGCGAGGGAAATCAGCGCGAGGCTAAGCCAGCCCATGCCCGAGCCGTAAGTCATAGGGTAATGGGCGCTGGTCATGATGAACAGTACGGGCAATGTCATGTAATTATTATGCATGGAACGTAGCTTTGCGGCTTTGCCAAATTCGGGATTAACCGGACGTCCGGCGATTAAGTCTGCCACGACAATCTTCTGGTTCGGGATAATGTTGAAGAACACATTGCCCGCCATCATCGTACCGATCATGGCGCCGACCTGAATATAAGCGGCGCGGTCAGAGAACATCATGCCCGCTGCAATCGCCGACAATGTCAGCAAGATAAATAGCAATATAGCGAACAAGCCGGGTTTCTTACGCAGGGCGGATTTACACAATAAATCATACAGTAGCCAACCGCCCGCGAGCATGCCCATACTGGCGCCGATAGCTTGCCAATTGTTCAACGTCATTTTGCTTTTATCAATCAGGTATAAATTCGCTCCGTAATAATAAATTACTGCTAGCAAAGCAAAGCCACTAATCCATGTGAAATAGGCTTCGTATTTGAACCAGTGGAGATGCTCAGGCATGTTGCTGGGCGCGGACATATATTTTTTGTTATGGTAAAATCCGCCGCCGTGAACTGACCACAATTCCCCGTCAGGTTTATTGGCTGGTTCTCCTTTTTTGACTTTTTTGGGCCGCTCCAAATTATTATCGAGCCAGACGAAATAGAAACTAGCGCCAATCCAGGCGATGCCCGTAATCACATGCAGCCATCTTATGGACAATGAAATCCAGGAATAAAAATCAATGCTCATATATTTCCCTCATATGTTTGCTTTATTTGTTTTTTAAAGTTGTTGTAAGAGCTGCGCTGCAACGGAAGCTGCAATAATTTCTGGTTCCTTGCCTTGTATGCCACGGACACCAATAGGGCAAGTCAGGCGGGATAATTGTGCGTCCGTAAACCCGTCTTTTGTGAGGCGAGCCATAAATCGTGCCCGTTTTGTTTTGGAGCCAATAAGGCCAAGAAATGCAAAGTCATCTCTTTTGAGAATTTCGCATACCAAATCATAATCCAAGCTGTGATCATGGGTCATGACCAAGAATGAGGTGTGTTTTGGAGCCGCTGATACGATTTTTATAGGATCAGAATATACCAAAACATCATCCGTAATTTTGTCGTCGCGGGTATCATAAAGCTGTACTGTAAAGGGTAGGGGGGCGAGAGCTTTGGACAATGCGCTGCCCACATGTCCGACGCCGAACAAAAATACCGTAGCGGTTTTTAATTTTGGCAAATTAGGCAAGTCACTTTTTGATTCGACAACCATAAAAGATAATTCCACCCGACCCCCACAACATTGCTCCACGTCCGGGCCGAGGATATAGTCGAGCGTCTGCAATTTGTGACCCTTTCTCAGGCATTCCCGCGCAGTTTCGCTGGCTGCATATTCTAAATTTCCACCGCCGATTGTCCCATATGCATCGCTAGCTGTGACCAACATTATTGTGCCCGTATCGCGCGGAGTTGAGCCTTCGGCCTGAGTGATAGTGACCAGACAAAATACTTTGCCTTGCTCCAATAGGACGTCCGCCGCCTTTCGCCAGTTAAACATTAGTGAGCGAGGTCACTGCCCGTAAAATTTCCTCGGGCGTACACGGCGCATTTAGGTTAGCGCGAAATTTATAACCGGAGCTAGCACTGACTGCATCAGCCAAAGCACAATAGACGGAATTAGCCAACATAAACGGCGGTTCGCCGACTGCTTTGGAGCGGTAAATTGTCTCTTCGCGGTTACGGCCTTTGTCCCAAATCTCGATATTCATAGTTTTAGGGCGATCTCCAATGGTCGGAATTTTATAGGTGGACGGGGCATGGGTTCTAAGGTGCCCAGCATCGTCGTACACCAATTCTTCGGTGGTCAGCCAACCCATGCCTTGAATAAAACCACCTTCGATTTGGCCTTTATCAATTGCCGGATTTAGGGATTTTCCACAATCGTGCAGGATATCGACACGAACGGTTTTGTTTTCCCCGGTCAAGGTATCGATGATGACCTCGGATACGGACGCACCGTAAGCAAAATAATAAAATGGTGAACCCATTAAAGTAACCGGATTATAACGAATTTTGGGTGTTTTATAAAACCCAGTAGCCGAGAGTTGAATTCGGGATTCGTAAGCGGAACGCGCCAAGTTTTCAAACGATATGGATTGCCCATTACCGCTAATCATGCCGTCTTTGAAATTGATATCATTTTCTGCGCATTTGAATTTTTGCGCCGCATGGTCAATCAGGCGTAGTTTGATTTTTCGAGCTGCGTTCAGTGCGGCCATACCGTTGAGGTCCGAGCCGCTTGATGCAGCGGTAGCCGAAGTGTTCGGAACTTTGTCGGTACGTGTGGCGCTAATTTTTATTTGTGTAAGCGGGATTTTAAATTCTTCGGCCACCACTTGCGCGACCTTTATAAATAGTCCTTGCCCCATCTCCGTGCCGCCGTGGTTCAGATGTACGGAACCGTCTGCATAGACATGGACGAGCGCTCCTGCTTGATTGAGAAAAGTTTTAGTGAAACTTATCCCAAATTTGACAGGCGTTATTGAAATGCCTTTCTTCAGGAATTTACTGGTCTTGTTATACTCGCGAATAGCAGAGCGGCGCGCGCGGTAATCACTGCTTTCTGCAAGCTCCTGCAATATTTCTTTGACCACCGCGTCTTTGACGATCTGGCCATAAGGTGTTATGTTGTCTTTGTCATCGCCATAAGCATTGCCGAGCCGTATGTTGAGCGGATCTTTGTCCAACTGATGCGCAATGTCTTCTATAATGCGTTCGATCCCGATCATGCCTTGAGGTCCGCCAAAACCGCGAAAGGCGGTGTTTGAAGCTGTGTGGGTTTTATAGCGGTGGGATGTTATTTTCGCAGCCGGTAAATCGTATGAATTATCAGCGTGGAACATGGCGCGGTCATTGATCGGCCCCGATAAATCCTTAGAGCGCCCACAGCGGGATTCGAGAATAATATCTAGCCCAGAAATACGCCCCGTATCGTCAAACCCACAATCATAGCCATAGATAAAATCATGGCGTTTGCCGGTCATTTTCATGTCGTCGTCGCGGTCGAGACGGCATTTGACAGCCTTACCTGTTTTGGTCGCTGCAATAGCGCAAGCCGCCGCCATAATAGCAGGTTGAGTTTCCTTACCGCCAAAACCACCGCCCATACGGCGGGTTTCAACCGTCACATCTTTTTGGGTTTTACCGAGCACATGTGCGACCAAATGCTGAATTTCAGTCGGGTTTTGTGTGGATGAATAGACATGAACGTCCCCGTCTTCGAGAGGCAATGCCATCGCGATCATACCTTCAAGATAGAAATGATCTTGCCCGCCCATGACGAATGAACCTTGGGTACGATAATTTGCAGATTGGATAGCGGTGGTCGCATCACCCTTGGTTATAGTTTTGGCATCTTCGATAGTGAGTTTAGCATTTCTAGCTTGTTCAATTGTCGTGACTGCAGGTAGGGGGGTATATTCTATTTTTGCCAACATAGCCGCGCGTATTGCCAATTCGCGTGTCGTTGCAGCCACAGCAAAAAGTGACTGACCGACATATTCTACCAAGTTTTCTGCGAACAATGGATCGTCACCGCCGAACGGACTAATATCATTGTGGCCGGGAATGTCTTTGGCGCAGAGAACACATTGCACCCCGCGCGCATTTTCCACCGCCGATAAATCCATAGATTTAATGTCGGCGTGTGCGTGGGTGCTCATTGCAATATACATGTGCAGCAGAGCCTTGGGTTCCGGTATATCGTCCAGATATCTTGCCGCTCCGCAAGCTTGTTTCAGGGCGCTATCATGCTGGACGGATTTATGGACACTCATATGTCTGCTCCTAATACATGAAGCGGTGCATCAGATTGTTGTTCTAGCCATGCTTTTAAAATTAAGTTCTGCGCCACTTGCATGCGGTAGTTTTTGCTGGCGCGCATATCGTCTATTGGCGTGAAATCAGACGTCAAGACGGCCATAGCTTTGCGTACATTTTCTTCTGACCAGTTATGACCTTCCAATATTATTTCGGCTGCTTCTGCTCGTTTCGGAGTAGCCGCCATACCGCCGTAAGCAATGCGCACATTGGAACAAATACCGTTTACAAGGTCAAAACTCATAGCCATGCAGACGGCGGATATGTCGCTCTCAAACCGTTTGGAAATTTTGTAGGCATAATAGTTTTGGCTAGTCCGAGGTTTGGGAATGATGATGGATTTAACAAACTCACCAGTGCGTAAATCTTGCTGTCCATAGTCTATGAAATAGTCTTGAAGTGGGATTGTCCGTTCGTCCTCTTTGCTATGCAAAACCAGTTTGGCATCCGCAGCGATTAGCAATGGCGGCATATCACCTATAGGAGAGCCATTGGCGATATTACCCCCGATAGTACCGAGGTTGCGAACTTGGGCCGCACCAATGCGGCGCATGACGGTGTTCATGTGCGGGTAAAGTGCGCCGAGCTGGTTTATGGCGTCTGCGTACTTTATGCCCGCACCAATATTTAGAACATCATCATCTTCTATAATTGTATTTAAGGCCTCGACATTGCCCAAATATATGATTTTATTAAGCGTCTTGTGATGTTTAGTCACCCATAGCCCAATATCTGTACCACCCGCAAGGAGTGTTGCTATTGGGTGTTCCGTTATCAAGCGCGTAAGCTGGTCCAATGTTTTTGGATCATAAAGCCGTTTTTCTATTCCGTAAACATTGGCGCTGAGTTCGACCGTTTCATCGTGTCTCAAAGCAGAAAGTTCTGCCGAGGTATCATTGGTATTTGTGTCTGTAGTCATTGCCATCGCAGCATCAATTATTGGGCCATAACCTGTACACCGACACAAATTTCCGGCCAAAGCTTCGCCTATGTTTTCTTTTGTTTTTTGCGTACCGCTTGCTTGTAAGGCGGTTAGTGACATCACAATGCCGGGGGTGCAAAACCCGCATTGAGATACATGTTTTTCCGCCACCAATTGTTGAATTTCGTGCGGCGCATCAGGAGTACCAAGGCTCTCTACGGTGCGGATTTCCTTACCGTCGAGTGTGCCCATAAATAATATGCAGGCGTTGACGGAACGGCTGCGGACTTTGCCGTCTACCAGTTCACTGAGCACCACTGTGCAAGCCCCGCAATCACCTTCGGCGCAGCCTTCTTTGGTGCCGGTTTGCATGCGCCGTTCACGGAGATACTGCAGCACCGTCATGGTCGGATCAAGATGCCGTTCGGTGACGGCCTCACCGTTTAGTAAAAATTGGATATGGTCGCGCACTAACTACCTCGGTATGTGGAATAGCCGTAAGCGGATAGCAAAAGCGGAACATGATAATGGCGGTTTGTGTTGGCAATCATAAATTGGATCGGAATAATATTTAGGAAATCAGTTTTATTATTTTCATTTTTGGTAGCAAGGTAATCGCCCGCATGAAAGTCGAGCCTATATGTGCCATTCGAAAAATTATCGCCTTGCAAAAGTGGGCTATCCACACGGCCATCATCATTGGTATTGTGGCTAGAGAGGAGTTTTGCCTCGTCGCCCTCTAACCTGTATAAATCAATTCTAAGCCCCGCCGCAGGGGTGCCGGTCATTGTGTCCAGCACATGTGTAGTTAATTTCGTCACATATCATCCTTTTAAGTTCCTCTGCCTTTATTGTTCTAGGGAATATGGCGAATTTCGTAGACTTTATCAATAAAATTGTGGACAGGGACGAGCGGTTCAAACAATATAATTTTATGACTTATCCACGTGATCTTACGGGCTATGGTGCCAATCCTCCCCATCCAAAATGGCCAAATTCGGCACGTATTGCTGTGCAGTTCGTCCTCAATTTCGAGGAGGGCGGTGAGAACTGTGTCTTGCACGGTGACGACGGGGCGGAAACTTTCTTGTCTGAAATAGTTGGTGCTGCCCCCGTAGCAGACAGACATATGAGCATGGAAAGCCTATACGAATACGGATCGCGTGCAGGCGTTTGGCGGCTTTTAAAATTATTTGATGATGAAGATTTACCGCTAACCATTTTCGCCGTTGCAAACGCACTGAAACGTTCTCCCCATATGGTGGAAGAGTTTTTGAAACGCGGACATGAGATAGCGTCCCACGGCCTGAAATGGATAAATTATCAGCATGTTGACAAGGAAACCGAACGCGCCCACATCGAAGAAACTATCGAAATATTTAAAAACCTAACGGGATCCGCTCCGAAAGGGTGGTATACTGGCCGAACCAGTCCGAATACCCGTGACCTTGTGAGTGAATATGGTTTTACCTATGATGCCGATGATTATTCTGACGATCTGCCGTTTTGGTCGACACAGACGAAAAACCCGCATTTGATAGTGCCATATACGCTGGATACCAATGATATGAGGTTCTGTGCCGCGCAAGGGTTTAACTCGGGTGATCAGTTTTATACTTACCTGAAAGATGCATTTGATACGCTTTACGTGGAAGGAGAAACGGCCCCGAAAATGTTGTCTATCGGGTTGCATTGCCGGATTTCCGGTCGGCCGGCTCGCACAGCGGCTCTTGCTAAATTTTTGCGCTATGTGAAATCCCATGACAAGGTTTGGGTTGCGCGGCGAATTAATATTGCTGAACATTGGCGAAAAGTGCACCCTCCTAAGAAAGAGACGTAATGACTAAGGATGAATTTATGGCGGCGTTCGGTGGTGCTTATGAGCATTCGCCGTGGGCCGCGCGGCGGGCCTTTGCTGATAAGTTAGCGGCCGAGCAAGCTTTTGATACGGGTTTTAATTCGCCAAATTGTGTCATTCGTGCCATGCACAAAGTCGCAGAAGCGGCCAGTGCGGTCGAGAAAGATACGCTGATAAAAGCCCATCCTGATTTGGCGGGAAAGCTGGCTTTGTCAGGTGAGTTGACAGCAAGTTCGAGACAAGAGCAAACAGGGGTAGGGCTTGATCAATGTTCCCATCGCGAGCTTAAAAAGTTCCAAAAATACAATGCTGCTTACGCAGAAAAATTTGGCTTCCCATTTATCCTTGCCGTTAAAGGGTTGAGCCGCAAAGATATATTGAAGGCCTTTAAAAAACGTTTGAAAAACTCTGAAGCCGAAGAACGCCAAACTGCATTAGTGCAAATACATAAAATCGCGGCAATTCGTATAGAGGCATGGTTCGCGCAGAATATGAAAATTAAAGGCACAAAGTCATGACAATAGCTGAGTTTACTAAATTGACTAATCTAGCGGCGACACGTCTTGGCACCGAAGTCATCTTTGCCACGGATGATTTTTTCGCTGATAAAGCGCGCCTTATAAATCCCGAAGCCCCAATTTTCGTACCTGATAAATATGACGATAATGGCAAATGGATGGACGGGTGGGAAAGCCGCCGCAAGCGTATAGAAGGCCATGATTTTGCAGTGATAAAACTGGGATGCAGCGGTATTATTAACGGTTTTGAAGTCGACACATCTCATTTTACAGGAAACTTCCCGCCGTTTTGTTCAATCGATGTTGCTAATCCTACCGCTGAGATTCCGGATGAAAACGATTGGCAAGAAATTGTTGGACGGTCCGAATTACAAGGTGATAGCCAACATTATTACGCCGTTGAAAGTACCAGTATCTGGACACATATCCGCTTGCATATCTTTCCGGACGGCGGCGTGGCAAGATTGCGAGTATATGGGCAAGTGTTCATTGATTGGGACAATTTTGAGCGCAGTAAGATCATTGATTTAGCGGCGTTGGAATATGGTGGGCGTGCGATTTATGCTAATGATATGCATTTTGGTGTGCCGGAAAACCTAATCGCACCCGGTAATGGTGTCAATATGGGTGATGGTTGGGAGACAAGACGCAATCTTGAGAGAGCAACCGATCCTGATTACTGGACGAAAACACACGATTTCGCTATTTTGGAATTGGCCCATATGGGCGAAGTGGAACGCATCATTATCGATACGGCTTTTTTCAAGGGTAATTTCCCAGATAGAGTTTCCATTCAGGCAGCAAATTTAAGCGGACTGTCTGATGAAGAAGTCACAGTGCAGTCAAAAAACTGGCCGAAGATACTCCCTGTGCAAAAATTAATTGCTGATAATGAACATGAATTTGTACCACAAAATGCAAACCCTATTACCCATATCCGTCTAAATATTTACCCGGACGGCGGCGTGTCACGTTTGCGTATGTTCGGAAAAATTATTGGGTAATTGTTATAGGTTCGATTAATTGTACCTCGTCGCAATTATCACCGTCGCCGCCTCTGTCCACGACTAAAAAATCGCTTACAGCATTCAGTGCCAGCGAATAGTGATGCCATGTACCAGCGTGGTAATTTACGCCTTGGTCAGAGCTAGCCAGAAAAACTTTGATCTTGCTTTCATCAAAATCGCCTTTGGGTGCGACCACCACTAAATATGGATTATCTGATAGGGGCATGAACATTTGCGACGAAAGCGGGTGTCGTTCCATGATCTTTATTTTTATACCGCAAGAGTACTTCCCAGAGGGTGTGGGCAGGGTAAGAGGGGTGCTTCGGAAAATATTGACCAGTACTTGGCCGTCTGCTGTGTTTACATCTATGGTCGCTAAATCATGGTAGCGTTCGGTTTGTCCGTAATTTATGGACATTACAGACTTTGTGCTGTGACCACATGCTTCGACCACATCGCCGAAAGGCGCAAAATTGGTGCTTGTAAGCGCTAATGGTGTTAGTGTACGTGTCATAATGTTATAATATCATTTTCCTATTTCGTTGACTATAGGTCTTGATTGCATTGGAGGCAAATGTGTTCGGGTTTAAGACACGTAAAAAATCGATAACTTCTAAGGGTGGTAGTGCGGACGAGTTTGCTGTGCTTCGCAAAAATGTTATCGGCCATGACGCCGTTATAGACGGGCCGTTCGGTCCGCGGCGTTTGATGTATGCGGATTATGTAGCTAGTGGGCGTTCTTACGGCCCTATAGAGGATGTTATTCGCAGTTCCGTCTTGCCACTATATGCAAATACCCATACGGAAAGTTCGACGACCGGTCGCCAAAGTACGGCCTACCGTGAGCAGGCGCGTCACATTATTGGGACATCATTAAACGCCAGCGAAGATGATGCCATTTTGTTTTGCGGTGCGGGTTGTACCGGAGCAATTGATAAATTGATTGGAATTTTGCGGTTGAAACTCCCGCAAGGTATGTCTCGTTACGGTATCGCCACCAAAATTAAGGCCGCAGACCGCCCCGTTGTTTTTATCGGGCCCTATGAACACCATTCCAACGATGTACAGTGGCGCGAAACCATTGCTGATGTGGTGACCATTGCGGAAACAGATGATGGTTTGCTAGACTTAGCGGATTTAGAAGTTCAGCTTAAAAAATATAAAAAACGTCCTGTGAAAATCGGTAGTTTTTCTGCGGGCAGTAATGTCACGGGTATTTTAACCGATGTACAGCCGATTGCAAAAATGTTGCATGAATACGGTGCTATGGCTTGTTTTGATTTTGCCGCTTCTGCCCCCTATGAACCGATTGATATAAACCCTGTTGGCGGCGTAGCGCTAGACGCGATCTATATCTCCGTGCATAAATTCTTGGGCGGACCCGGTACACCGGGGTTGTTGGTGGTCAAGAAAAAATGGGCGCAAAACAAAACACCGGTTATTCCGGGCGGTGGAACTGTGTCCTATGTCAGCCCTTGCGCGCAAGCATATCTATCCGACGTAGAACACCGCGAAGAAGGTGGTACACCGGATATTGTTGGCGCGATCCGCGCTGGGTTGGTATTTGATCTTCGTGATAAAATTGGTGCGAAAAAAATCTCTGCGGCTGAGCATAGTTTTGCGGGTGCCGCGATTGAGCGTTGGGGCAAACATAAAAATATCCAATTGCTAGGGTCTCAAAAAGCGGAACGCTTGCCTGTGTTCTCATTTTTGATCCGCAGTGATAAAAGTGCGGATAAATACCTGCATTATAATTTTGTAGTTGCTTTGCTGAACGATTTGTTTGGTATCCAAGCACGCGGCGGTTGTTCGTGCGCGGGGCCTTATGGTCATCGATTACTCGATATTGATTTGAAAACGTCCGAAGAATACGAAGCCGTTATTTCGACGGGCGTGGAAATTTTAAAACCGGGTTGGGTACGGGTTGGGTTTAATTATTTTTACTCCCAGCACGACACCGAAATGTTGCTGCGCGCCGTCGAATGGATTGCTGACCACGGCGAAGAAATGTTGTCGTATTACGGTTTTGATAGTGCCACAGGCGTTTGGACACATGTAGATGCTGGTTCGGTAAAGATGAGTGACCTCACGGATCCTGATGATGCAATGCCTTTAAATACTGCACCCGATAGCATAGATAAAATGATTGCATATGCTGATAAATGTATCGCAAATACACTGGAATGCTGTTCGAAACCTGGTTGCTGTGTGCTCGACACAACACCGAAACACTTACGTTGGTTTAGTCTTCCAAGTTAAATTGTAACTCTGCCAACCTTGCATAGAGACCGTCGCGTTTCACCAATTCTTTGTGCGTACCTTGGTCTACTATTTTTCCGTCATCCATAACAATGATGCGGTCTGCCTTTTTGACTGTTGCTAAGCGGTGGGCGATGACCAGAGTTGTACGATCTTTGGACAGGACAGCAAATGCATTTTGCACGGCGCGTTCACTTTCTGCGTCCAATGCACTGGTAGCTTCGTCGAGGAGCAAGATCGGGGCATTACGGAGGATAGCGCGGGCGATGGCGATGCGTTGTTGTTGCCCGCCGGAGAGCGTCAGCGCTTTTTCGCCCAAGTCAGTATCATAACCGTCAGGCAGTTTCATAATAAAATCATGGGCAAAGGCTGCTCTGGCAGCAGCAATAACCTCGTCGTCACTAGCACCTGCACGGCCATAGCGGATATTGTCAATGGCAGAGCCAGAGAATAACGGTGTGGCTTGTTGCACGAATGCGAATTGCTGGCGCAATGTTTCTGGTGTCAGGTTTTTGATCGCGATACCATCGATTTTTATCTGACCAGACTGTGGGTCATAAAATCTCAGTAGCAATTGGAACATAGTGGTTTTACCCGCACCGGACGGGCCAACCAAGGCTACGGTCTCGCCGGGTTTGACCGAAAAGTTGACATGGTTGAGCGCCGTTTCTTCCTGGCGGGTAGGGTAGGAGAATGTCAAATCCAGCACATCAATCGTACCTTTGGCATTGTGCAGTGCGACCGGGTTCTCAGGTGCCGTGATGTCCGGTACTTCGCCCAACAGCTCAACGATACGTTCACTGGCACCAGCAGCCCTAAGCAGGTCAGTCCACGTAGAAATGACGAAACCAAAGTTAGTCATGGTTACAAATGCGAGCATGGTAAATTGGCCAATATCACCACCGGACATACCGCCGGATGATGCAGACTTAGTGGCGTTCCACAAAATACTGATAATGCCGATTTGCCCCAGACCAAACATGACAAAGTTCATAGTTGCACGAACTTTTAGTCTACGCTTTTGTGAGGTAAATGTATCTTCTACGGCTTCTGAAAATTTGGCCCTTTCTGTATCTTCCTGAGTGAAAGCCTGCACGGTTTGGATAGAGGATAGGGCTTCGGAGGCACGCCCAGATGCAGTTGCCAGATTATCCTGACCTTCGCGCGACAGGCGCTGTACTCTGCGTCCAAATAATGTGACCGGAATAATGATGGCCGGACCAATTGCCAATACCATTACAGCCATTTTCCAATTGATTGTAAACATAATGATTACAGAGCCGACCACCATGACCAATGAACGCAAAGCAATGCTCATGCTGGAGCCGACAACCGTTTCAATTAGCATGGTATCTGTAGTCAGGCGGGATAATACTTCGCCTGTGCGCACACGTTCGAAAAAGGCTGGGCTGAGACCCGTGATGTGATTGTATAATGTTCTGCGAATATCAGCTATGACCCGCTGACCCATCAGGCTAATAGTGTAAAACCGTGCGGCACCGAATAAAGAGCCTGTCACTGCGACAACAAGAAAAATAAGGAAATAACTCTTGGTATCTCCGGGCGTTGCAATGCTTACACGTTCGCATATCTCTGCATTTTTACCCGCACTGCTAAAGCCGCAGTCCATCACATATTTAACGGCATAGGACAAAAGCAAAGTCGACATAGAGGCCGCAAACAGGAAGAATACAAACGCAGTCAACAAGACCGGATATTTCGTAATAAACGGCCAAATTTTGCGTAAGGGTTTGAGGCTACGCGACTTTTTGCGGTGGGCTTTATCGCGCTGCATTTCTTGGGTGAAGCTTTCACCACCGCTGCGATCTACTGAATTATTATTGCTTGAATTTGTCATATCATCTTATCTAGGAACGTTGCTCTAATGTACAAGTAAATAGCTTGCACACATACTATTCAGTTTTGCGTTTCATCAGCGCGGCGCGGTGACAAATGGCGACTAGTTTGTCGTCCTGATTATAGGCACGGTGGATGAAGGTGACGATGCCTTGGGTTGGCCTTGACTTACTAGCGCGTGCTTCGGCGATCTCTGTAGTCACGTGGATTGTATCACCGTGAAAGACTGGATGGGGGAATTTGGTGTCGCTCATGCCGAGATTGCCAACTGTCGTGCCGAGCGTTGTATCACCAACAGAAATCCCAATCATCAGGCCGAGTGTGAAAATGGAATTGACTAACGGCTTGCCGAACTCGGTGTTTTTAGCAAATTCATGGTCAATGTGCAGGGGTTGTGGGTTGAGGGTCATGTTTGAGAACAGCATATTATCGCTCTCGGTCACCGTGCGGCGCAGCTCATGCTCAAACACATGTCCGACAACAAATTCATCAAAATATAATCCAGCCATAATCTATTTTCCTAAACCTTGCCAAACCTTTAAGTGTTCCCGCACTTCAATTCCGAAACCGTCTAGCACTTGCGCATTGGTCTGGTCGACCATTTCTTCGATTGATTTAGGTCTGCTATAAAATGCGGGTACGGGTGGTGCGACTATGGCACCGATTTCTGTAACTAAGGCCATATTGCGCAAATGCCCTAAATGCAGTGGCGTTTCGCGCACCATCAATACCAAACGCCTGCGTTCCTTCAGGCAGACATCAGCCGCGCGGCTAATTAATGTCCCACAAATCCCATTTGCAATTGACGCCATGGTTTTTACCGAACAAGGCGCAATCACCATGCCGTCAACTTTGTAGGAACCGCTAGCGATACATGCGCCGATATTACTGTCAGTGTGTACATGATCTGCGAGAGACCTCACAGCCGGTTTATCTAAATTAAGCTCATATTTTATATTCATCCATCCGGCAGAGGAAATTACCAAATGTGTTTCCACATCTGCAACACCTTGTAGCATAGAAAGCATACGCACACCGTAAACCGCGCCGCTCGCTCCACTTATGCCAATGATGATTTTTTTCATAGGTGTCTTATGCCTACAACATATCCGATTTGCCAGTACTATTGTTTTCAATCTCGCCTTTAGTCTCTGGAAGGATATCCTGCCCAGCGTTTGACGGCTTTCATCACCAAGGATGATTGGATGTGTGAGACATGGGGCAGGGCCGCTATGGTGCGGCGGTAAACTCGTTCATATTCGCGGGTGTTTTCCACGGCAACTTTTAGTAAATAATCGGCAGAACCCGTCATCAAATAACATTCCAGGATTTGCGGGCGTGATAAGACTGCTTTCTCAAAGGTTTCCAATACTTGTTCGCTTTGGCTATCGAGAGAAACTTCCACATAAAACTCGATTTGGTAACCAAGTTTTGGGCCGTTCAGACGGGCGTGATAGCCTTCAATAATCCCGGATTTTTCCAGCAAGCCAATACGGCGGTGGGCAGCGGAGGTGGACAGGCCAACTTCGCTTGCTAGATCAGAGATTGACCGGCGACAATCCTTTTGCACCGCGAGGAGTAATTTCTTGTCTATTGCGTCCATAATAGAATTATTTCCAATGATAATCGTTGAATATGATATATATTACGAAATAAAATGAAAATAGCAAGACATATGGAATTTGTTACAATTGAAAATTTGCTAGTTGTTCGCCGTAACATTACCCCTAATATTATATGGAGAGTTTTATGCTTATCGGTGTCCCTAAAGAGATTAAAAATCATGAATATCGCGTTGGCTTAACGCCGGAAAGCGTAGCCGAACTTATTCAAGCTAGCCACAAGGTTATAGTCGAGAGCGGAGCCGGTCTTGGTATCGGCGCGACGGATGCTGATTACCGCGCGGCCGGTGCCAGTATCTCCAAAAAAGCGGAGAGTGTTTTTAAGCGCGCTCAGATGATCGTAAAGGTTAAAGAGCCACAAGCCGTTGAGTGCAAAATGCTTCGTCCGGGTCAAATCCTATACACATATCTACATCTGGCACCCGATCCAAAGCAGACTAAAGCACTTCTAAAATCCGGTTGTGTCGGCATTGCCTACGAAACCGTGACCAGTGATGCAGGCGAGTTACCGCTCCTCAAGCCCATGAGCCAAGTGGCCGGTCGTTTGTCCGTGCAAGCGGGTGCCGTAGCTCTGCAAAAAGAAAACAAAGGCCGCGGCGTATTGCTCGGCGGTGTTCCGGGGGTTGCCCCTGCGAAAGTCGTGGTTATCGGCGGTGGTGTGGTCGGGTTTAACGCGGCGCAAATGGCCGTCGGCCTGCAGGCTGACGTCACCATTTTAGACCGTAGTCCGGACGTGATGGAGAGCCTGTCTAATTATTTCAAAGCTTCGGCCAAAGTCGTGCGCTCAACACCGAACGTATTGGCGGACCTTGTTAAAACGGCCGATTTGGTTATTGGCGCTGTGCTTGTGCCGGGTGCCGCCGCACCAAAACTTGTCACGCGCGCTATGCTGAAAACCATGCAGCCTGGTGCCGTACTTGTGGATGTAGCTATCGACCAAGGTGGTTGTTTCGAGACATCCAAAGCCACCACCCATGCTGACCCGACATATATCGTAGACGATATCGTACATTACTGCGTCGCCAATATGCCCGGTGCCGTAGCTCGCACATCTACATACGCCCTAAATGCAGTTACCTTGCAGCACGCAATGGCAATCGCCAATAAAGGCTGGAAACAGTCGCTGCGGGATAACGCACACTTGAAAGAAGGCCTGAACGTAGCAGAAGGCAAGCTAACCTACGCCGCAGTCGGCGAAGCACTTGGGTTAGCTTATGTCGAAGCTGATAGCGTTTTGGGGTAAGGAGTTTGGTTCAATTACGCCTATATTCCCGTCTCCAGACGCCTTGTTCTAAGCGCGGCTTAAGGCCTGCTCAATCTCGGCAACGGGATGATTGGTGAGGTCTTTGTCCATTTCGCCAACAATTTTTTTCTTGGTGGCGGTGCTTAAATCACCGCGAACAATACCGAGGGTTTTTGGATCGGCGACCAAGATAATGGCTGAACAGTTCTGTCTGCTTGCCCATGTGTTGATACGTTTTGCCAAATCATGAGCCGCATTGTTTTTTTCTAATTGATGCCAATCCGTTTCTGCAAGTGCACTTACACGACCATGGGCTAGAGGTGTTGTTGCCGACTTATCTGCACCTCGACCATGGGGGACAGGAAAGCGCCCCGGACGGTCAGAACCTTGTTCATGCGTAGGCGGGTTCTGTTTTTCGAAATGGCTCCGCACCCGTAAGTCCAAG
>JAJFFM010000174.1 GCA_021776675.1 Robiginitomaculum sp.
GGAGTGGAGGTGAGGAAGGGATTCGAACCCTCGATACGCTATTAACGCATACACGCTTTCCAAGCGTGCGCCTTAAACCACTCGGCCACCTCACCTTAAAATTCATTCAGCACTTAACCAAAGTGGATAAGGATAAGCGCACGCCTTCATATATGTATGGTTTTTATGGTCAAGCCATAAAACGCGTGCGCCTTAATGCTGCGCGGCGTGTAGCAAAGCTCTCCAAGTATAACAAGCCAGCAAATGGTGGATTTTACATTCACGTGCAATATGCTATAATTAGGTAAAACGGGGAATATAATGGACGAAATAGCGCTTACATTGGGTGTGGAAGAAGAATATTTGCTGGTCGACTCCGAGACGGGTGATACGGTAAACCCTCCCGAAGAATATTTTAGGGACTGTAAGGTAGCATTAAGCGATTCTGTTACTCACGAATTCTTACAATGCCAAATCGAAATTGCTACGCCAATTTGTCAAAATGTTGGCGACGCTCGCAAACACTTAACCCATGCCCGCGCTGTATTGTCGGAAAACGCCAAAAAATATGACATGCGATTGATGGCCGCCTCAACCCACCCGTTCACATCCTGGCGACGACAAAAACCCACTCAACAAGAACGTTACACCAAGATGGAGAAAGACCTGCAAGGCGCAATACGCCGCATGTTGATTTGCGGCACCCATGTACATGTAGGCATATTGGATCCAGGCTTACGCATTGATATCATGAACCAGATGCGGTATTTTCTACCGCATATGCTTGCTCTTTCCACATCATCTCCGTTTTGGGAAGGTGATTTGATGGGTATGAAATCCTACCGTCTATCGGTATTTGACGGCATGCCGAGAACCGGCATCCCCGAAGCCATGGCGTCTATCGGCGAGTACGAACGGATGGTTGGCACGTTGGTCAAGTCGGGTGTTATTGAAGATGCCCGCAAGATATGGTGGGACATTAGGCCGTCCGTCAACTTCCCAACCCTCGAGGCTCGCATATGTGATATGTGTACGAATTTGGAGGATACATTAGCAATTGTCGCATTATATCAATGCCTGACCCGCATGCTGATTGATCTAAAGAAGCGAAATATTAAGTGGCGAAATTATCCGGCATTGCTCATCGGCGAAAACCGCTGGCTTTCGCAAAGGTTTGGTGTGCGCGGCTCGTTGATAGACTTTGGTAAGGGTGAATTAGTTTCCTTTAAACAGCTTAACGAGGAAATGATCGGATTTTTATTGCAGCACGCCCAGGCTTTGGGCTGCGAAAAGGAACTTCTGCACACGCGTACTATTGTCGAGCGAGGTTCCAGTGCTTGTCGGCAGGTGGCCGTTTATGAAAACCAAATATCGGTAGGGGCTTCTAAAGAAGACGCCTTAAAGTCAGTTGTTGACCACTTAATCACTGAAACCATGTTGGGTGTGGAATAAGAGCAAATAAAGGTTTACCTGCCCCCCATACCGCCATACAACGCGTAGCATGTTTGATGATGCTCCCTATATAGTTTTACCTGCCAAATCTAACTCACCAGTTTTCGTGTTTTGCGATCATGCGACCAACCATATCCCTGAAAGCTTGAATAATTTAGGGCTTAACGATGTAGATTTATCTCGTCATATAGCTTGGGACATCGGCGCAGAAACATTGACGCGCCAATTTTGTAAAACCTACGGCGCGGCAGGATTGTTGGCCGGGTTTTCTAGATTAGTAATAGACCCAAACCGCGTGGTTGACACCGACGGAAGTATTCCTGAAATTAGCGACAACACAATAATCCCCGGCAACCAAAATCTAAATGCCAACCAAAAAAACAAGCGGATAGAGCAATTTTACAAGCCCTATCATAATGCTCTAGAAGCACAATTAGATGCGGCGCAAGCGCGGTTCATAGACCCGCTGATTATCTCCATCCACAGCTTTACACCGGAAATGGCAAGTGGGCAAAAAAGAGAGCTGGATATCGGTCTGCTTTGGAAGGCGGACCCGGACAAAGCCCACCGCCTAAAGGCCGAGATTGAACGCATTCACCCTTATCATATAGAACTGAACGAACCTTATTCCGCCTTGCACCTAAATCACACCATAGACCATCATGTTATTGCACGCGGACTTAGGCACACGACATTAGAGATACGCCAAGACTTGATTGATACCGAGGCCAAGGCGCTGGCTATGGCCGAACATTTGACCAAAGCTCTAAACCATTTTATTAGACACTAATAAAAAAATATTAGCCCACAGGCAAAAAGGTCTCTCTGCGACTTAGTGGGTTTCAATATATTCGTTGACTGCTTCTGCGCCTGCCATTTCCGAACCACCGCGTATCTCCGCTTCTTTCTGTGCCCATAAGCGTTTTTGATATTTAGTAGAAATCACATCGGTAATGACTAACACTCCGACCACCAAATAGAATGTAGGCTTGGACATTGCCTCAATCGGGTGGTTAAATAATTTAAGATGCGCTAAATGTGCGCCTTCAGTGACCAAAAGTGCGCCCACTAGGAACAAGATAAATAGGCCCATGACTTCATACATACGGTTCTTCTTGAGAAATTCAGTGACATAATCGGCCATCAACATCATGGCAATGCCTGAGACTATAATGGCTATAGCCATTAAGGGCACTTGGTAACTTGTTGTACCGTCGGCCGCTTTCTCGCTAGCAATCGCCATAGCAGACAGGATGCTGTCAAATGAAAACACAAGGTTCATCAGAACAATAAAGGCTATAGCTTTTCCTACTGATACCTTGGCGGTACCTTCAGAATGTTCAATATGTTCTACGGTCAACATGTGGCTTATTTCTTTGATCGCCGTATAAATAATAAACGCGCCGCCGAACATAGTGACAAGAGCCTGCAGTGTGAAATGGCCTTCAATGAATTTGCTCAGCGATAAAGAAAACAATTCGCCAGACATTATATCAAACATTTTGACGATGATAACCAACAATACAATGCGCAAGCCAACGGCAATGCCAATGCCCCAACGCCGGACTTTGGCGGCGTCCTTTTCACCAACTTTATTGCTCTCTATGGCAATATACAAAAGATTATCAAACCCGAGCACGGCTTGTAACAATATCAACATCAGCAATGTTAACATGCTTTCAAGTGTCAGTAATTCAGCCATATATTCCTCCCAAATGATTCGTCCACACTATAGGGCGAACACAAATTTGAAAATGCCAAAAGCCAGCACTTACAAAAGCCAGCACTTAACTGTGTAAGTTGAAGTAGAGATATGGCCTTAAATAGCCAACTTCTTTGCCAAAACTTTGGCTAATCTCTGAGCGCCTTTATTGTCTGCGCCCACGCCTTGCGCGAAGCCTAGG
This sequence comes from Robiginitomaculum sp., assembly GCA_021776675.1. Classification (GTDB taxonomy): domain Bacteria; phylum Pseudomonadota; class Alphaproteobacteria; order Caulobacterales; family Maricaulaceae; genus Robiginitomaculum_A. The sequence continues at coordinate 3,336 of JAJFFM010000174.1, forward strand.
TATAAATACGGCTCTATGAGTTCCAATTCTATGAGAAGTAAACGTCCGTCGTCAGCCCGTAATAAATCTACGCGCGCATATAGCGGAGTGAAGTCTAGCATATCGAAGACCGCGCGGGCTTGCTCTCGTTCTTGCTTGGTGGGCTCATAGGCGGTTTCGCGCCCGCCATATGTAGACTGGACGCGGTAATCGCCGTCTTTGGGGCGCTTGATGAGGCCGTGAGAGAATGCACCGCCGAAATACAGGAAGGAAAACTCACCTTCTGTGACTACGCTTTTTAGAAACGGTTGAATGAGTGCGCCTGCTGGCGGAAGCTCGTCTTTGCTCGGATATGGCTCACCGCGTGACAACAAAACTTGACGCCAAGCGCCGCCGCCTACATCCGGCTTTATCACCAATTTATCACACTGTGTTTCACCGCTACTGAACTCATCAAAAGAGCGCTGGACCTCAACTTCAGATATACGCTCAACGCGGCGCGAAGG
>JAJFFM010000175.1 GCA_021776675.1 Robiginitomaculum sp.
TTACGGTGCCCGCCGGAACCGATAGCGCTACGGAAATTTCCGTAATGCTGAATTCTTCAAGATAATAAAGAGCGATCACTGCCCGTTGTTTGGTGTGCAGAGCATTTATCGCCTTGTGTAGTGGATTGACATCTGCACCCAATTCCATTTTGCCCACAGATTTATTTTCAGCCACAGGTTCTGCCGCATAGGCTGTTTCGGTGCGGCGATTTCTTTGTATACGGCCAATTGCATCAGCGGCTCTTCGTGTGATTATTCTATAGGCCCACGCGGGGAATACCGAAGGTTCTTTCAGGTTTGGTAAACCCCTGACTATATCCGCCCAACCGTCTTGTACCACATCGCGTGCCAATTCCGGGTCCCCGGTCAATCGGTAAGCGTGTGCCAAAAGTCGCCGCTGCCAATTTTCAGCCAAGCGCGTGAATGCGGCTGCATCACCTGCACGGGCACTAGCCACCAGATATTCGTCAAATATGCGCGATACATTCGGCCGCAAGACTAAATCCTCCATAACTGTCCTATACAACATAAGTCAGTGGCAGGGCGATTTTGGTTCAAAATTAATTTTTTAATCCTGAAATTGGGCTCTTTTATCAAGTTTTGTCTGGATATCCGGCTATGACAATAAGCGGACTTGTCGCCGTTTTGACATTATTTGGATCTCCCCAAGCTTGTTCTAACAAGCTACGTGCATGCTCAAAGAATGTAGTGCCTTGTGTATCCATACAGCGGCGTGTGGCGGACCATGTGTGTAGATAGTTGATCATTTGCTCGCAACTCCAACTAACTTTGATGTCAAAATTAGGCACATCTAGTTTTTCAAATGGAAAGTTAACATCTTGATAGCCGTCTATTGCCAATTGATTATTGGGTGCCCAAAAAGGATCAATAACTGCTCTAACTTCGCTTTCAACCAAGGCATCAATTTCAGGTGAAACGGAAAACCATATATATGCATATGTGATAAAGGCCCCACCTGGTTTGAGTACGCGCCGTACTTCTGGCCAGAATTTGTCGAGATTAAACCAGTGTAAGGCTTGCGCGACATTGATTAAATCAAACATATTGTTGTCAAATTTTGTGTGTTCTGCGGGACTTACAGAAAAAGTGACATTTTCTACATCTAGATGATTGGCAATCTGTTCACCGCTAATATCTGTGGCATATACATGGTCAAATATTTTCGACAACCCCACGGTAGCTTGCCCATTACCGGTCGCGCAGTCCCAAACGGAATTTGTATTGGGGGCAAGTGTTTTTATATAGCTAAATAAGTCTGCCGGATATTGGGGCCGCGCCTGCGCATATAAATCCGATTTGTCATTAAAGAGATTGGCAGTATCTGACATTTTATCCTTGCTTTATCCTAGTTTACCAATATTTAGCGAATCTTCCTCAGCGAATCTTCCTCAGCGAATCTTAATGGGACAATGTTGATTGTAAATCTCAATCGCCATGGGCATGTTTTTATTAAAGTCGGCAATCCGGGTCTCTGGCGATGGGTGAGTTGATTGAAACTCTGGCGGAGCCGCACCGCCGCCTGTTTTTTTCATACGCTTCCACAAGCGCGGTGCCTCGCGCGGATCGTAACAAGCCCGAGCCATCAGAACGAGACCTATATAATCGGCCTCGGATTCATGAGAACGAGAAAACGGCAAAGCGAAGCCGTATTTAGATACACCGCCAAATACGCCCATAACTGTCCGCTGTGCATCTATGTCCATACCGCCTGAACTCATGGCTACGCCGGTTCCGACAATGCGCTGCATGTTTTGTTGTGCCATGCGTTCCGCGCCGTGGTGAGCCAATGCATGGCCGATTTCGTGACCCATTATTGCGGCTAAACCATTATCATTGTCTGCTACAGGCATGATGCCCGAATAAACGGCTGTGTACCCGCCCGGTAAGGCGAAGGCATTGACTTGTTTGCTATCAATTACATTAAAGGCCCACTGAAAACCGGGGTCTTCATTAGCCGCAGCACGAGCTATATTTGCGCCGATTTCGCTGACTTTATCAACAATCGGCCCGCTTGCCTGAACATTACTATCGCGCAAAATTTGTTGGTATGATTGCAAGCCAAGCTGCATTTCTTGAGCAGGTTTCATAGTACGAAGTTGTGTGCGTCCTGTAAAAGGCACTGATTTTTGGTTAGCAAAATAATATCCGGCTGCGCTTATTGCGAACACTAACATGATTTTCCAACGAAACCCGCCCCTACGCCTATTTATAGACTGTCTACGCATACCCACTCCTTGCTATAATTTTAAAGTTGCCGATACGGCCATTTTTTACAAGGGAAAATAGCCGTTTGTTTAATTTCAGGTCTCACTTAACTATCCAACAAGTTTTGCATCCAACGAGAGCTGCCGTAACGTCAAAGAGGTAGTTAGTTTAAAAATAGGAAATTACACATGCAAACCGGTATTAGTTTTAAAGACCAACGCAAAGCGGTTATTGAAGTCGCTGTATTCGCAGTATTGGCTGTGGCTTCAAAATGGGCACTTTCACTCGTGATGTGGCGCTATGCTGGCCCGGTTTCACTATTTTTCCTTATCGGAGTGATTACGGTGTATTCACGTACACAAGGCCGGACTTGGCGTGATATGGGCTTAAAAAAGCTCGAAGGCACACGAGCCAAGCTCATGATTTTGCCGCAAATGTTGATCGTTTTGGCTGCATTTGCTGCTGCTGTGGGCATAACGGTTTTTGGGGGCCAAGCAATTGGCTTGGAGTTTATGGGCGATATTCCAGAGGGTGTTGAAGACCGTTGGGGTGCCATTGAAGGCAGTCTCCCGCATTTATTACTTTGGCTAGGGATTGTTTGGACAGCGGCAGCGTTCGGTGAAGAAATGTTCTTTCGCGGCTTCATGATAACGCGGTTACAAGCGGCCCTTACAGGCATCCCATTTGCCAGCGTATTTGCCGTTATATTGGCGGCTGCGTTTTTTGGTTATGGTCATGTCTATTACCAAGGCTTACGCGGATTTATAACCACCGGAGCAATCGCACTGGCCTTTGGCACCTTGTTTTTAGTCTTTAAACGCAGCCTATGGCCGATGATTTTCTTCCACGGCGTCATTGATACCATAGGCATGGTCGGGCTATATTTTGGGACGGATTTATAAAATGTTACCGAGTAATTTAATCCATTGTAATAATGATTTTGCCTTGCGCGCGCCCGGTCATACTGCGCTCAAAGGCGGCTTGCACTTGATCCAGAGGGTAAGTCGAATCGATGATGGCTTTGATTTTACCCGCTTCGATAAGCTTCGCGATTTCCGCTAATTGGCTGCCGCTAGCATACATCAAATGGTGCTTGTAAAGTGCGCCGTGCTTAGCCGCCAATTTGTGCATTTTTTTGTTGTGCATGCGCGCCACAATCTTGACCATAAAATTAGCGCCGTATTCCGCAATGGTTTCGTTGTCCGGAATGCCGAGCACCGTGACTAAAACGCCGCCCTTTTTAAGGGTCTTATACGAAGCAGTATGGACACTGGGACCCAATGTATCGAGCACAATATCGTAGTCAGATAGTACGTCTTCTATGTTTTGTGTATGGTAATCAATTATCTCGTTTGCACCAAGTTCGCTCAGCAAAGCATTACGTTTTTTGCTGGCCGTGGTGGCTATATAGGCCCCGCAAGCTTTGGCATATTGGATTGCGAATGTACCGACACCGCCTGCGCCTGCATGAATAAGGACTTTTGAGCCAGATACCATGTCGGCCTTTTCTGTTAAGGATTGCGTGACCGTTAGCCCGATAAGCGGAATGGAGGCGGCCTCAATGAACGACATGTTTTTAGGCTTGAGGGCTACCAATTCAGCAGGCACAGAAAAGTACTCGGCAAATGTCCCCGTATCCATTTTATGGCAACGGAAAAACACTTCATCGCCAATTTTGAAATTTGAAACGCCTTCGCCAATGCTCTCGATAATACCGGCACCGTCACTCCCAAGCATGATGGGGAAGGGTGGTTTGATTAGGGCTTTCAAATCGCCATTTGCGGTTTTCCAGTCAATGGGATTAACGCTGGCCGCCTTCATTTTAATCCGCACGTCACCTGTTCGCACTTCGGGCTTAGATTGTTCACCAATCTCAACTTTGTCCGGACCGCCATAGGCCTTAATATATGCAGCTTTCATGGTATTCCTTTTGTAATAGAAGGGTTAAAGCAGGTCATCTAAATTAGCTGATTTCAAAATCACCTAGTCTATAGCCCGGATCAGGATATTCGGGGTTCATATTTTCCAAGGTTTGCCTGACAATACTTGAAATGATAGCGCCCCGTGTCGCGCGGTTGTCGGACGGAATGATGTGCCAAGGTGCGTGTTTTGTTGATGTGCGTTTGACCATGATTTCATATGCTTTCATGTATTTTTTCCACATCAGCCTGTCTTCGAGGTCGCCGGGGTTAAACTTCCAGAACTTATGAGGCTCGACAAGACGGTCGGCCAATCTTTGGCCTTGGGTTTCGTGGGAAATATTGAGCATAAATTTTAGGATTGTTGTACCGTTTTCTGTCAGGTGTTGTTCGAAATCATTTATCTGGCGGTAACGCTTATTAACGGCTTTCGCCTCGGCGAATTTACGGACTTTTACCACCAACACATCCTCATAATGAGAGCGGTTAAAGACGGTGATTTGGCCTTTACCGGGGCAAACATCATGCACGCGCCACAGATAATCATGGGCGAGTTCGCGTTTGCTGGGGGCTTTAAACGCGGCCACATGCAAGTTAAGCGGTGGAGTACGGGAAAACATAGCAGAAACCGTACCGTCCTTACCGGACGTGTCCATGCCTTGCAGCACAATGAGAAGGGATTGTTTGTTTTGGGCGTAGAGTTTGTGGGATAAATCCGCAATTGCTTTGGCGTCTTGCTTGATACTATTTTTTGCAGCTTTTTTATCAGCAAATATGTCTATACGGGTAGGTCTATTGGCCAACTTAAATTTTGTTTTTGAAGTAGCAGTATAATCCTTAATACAAATTGGGGGATTAATAATCATATGTGCCTTGCTTAGATGTCTGAGCTAAACAGAAAAGAACCACCAAGGCCGATAATCATAAGAGCGAGTAGCGCAAAGATGGTCATGGTCGACATGCTAGGGCCTTCTAGAACATTTGCCGGTAATGTAAGTTCCGGAAGTTTCACCCCACCGAGCAATTGTTTCAATTTACCCAATTGCGGTATAGCGGTAAAGGCTGCCAAAACGGCGGCAGTACCAACCATCAAATTTTTAATTGCACTCGTATTATGTGGGGCCTGATTTTGTAGAGCATGGGCTTGCATAAGAACATAATCGGAAAAACCATCGTCGCTGATAGGTGCGGCGTAGTCCGACAAAAGTTCACGAAGTTCGTTGTTTTCAGTATTGTCTACCATCATTGTATTATGCCTTCTCATAAACGCAAAGGAAAGCCCTAAGCTTGTTTTTTCCGCGTGCGACGTGTGATTTTACGGTTCCCAAGGGCTGATTTAGGGATTTTGCGGCTTCGGAATGACTAAAACCGTAAGACAAACACAGCATGACAGCTGCTCTTTGCTCTGGTGTTAGCGTGTTCATGGCCTGCTCGATGTCCATTTTCATGCCTCCCAAATTCATACTATCTGGACTTGAGATAATCTCGTCAT
>JAJFFM010000176.1 GCA_021776675.1 Robiginitomaculum sp.
GAACGCATATTGGGCTTAGGGCATATATTGGCTTGGACACCCGCCTTGTACTATCTTTACAAAACACAAAGTGACTGGCGGGGCAAAACGGGCATAGTCAGTAAGTGGCTGACCGTAACTCTTGTCGTTATGTGTATTTCATTGATTTTTGATGTAACGGACGTTGTCCGCTATTTATTAAATTAGAGAAGCTAAAAACTTCCTAGCCCAAATTAGCTTTCAAACGCATTGCAGCAGGTGTCAGCACAACGATAAATAAGACAGGCAAGAAGAACACGATCATAGGAACTGTCAATTTCGCAGGCAGACCCGCCGCTTTTTTCTCAGCCGCCAAAACACGCATTTGTCGGTTTTCATCAGCCATTGTCCGTAATGTTGAGCCAAGGGGCGTACCGTAACGTTCCGATTGAATGAGAGCTGTAGACACAGCGCGTATACCCACATGATCATTTCGTCTACCAAGGTTTTCATATGCCTGTCTGCGGCTTTGTAGGTATGACAATTCTGCGGTTGTTAGGGAAAATTCTTCTGCAAGCTCAATGGAGTTTTCTGCCATTTCCGTTGCGACTTTCCCAAAGGCCATTTCAATTGACATCCCTGATTCCACACAAATTAGTAATAGATCAAGAGCGTCTGGAAACACAGGCGAAATAGAACCTATTCGTTTCCCAGCCTTATTTTTTATAAACATACCGGGTGCATAATATCCAAGAAGCATCATAGAAAACGCCGCGACCAATGACTGCATCATACGCCAATCAAATGGATTGAGTAAGACAAAGTAAATAATACCGAACAAAAATAACGCAATAGGCATAATTAATCGGAACATATAGAATAAATATATTGGACGTTGCCCACGCAATCCAGCTTGGCTTAATTTGTCCTTTAAGTCTGGTGCTGCAAGCAATCTTTCCAACGACAAATTATCAACAAGGGTTTTGACAAAACCTTTTGTTTCAGACCGCAACCCTTGCTTCCCCTGATTATCAAGCTCATCCAAGCGCGATTTACGCATATTTTCTCGCTCATTGGTAATTCCGGTCATACGTTTTTTCAGCACATCACCTTCAAGTAATGGGGAGATTAGTGCGTATAATGTCGCAACACTGCCGAGGCATACAAGTATGATTAATACATTAGTTATTAAGTCAAATGAACCAGTTTCCATACTAATCTCTAAAACTTGAAGTTAATCATTTTGCGCATGACCCAAATACCGAAGGCCATCATAGCGGCACTAATCATTAAATTTGTTTGTCCCGTCTTCGTAAAATATAAATCATGCATATAATCAGGGGAAACCACACTCACCATTGTCATAACGCCCGGCGGTAAAATCCCGATAATAATCGCGGAAACTTTGGCTTCTGCGGCAAGAGCTTTAATTTTCTCACGGAGTAATTTACGGCCACGCAGCACATTTGAAAGATTATCCAGGCTCTCACCCAAATTACCACCGGTAGAGCGCTGAATAGACAATACGGTACCAAAAAAATTGACCTCAGAAAGTGGCATACGTTCATACATTCGCTCTATGCAAATCTCCAAAGGAACACCAACACTTTCGCCCTCAACTAGTTTTTTAAATTCCCCACCCACCGGCTCAGGGGCTTCATGGGCTATCATTCGCAAACAATCACCTAATGGTAAACCGGTTCGCACACCGCGCACGATAATATCCATTGCGTCTGAGAAATTTGCCGTAAAGGCTTTTTGGCGCCGTGTAATGAGAAAGTTTAAAACAAACCTAGGCAAACCAAAGCCAATAATAAATCCAATACCGAGAGAAATTAACGGGCTTAGGCCAAAAAACATGGGGATGCCCGCACCAATCCCACCTAATATAAGCGACATTACTGTAAAGGTTTTTGGTTCCGTTTTTAAATTTGCATGTAGTAACTTTGCCTTTAGTGACTTGCTTTCTTTCTTTTTTGATTTTTGATTTTTTTCAAAATCTGCGAGCGAATTTTCGATTGTTTTACGGCGATTGCTAGTTTCATCGACTTTCAAAAAAGAGAATGTAGATTTTTTCTTCTTACCTTTTGTTGGAGATAATTTCTCAACTCTTTTCTTGCCAGAGTTTCCATCCGAATCTACAATTAAATAACCGACAATAGCGACACCAATTGCACCCATAATAACGAGCATCATATAAGGTTCCATTAGCGTTCTCCAGCCTCATCGAGTGCCATTGCCAGGTCTTTCTCAAGATTGAAATAACGTGCACGTTCCCAAAATGCCGGACGCGCAATGCCAGTTGATTTATGTTCGCCTACAATCTTACCATTAGCATCTTCGCCGTCCATTTCATACAAGATCAAATCTTGGGTTACGATTACATCACCCTCCAAACCTAAAACCTCTGTAATATGCGTAATTTTACGCGAACCATCTCTTAGGCGCGTTGCTTGAATAACAATGTCAATAGAGCCGACAATCATTTCGCGGATTGTCCGCGCCGGTAGCGAAAATCCACCCATTGTGATCATACTTTCCAAACGAGATAAACCTTCTCGCGGAGAGTTAGCATGAAGTGTTCCCATAGAGCCATCATGGCCCGTATTCATGGCTTGTAAAAGATCGAAGGCTTCAGGGCCACGAACCTCACCCACAATTATACGCTCAGGGCGCATACGCAGGCAGTTTTTAACCAAGTCAGACATCGTAATCTTACCCTTGCCTTCAAGATTGGGCGGGCGTGTTTCAAGCCGGACGACATGTGGTTGTTGCAATTGCAGTTCAGCTGCATCTTCACATGTGATAATACGTTCATCAGGATGGATAAAAGCCGTAAGACAATTGAGCAATGTGGTTTTACCAGAGCCCGTGCCGCCGGAGATTAAAATATTACACTGACAGGCACCAATGATTTTCAAAACTTTGGCACCAGCGGGAGATATCGAGCCAAACCCTACTAAATCATCCAATCTTAATTTATCTTTTTTAAATTTTCGAATTGTAAGCGTTGGTCCGTCAATCGCCAAAGGGGGCGCAATAACATTAACCCGTGATCCGTCTAGTAACCGCGCATCGCAAATTGGCGAACTTTCATCAACACGGCGCCCTACTTGCGAAACAATGCGTTGGCAGATATTCATCAACTGCTGATTATCTCTAAACCTGATATTGGTTTTTTCCATTTGCCCATCAGTTTCGATAAACACAGCCTTAGCACCATTTACCATTATATCGGCGATATCATCACGCACCAATAAGGGTTCCAATGGCCCATAACCAAGAATATCATCACAAATTTCACCGATTAATTTATTTTGCTCAACCACTGAAAGGCGGACACTTCTAATGGCTATAATCTCGTCAACAATAGTCTTAATTTCATCCCTAGCAGCAGCAGGCTCCATGCCTGCTAGAGCAGAAACATCAATTGTTTCGAACAATGCATTAAAAATTGTAGCTTTTGTCTCGTAATACGCATCTGATACTTGGATATTGTCATCAGATGCAGGTTGTTCTTGCTTGGGAGCGTTAACTGGCTCTGCAACCTTCTCGGCTACCGCTGTATTTTCTTCAGCCGGAGCCACCACTGCTCGGGCTGCGCTACCACTGGTTTTTTTCCCAAACATAGCTACCTATTTCTTTTTCATCAGGCCGGACAATAGACCGCCTTGTTTTTTTTCTTTTTTACTTGGCTTATCTTTTTTGGCCTTACGTCCTTTTTTACCACTTATTTTGGGAGGAAACTCACCAGTTTTTAGCCTTTCGGTTAAATACATAATACCGTCAAATGCAGCTTCAGCGCCTTTGATGTCGTTCAACATCTTGCCGTCATTGGAAGCCTCTGTGTAAATCACTGGCTCATAAGCCAAAACCAAGGACGGATTAATACCGATAGCAGCCGCAAAATCTTTCAAGGAAATTTCCGCAGCTTTAGGAACACCTGTCTTATTCAAAATCAATAGCGGATCCGGATCATTTGGACGTGCCGCTTTTAAAAATTCTATTAAATTTTTTGTATTTCGCAAATTTGCCAAATCTGGCGTAGCGGTAATCACTATTTCATCTGCACTTTCTAAAATTTGCTTTGACCATTTACTCCACACATGAGGCATATCCAACAGCGTCATAGGTGATAAACCTCGCATACCATTCACGAGGGTTTCATAAGCTTCCGGTGAAACCGAAGACGTAGATACTAATGATGCCGCAGCGGGTAAAATCGATAATTTCTCCGTGTGCCTTATCATAATACGGTCGAGCAAGGAGTCGTCTAGACGCTCATAGTCGGCCAAAGCCTCTTCCAGGCCTTGCGAACTATCATAATTGAAGTCTAGACCGGCAGTGCCCCAACTCGTATCCAAGTCTACTAAAGCCGTTTCTTGCAGCGTTTTTGTCGCCATGCCCCAAGCCACATTATGGGCAATTGTTGAAGAACCCACGCCGCCCTTAGCACCAAAAAATGCGACAACTTTCCCTATGAACGGCTTTTCGGGGTCTGAATACAAATCAGAGATTGAACGTATCAGTGTAAGAGGATGAAAAGGTGGTACAAGATACTCACTCAAGCCTTGTTCCATTAAATCACGGTACAATTTGATGTCATTGACCGCACCAATCATTACAACTTTCGTGTCCGCATCACATACGGCTGCTAACTGCTCTAGCTGTGAGAAAAGCTCTTTGCCGCGCATACCTGATTCGAATAATATGAGCGACGGTGTTGCCTCATTTCGGTAATACTCAATTGCGGCCGGTAAACCGCCCATATAAACTTTTAAATTTGTGCGAGCCATCCGCCAATCAGACGAAGTCGCTTGAATCGTAGACGCCGTTTCAGAACGCTCACAAAAAGCTTGTATCGCAATACGCGGCAATGCCTTTTCGCCGCCTTCACGACTTTGCTCAAGCATAAGCTCTTCTACTATTGCTTCAGTAACTTCGGGTGCTTCGAATACTTCACGTGTTCCTGGCATTTCTGTGACTTGTTCATCTAGTAATGGCGACACTGGTTTTGGTGTACCTTGCTGAGGCTGTGGATAGTGTGGCTTTACTTGTTGCGGCATTAGCGGGAAACCAGCATTTGGTTGGGGGGACAAGGCTGGTTGTACAGCAGAAGGCAGCGAAGGCATCTGAGCTGGTATTTGATTTGGTTTTTGGCCAACCTTAGGTTGCCCCAAGGAAGGATAGGCCTGGGGAGCAGTAACCGGATTTATTTGCGGCTGTTTCATGGTATTATCCAGTTTCTTTCATCACGCGTGTTTCTTTTGACACAAAAGAGCACATTATATATTTTGGCTTCAACAAAACCATCTTAACGAGAACCTTCTGTTGCCGAGACCTCTTGCGTCTCGGGAGTATCAGATGCCGTTACTTCACCGGCATTATACTTATCAATTACTGTCATACGGCGTGCCGCATAAGCATTATCAAATCCATACGGTGCCAATAATTGCTTCGGATTATCAATAAGCGCTGCTAAGTTCGCTGTCTGTGCACATCCAAAATTACCGTAGGCCTGATTATTTGACGTATGCGTTAAGCTAGAACCTTGGGAACAATCTATCGGAGCCGTTATTAAGCGGCGGTAAGACACGATAACTGGTGCCAAAGCTCCCTCGGCCACCTTGTATTGTCCCGTTTGCATTTTCGCATCACTTAAACCCATTTTTGCCAAATATGGTTGCAAAATTGAATGTGCCTGTGGGGCGCCAGAATTATTGATGTTTCGTTTATTGGTGTCTTGTTTATTGGCATCATGTGACGGCACATTTACATATAATGGACCTTGGCCAGTAGATGCATATTGCGAAAGGAAAGCTACAACGGCACTTTCGTCGCGTGCAGACAAATTCAATCCTGCTTGTCCGCCGTATAATTCTAATCGCTCTACTGATTCCGTAACCGTAATTTTATTCCGCAATACAGTAGGCGGGAATGATGGCTGATAAACCGTACACCCACTAACCGCAAGTGTAGCTATTACCGCCAACCCAACTGCAGTAGTGCACCTCAAATAAGAAAATTTTTTACATAAATTATTTTGTTTTTGCATTTCCAACCTCTAATCCACCACATGCCCGAATGTTCCAAACAGTCTCTGTTCTGGATCAACCTTACTATTTTTTCCATATACTTTATTCAAACGACCCAGTAATGCCACCTCACGGTCATTTGCAGGCACCAAACCATCTAATGGTGTCTGTAACTTGTCTGGATGAGTTGGGTTCACTAAATACGGGGTTACAATTATGACTAACTCTGTTTCCGTTGTCTGATCATCTCTGGAGCGGAAAAATGCACCTATTCCAGGAACATCTTTTAAACCCGGCGTACCATCTGTGCTTTGACGGCTCTCCTCGCGAATAAGCCCGGCAATAACCATACTGCCACCAGCAGGCAACTCAACAACTGTATTCGCGCGGCGTGTTCGGATACCTAAAACATCTGCATTACCTGTGTCAAACGCACCTTCAGCCGTCGGCTCAGATACTTCTGTAGAGATATTAAGTGAAATACGGCCTTCACTCATAACTACGGGCGTAAACCCAAGAGAAACACCAAATGGCTTGTATTCAAATTCACGCTGCAATTGCCCATTATCATCTACAAAAACATTTGTAAGGAGAGGAAACTCACCGCCAGATAGGAAATTAGCCGTCTCCCCCGAAATTGTTGTCAACACAGGTTCCGCCAATGTCCGCACGAGACCAACTTTTTCAAGAGCCTGCAAATTACTTGTCAATGATTTCAAAGAGCCACCACCCGTATTATTCCATGCAAAATTCCCATTAAATCCAGAGCCCGCTGTAACAGCCGTGCTGCCAATTAACCCAAAACTCGCGTCCCCGACCTGAGCCAAAGCATTGAAATCAATACCCATTTGCTTAGTTACGGATCGCTGCATTTCAACGATACGAACCTTGAGCATCACTTGTTCATTGCCCATGACCTGCATGATATTGGTTATTTCGCCTGGCTCTCCTGACGGAGTCCCTTCAGTTAACCACAACTGTGCCAAATTCATGACAACTTTGGAAGTTCCCGCATTTGCCACCTCGCCTGAAAGTAGAATATTGTTGTTAAATGACCTTACGGAAATTTTATTACCCGGTGCATGTTCGGCGATAAGTGCTTCGAGCCCAGTTACATCACGCTCAACCCTAATTTCCAGGTCAAGAACTTCATTTCCATCCCTGTCATAGAAAAACACATTAGTTTGGCCGGGCTGTTTGCCAACCAACAATACACGACTACGCGTATGAACAATCGCATCGACAACATCTGGATTAGCTACAACTACATCCGCCATTCCGTTTGGGAGATTAATTGTACTGGCCTTGCCATACGGAATAAGCATGGATTTTTTCACAGTTGTCACAAGACCATTTTGTGGGGCACGCACCATAACATCTGCATAAGAGCGCGGCCCGGCCTGTACCGCCGAGGACAAACCAGCAAAACACACCATAACTAATCCAGTCGAATAAAGTAAGGCTTTATAGGGTCTAAGCAACATTTTAGTTTCCTTGTATCGAGACTTGTTGTTTTTGCCCGGCCTTATAGATAGTCAACGTCCTGACCGCTCCAGATGTTTTACGAATTGCCGTAGCCGCACTTGGTACATTAACCGCCCCGCGGCGATCTAGTCCGCGTAATACAAGAGAAATATCGCCTCTTGACTGCGCTTCAATTAACACTTCTGCATCAGCCTGCGACATCTCCAGCAATGCCGTAGAGCCAATCACATATGCGGTTCCGTCTAGGTTTTGATTACTGGTTTGACCGATAGCCAAAACTGGAACATTTTCAAAAATTGTATTTGAAACAAAATTATTTTGCGTGCCTGAACCACCTGTCTGCGTGGTTTGTGGAAGTTGCATAGTCAAGACCACATCAACACGGTCACCAGGTTGAATAAAGCCCCCCGCTGCAGTATCTGCCGTTATTCGCGTCGAAATAGCCCGCATACCAGAACCCAATGAGGCCGCCATTAAACCACGGTCACCAGGTTGAACAACCTTTTGACGCATAATTGGCTCACCCGCATAAATTGTCGTCAACGTAACGGCGCTCGCATATTCCTCCAATGCTTGAGGTTGATTTTGAATGTCTATCTGGTTTGGCTCAAGCGCTTCCGCTGGCCATCTTTTCCACTTTAAGGTTTCTGGCGTTAAACGCGTGCCACGCTGAATATCCATAGCGGCAACCAAGACATCAACATATTCCACTTGATCAACAACCTGAGCTACAGGGTCGGCCTCAATCACAGAGGTCGCCGGAGCAGGTGCAGACATTTTCTTAAGCTGCAAAAACGCAACGACAGAAACCAAACCAAGTCCACCGAGTAATAATATTTTTTTCGTATTCATAACCCCTCACAGATTTAGTTTTTTAAGCTCACTTCTTGAAAATCTAGCCCTCCATTTGATAAAGCATGGTTAATAAGTGTAAATTTTCTTGCGATTTCCCCAATAAATCACATTAAAGCGGCTACATATTGGTAAATATCACTTCTTGGTAACGTCATCAGCGCACCAAATGCCAAGGCAAGGCCATACGGCATTTTTTTTTCATCTTTAAACAAACGGTGCATCCAATCGGTTGTGAGCACTTTAACAGGCAAATATTTACGCCCTAACAACAGAAAGATGGCTAAAACGCCGCCCGCAATTGCAGTATAAACCAGATACATCCATAGATCGGCCCACACCCACCAAAGAGATGTAGCAGCAAACAGCTTTGCATCGCCGCCGCCCATCCAACCCAGAGCAAACATACCTACACCCACGGTAAAACACGCGGCACCAACCAGAATATGTGTTCCAAACATAGCCCACCCCTGCCATGCAAATGGTGTTAAGATTAAAAACCCGGCGACCAAAACAAGGCTGATCCAATTCGGGATTGTCATACTGGTCAAATCACTCCAACTCGCCGCTAACATACATCCGACGAAAACAAATATTATATACAGTGTCAGCACATCTTCCTCATATTTAATGGACTGGGCATTAGCCCTCTAGAATCACACACATATAGATAGCAAAACAGGGTTAACGGGGTGTTTAGAGAAGGGTGTCGCAACACAAAAAACCGCCCCGTGCGTTAACGCGGAGCGGTTTGAATTTCAATTTCCGTCCCTTTACAAGAGAAAGAAGTTCAAATCTGTAATTGGAGCTTAGGAAGCGCCAGAAACAGCAGTTGAAACAGTATTGAATTTTGAAGCGACATTATCGCCCAATGATGTAGCAGCGGCGATAATACCAACTGAGATCAAAGCAGCAATAAGACCATATTCAATAGCCGTTGCACCGGATTCGTCGTTTTTAAAACGAGTAACAAAATTTTGCATAATTAACTCCCACGTATGCATTAAGATAAGGGTTTTCCCTTCTCAGGATAACCCCTGATGAGCACAACATAGGACAGAGGCTTTACTAACCGGATAAGAAACACGGTAAAAATTTGGTAAAAACATACTTGCTCTTTTCTTGGGTCATGGAAGCCTAAATACATATATAACGTCCTCTTTATACATCTTCCTGAACATTTTACCTACGCAAGCCTCACTGTAAACTTCTGTAAACCGAGTGTATTTTTGTAAATACTTCATTCACCACATCGGGGTATAAATGACTAAATTCAGAGGAAAACGCAATGTCGATACAATTATACACTTATTTTTCGCGCGGAATAATTGGTCTGACAGGCCTTTGTATGACCGCTTTGCTGCCAAATGCCTCAGCAGCAGAAGATTATAGCGTAGAAATCAACAAAACTAAAATTATGCACCTCCCTGCCCCAGCAGGTGCAATCATAGTTGGCAATCCGCAGATCGCAGATGTTTCGGTTCACTCTCCCACACTTCTTTTTGTCTTAGGTCGTGGTTATGGGGTCACCAATGTTATTATTCTTGATGATCTCGGCAACACTATTTTGGAAACAAACATTCAGGTTGGCGGCAACCAATCAGGATCGGGGAAACGCCTCATGATGGCTGGGGAAGGGTGGCAATCCTATGATTGTACGCCGTTCTGCCAACCAGCACCTGTACTCGGGAATGACCCAAATTTCGTGGCTAATTTCAAAGCCCAAAACCAAGTTATAGACAATACTGGCTCAGCAATTACTACGACACCAATTACTGGACAAAACTTTAATGTAGGCAACTTAAATGCTCCCCTTTCCTCTGCATCAACATCCTTTGCAAATGCAGGCCAAGGAAATACAGGTAGGCAAGCTCCAAGGGTCGACATACCACAACTACCAGCACCTACAGCTAATAATCTTGGAAACCGTAGCAATATTGACCACTAATAACCCGTGCATATTAGGTGATTTTTAACCACCTTATTTAAATTAGAATTAGCGCCCTTTTGCTAGGTTTCCTGACAAAAACTGTTATGGAAGAAAAATATGTGCATCCTAACTATCAAAAACAATCGTCACGGTAAACGTCGGCTTTTTAGTTTATTGCGCCGAGATGAAACTGGGGCAACTGCTGTAGAATTTGCTCTGCTAGGTATTCCATTTGCTGCCTTATTGTTCGGCATTGTAGAAATTTCGGTATTATTTTTTATTACTTCGACAGTTCATCATGCAGTGGCTGAAATTTCGCGGGACATTAGAACCGGTGAATTTCAATCTACGGGCGGCGGTGCAGAGGAATTTAAAGAAGCAATATGCAGTGCCATGAGCACTGTCGGGAATTGTAGTAATTTACGGGTGGACGTAATTTCTTCTGCCACAGGTCAGTTTTCTACTCTTGTCCTACCTGTCTCGCCCACCTCTTGTACTGGTACGCAAGCAGAAATAGACGCTTGTGAGGCCGTTGATCCGGTAATGCCTGGTGATGATTATAATAATACTAGCGGCGGTGATGTTGTTATTGTCCGTGTGCAATATGTACACCACCTAGCAGTACCAAATGCTTTAACTAGCCTTTCAAATGCTGCAGGCAACACACATGTGATCACAGCAACAACCGCGTTTAAGAACGAGCCATTTTAGTTTCGTAGGAGAGACAAATGTATAAACTTATGAAGAATTCTGTCGCGCGGCTACAAAACCTAACCAAGCGCATCGTAGACAACAAAGACGGTGTAGCCGCAATTGAATTTGCATTTATTGCCCCGGTGATGATTGCTTTATATCTCGGTCTTGCGGAAGTATCTTTACTCATTTCTGCTGATCGCAATGTGTCTCACGCGGCAGCTGTTACTGGCGATCTAGCAACCCAAGAAGAAACCCTTAATGTCAGCGAAATTGAAGACATTTTTAACGCGACACTCGCCGTGCTAGGAACGACATACATTCAATCTCAAAACGTGAGCATTGATATGCTAAGCCTTGAAGTTGACAGCGCAGGCGATACACAGGAAATTGGTTATGCAAGTTTTGGTACTGGTTTTGCGTCTAAATTTGATTCAGCAGGAACAAGTTCTACATTATTAAACCAGACATCAGGCTTAATCGTAACCAGAATTAAATATGAATACTCATCGCCGTCCCAAACCTTTGTCCAATCACCTACATTATCTGAAACATTTATGTTGAAGCCCCGCAAATCACAATCAATTCCATTCTCAAGCGCTACAATCACTTGCACCGTTATAAACTCAAGTAATGGTGCCCGTGCTAATTGTTAGGAATACTGATTAGCGCGTATAATTTGCACGCAAGTCGTCTATCTCTTTTGAACTGAGCACCAGAACCTCACGGGCATATGTCTCCACATCACCTATGACCCGTAGAGAGTTTTCAAGGTAAGCTGGTTCCACATGGAAATACGGCCTTAGCGCATCTGCCGCGAAACTACGATCATAGCGCTTTTCCATTTTTTTAGTGATGAGAGGAATGATAGTATCGAGATCGACCGCATCTTGGGTACGCATATATTCTTGCATCACATCATCTGGGGACACACCTAATAGCATGAGCAATATAGCTGAAAATGTGCCGGTGCGATCTTTACCTGCCGCGCAGTGTACATAAGCACCCTCACCCGTCACTGCCATGCGCTTCAAGCTTTTGGCCGTCAATCCGGCAAACCCCGCATCCAAAGGCCTGTCATGATATGAGCCGAGCATATAGCGTCTAGCATCATCAGCCGTATTTAACTCATTAATTGCAAAGGCTTCGTGGGGCGCTAATTCATTTGGATCTGTCTGATCATGGGCGGCTTCAAATTCGAATATCTCGGGCCTAAATATATCTGACATAGGTGTGGATTGGCGTTCTCGTTCGGGAAGATAACGTAAATCAATGAGTAGCGAAATATCCAGACCAGCCAACCGTAACTGCTCGGCCCGCGACATGGAGCTGAGTTGTGCACCTCTAAACAGCTTGCCAAGGACTACTTTTCGACCATCTTGTAAATCATGGCCACCGTAATCCCGAACGTTGAGAATATTATCAAATTTCAAAATCCGGTGCATGATGTCTTTTACCTAAATAAGGTGACTACCCGGCCTTGGGTAAGTTATGCTTCTCAAACATGCCCCAAACACCATCTTCGCCGTGCCATTCACCTTGTGAAGCGCCTTTGGAATACTCGGTTGCCCGTGCTTCAAAGAAGTTGGCATGTTC
>JAJFFM010000177.1 GCA_021776675.1 Robiginitomaculum sp.
ATATTTTGCTAACAATTGACGTTTCTCCAATTGAGCTTGTGCTAACCTTTGTGAAGCCCGGTCATCAATATACAAATTGATGGTTTTTGGTTCCCGGCGCAATTGATCTTCACTGGCCGCCAATGATGCCTCTGCAGCAGCCAATTGCCCGATTAATGTATTGAGCTGTGTCCGCAACACCTCTGAACGTGTTTGCACACCTGCTTGCTCGGTACCAAAGTCTGAAATCCCGTTCTTATTAAGAACACCTTGAATTTTAGTTTCAATTGCAGCGAGTTGTTCTTCGGTATCAGCTCTGCGCTTCGACAAATTCCCGGTTTTCGAGATGACAAATTTTTGTTTTCTGAAATTCGCATAGGCCGTCATGAAAGCATCCAGCGTTTTTACAGCAACTTCACGGTCTTGATGTTTAAAAGTTAAATCAACAATGGACGTTTTTGGCGTAGCCGAAACATAATATGATTTATCGACCATGGTAACGATGTCATTCCAGCGGTCGACTTTGTCATTTGGACGAGCCTTGACCCATTTTGCATACAAAGTCGGAGCAAAACGTTCCCCACCAACACCACCATTAGCCGGAGATGCTATCATTTGATTGATAACTTCGTTGAGTATGGCAGAATTTTTTATAATGCCGAGCTCGGTTAAAGTAACATAATCTGAAGTAATCGAGAGCGGGTTACTGGAATTAGCATTTCCAGCAGCAGATTTATACTCCACCATTATCCGGCCATCTGCAACATATTGGCGCTTAATATCACGAGTAAACCAGAAGCTAACAACTGTCAGGACTAAAATTAACGGTATTGCCCAAATGAGTTGTTTAGCTAAAGCGCCAGGTATAGCACCCAGCCGTATGCCACCGCCGTCAGCGCCGCCATAACCAGTACTACTTCTCCTATCTACCTGTTGACCATATTGGCCCATAACCACCCTCGCTAAACACGTTCGTCTAAACACATGAGCGGCTAAAATTTAATATTTCCTTAGCCATTTTTGTTAACTGTTGAAAAAACACGATTCATTCCTGATTAAGGTTGGTAAATATGCATAAAGTTGGCAAAAATGTCCTTATTTGGGGGATTACAGCCATTTCTCTGGTTACACTCGTTGGCTGTAGTGCCAATTCAGGCATGCACCCCTATAAAAAAACGAATCAATTTCGCACGCAAAACGCTAGCATGGTTAACTATAATAATAGTAGATACGGTCAAATTCGCACCCCCAGCCCACAACAGTTAAGCCAGGCACAACTGAGGCCCTCTCGGTCAAACGCCAGCCGTTATGGACGTAAGAGTAATCAAGCGGATCAAGTCCCAGCACCTGGCCCTAATGATATGTTTCAGCGTTGGGTCGATTACGAGCCACAATACGAACTGTACCCAGGTGACCAAATTGACATGGTTGTCCAAACTGCACCTGAATTATCACGAACGCTCACCATAGCACCTGATGGAAGGATTTCCGTACCCATGGGCGGTACTATTATGGCTGCGGGGCGAACCATCCCTTGGCTGGAGAACGCAATTCGAGCCGAACTTGCCAAACAATTGGTTGACCCCACGACAGCGATTACCAACCGGTCATTTGCCGCACAAAACATTTATGTCGGTGGGCAAGTGGCACAACAAGGCACCTACGCTCTTAGCGGCCCGATTGGTTCTCTTGAGGCCATCATCATGGCAGGCGGGTTTCTATCTTCTGCCAAAACCCGTGAAGTGGCTATTTTACGCCGGGCACCAAATGGCGGCTTAATGATGCGGGTTATTAATCACAAACGCGGATTGAACAATGTTCGTTCTTATGCGGACAATATGCAACTAAGACGCGGCGATATAATTTTTGTACCGCGCAGCAGTCTTTCTGAGGTCGGCGTTTTTGTGCAGAAAATCCGCATGGCTCTCCCGGTAGACATTGGCCTAAGCTATAATTTAGGCGATAGTTTTTCTGCCAATTAAAACAGTATTACCGCATAAAACCATTGCATTTACATGTTGTTGAAGCTTTATAAACATGTTTGATTATGTAGGAACTGAAATGCATATGCGAAGTTTTATTATATCAGCAATTTGCGCCGCGGGTTTACTTGGTGGTTGCACAGCAGCAAAAGTTACGGGCAAAGCTGTGGCCCTCCCTTTCAAAACCGTCTATAAGACAGGTGAATACACAACCAAGGGAGTGTTTATTACGGGCCAGGGCACAGGTACAGTTGCATATCACACAGGCATGTTTACGGGCAAAGGCACCTATAATGTTGCCAGAGTACCGGTTAGGGTTACCAATGCCGCTCTCGATACCAGCATCAAGATCCTAACTGTGACGAGCCAAGTTGTCGATTTATCTGGAAAAACAGTCTCGCTTAGTCAAACAATGCAGCGTTCTGAAGTTGATGGTTATGTTATGCAAGCCAAGGGTGGCGCAAATGTACTTGATATATTTATTGATATTTACAGAGGTTAAGCCCGTTTCTGACCTATTTGTAACCCCAAGCCAAGATACGGACAATTGCATTCTCGGTTAAATTACGTTACAATGTGACGCGAAAGAGCATTGTTCTGGAGAAAATTATGAGAAAATTTGTAAAATCAGCATGTATTGCCATAGCTGTCAGTTTAGGCACGATCACTGTAACTAGCCCTGCCATTGCGGGCAGTAGCCAACATTTTACGTCAACCATGCAAACACCTTCTGAACCTGTGCGCATTAATGTGACCCTCGGCGAAAACTTAGCCAACCGGGCGGATAATCTCTCCACTGATATTCGCGACAGGTTTAATTCCCGGTCAATTAATAATGGGTTTGCCAATAACGGCTATTTTGGGCAAAGGGATTTAGATAAACTCACCAAGCGCCTTAAAACCAAAATGCAAGCAAGGCTGGAAAAAAACGGCATCACCGTTAACGACAACGCGACAACAGTACTTAACCTTGTCATCACCGACGCCCAGCCAAACCGTCCAACATTCAAACAACTGTCCAAAAGCGTATCACTTTCCACCCATAGTTTTGGCGTTGGCGGTGCTAAATTCGAAGGCACTTTAGTAAACACTTCCGGCGAGCAAGGGAATGTTAGTTATGGTTGGTTTGAAACCAATATCCGAGACGCACAATATGGCGGTACGTGGTCAGATGCATTCCGTGCCATTGATAATTTTGCCCGTAAAACGGCCAAATCGCTTAAATCACCCTAACGCACACCCAAATATTTATGGGTTTGCAGACTTAACCGCCAGTTAGGGTTAGCTATACAATATTCATAAGCGGCACGATTATTTGTGTCGCTTTTTTTATTGTCCAAATAGCAATCATCACGAGGTTGTAGGGAGAACACTTCAAAATCCATATGTTCAAAGTCTTCGGGTTTATTTTCTGCTTGCGGATAAACCAGCTTCAGTTCATCCCCACTTTGCTGCACCATCTCTGCATCTGCTTTAGGACTAATGCACAGCCAATCAATCCCTTTAGGTGCTTTGATAGTACCATTACTTTCAACGCCAACTTTAAACCCAACCTTATGTAGGGCTTCAATGAGATCGATGTCTAACTGTAAGAGCGGCTCCCCGCCTGTGCATATCACCCAAGGTTTTCCGTAATCACCTTTGCCGCACTGATCCTTTGGCCAATACGACAAGACTTCTTTCGCAAGTGCGTCCGCCGTTTTAAACTGTCCGCCGCCTAATCCGTCCATGCCGACAAACTCAGTATCGCAAAACTTACAAACGGCTGACGCACGGTCCTGCTCTCGACCAGACCAAAGATTACAGCCCGCGAAGCGTAAGAATACGCTTGGCCGCCCCGTATGTGCGCCCTCACCTTGAATGGATAGGAATATTTCTTTTACGGAATAGGTCACATTTTCACCTTATTCGAATATTGCTCCCAACCTTTAGCACGCAGCACGCATGCAGGACATGTCTCACAGCCATAGCCCCAATCGTGACGCAGGCCGCGTTCACCCATATAACAGGTATGAGAATATTGGTTGATGAGGTCGACTAATTTTCGCCCGCCTGTTTCCTCGGCTAGCCGCCAGGCTCCGGCCTTGGATAAAAACATTAAAGGCGTATGTAGTACAAATTCTGTATCCATACCCATTGATAATGCCCGCATCGTTGCATCCAGCGTATCTTTGCGGCAATCGGGATATCCTGAGAAATCCGCTTCGCACATACCCGCAACTAAGTCGTGTACGCCTCGTCTATATCCAAGCGCGGCAGCAAAATTTAAAAAAATTATGTTTCGTCCAGGTACAAATGTATTGGGCGGGCCGTCTTCGGTCTCGGTAATTTCTATATTGCGAGTTAGTGATGTGTTGCTGATCTCACCGAGTACTGACAGGTCTAAAACCCGATCTGCGCCCAATTTATCAGCCCACTTCGGAAATTGCGAGCGCATTTGCTCCAATACGTCCAAGCGGCATTGCATTTCGACCATATGACGCTGCTCATAATCAAAGCCAATCGTCTCCACATAGTCATACCTATTCAGCGCCCATGCAAGTACGGTGGCCGAGTCCTGTCCGCCTGAAAAGAGTATGAGGGCCTTTTTTTTACTTATATTGGCATCAGTGGGTATGTTTTTATTGGTCATGCCGGCCATATATCGCTTCTTTTCTCCCCTGACTAGCCTCTTTACTCGAATAACTAGCCTCTTAGCTCAAACTTGGCATCAAAATTGAATGGGAAAACACTCTGATCGCAAGAGCGAATCAGATAGATTTGTATGGTGAGGCGAAAATGGATATTAAAAAGAAAATTTTAGTGGCTTGGATAGCGTTCGAAGCTTTCAGCCTGTGCATCGGCCTACCCGCCGCAGCTCAAATAGTTGACCGCGTCATGTTCAGTACCGCGCCGCGCGCCGCTCATGTGGTAACACCTGTCTCACCGGGTCTTACCGAAATTATTGTCGCCTCAAATGCACCATTTACTGTGCTTTCTGAAGGAGCCATTGGGGAAATGTCCATGGAGCTAACAGTTAGCGGCACTGTTAACGGCACAGCTTTTGGCACCCAAGCCCAACATCCTGGACAGATTTCAGATTGTGTCATGCCGACAGCCCCCACTCAGACATCGCTTTATACGGCAACACGTAGAACTGCAGCAAACCGGGGCGAAGTCATTAGCCAAGCCGTTATGATACACATCAAATACGATCCGGCCTTAACCCCAACATTCGTCGTCAAAACTTTAGACCAGCGAGAAGCAAAGTCAGCTGCACCTGCAATGATGTGTAATGTGCTCAGTAGCTAAGAGTTAGCGTCCAAGTCTGCCAAATGGCCTGCGGACCTTGCCGCGTTTTTTGGGCGTTCGTTGCTCGGGCTGTTGTTTTGTGCGACTTTCAGTTCCGTCGCGCCCGCCAGCAAACTCCACCAAAGCTGCTATACGTTTTTCGATAGGTGGGTGGGTTGCAAACAAATCTGAAATACCCACACGCGGGTTCTCAAAGGCCATTTCGCGTACTTGTTCAGGGGCATCAAGCTTGGCGTGGCCTGAAATTTTCTGTAGCGCCCTTATCATGGCATCCGGATTTTTTGTGAGCTCAACCGAGCCAGCATCCGCCAGATATTCCCGCTTTCGCGATAAGGTAAAGCGGATCAGCATGGCCAAACCATAAGCAATAACAATAATAGCAATGGCTATGACGACCAAAACGGCAGCATTATCGCCGCCGCTGCGGCGCGGACGGGTAGAGCGAGAAAGATTGGTGCGAAACATACCGCGCACAACACCTTCGCCGAAAAACGAAATAATGCCGACGAAGATAACCGCAATAATAAGCAAGCGCACATCTTTGTTTTTTATATGAGAGGGTTCGTGGGCAATGACGGCTTCTAGTTCTTCATCGTCGAGTCCCTCCATCAAACCCCGCGTCAGTGTTATGGTGTAATTCTTGTCACGAATACCACTGGCGAAAGCATTCATCACATCGGTGTCAATGATTTTCAAGCGAGGTGTGGTGATGCCGCGAGATATGCACAGGTTTTCCAGAAGCTTATACGCGCGAGGTTCCTCGCTAATACTGACAGATTTGGATTTGGTCGCCATATCGATGAGCGCTTGATGCCCCATGAATGCGACCGCGAACCATGCGCCAACACCTGCCAGTGTAATAGGAATAGCCGCCGGTAAGGTCGTCGCGGCATATGCAAATCCGTATTGGGCTGACCCGCCTTGTACATACCCTGCCCATAGTAAAAGCCCCGCATATACTAAGCCCAAAATCAGGACAGGGAACATGAAAAGCAGCAAAATGCTTTTAAAATTATTATTCCATATGTGGGTTTTAAGTCCGTAAGCGCCCATAACTACAACTCTATGGTTATGACTTAGTCAAAGCTCACATCTGGTGCGACTTCCAATGTTTCGCGACCTTCACTGCTCTCAAAGAAATCACGTGGCCCGAAATTAAAAGATCCCGCCAGAATATTTGCAGGGAATTGCTCGCGGCCTGTATTATATTCTTGGGTCGCATTGTTATAGAAACGGCGCGCTGCAGAGATTTTATTCTCAACATCGCTGAGTTCGTCCTGCAACTGAAGGAAATTTGTGTTGGCCTTAAGGTCAGGGTAAGCTTCGCCGAGAGCAAACATTTTACCGAGCGCTTGTGAGAGCATACCTTCGCTCGCTGCTGTATCGCCAACACTTTTCGCCGCGACCGCCGCATTACGGGCATCAATGACTTCTTTTAGGGTTTCTTTTTCGTGTTTAGCATAACCCTTGACCACATTGACCAAGTTTGGCACCAAATCTTGGCGTTGCTTAAGCTGCACTTCGATATCCGACCAAGCCTGATTACAGGTCTGTCTGAGCCCGACCAATCGGTTGTAAATACCGATAATGAGAATAGCTAATGCAACGATTACGCCAAGAATTACAAGTAAACTAGTCATGGAAAACCTCTTTTTGGGAAAACCCCTTTTTGGGAAAACCCCTTTTTGTGTACCAAATATATAATGATTATTTGTGCAATTACAAGGCTATAGCGTTTTATCTACTGCGAAAACCCCTGCCCTTGAGAAACCTCTTGGTGCCATACGTCCTGCCTGTGCGCGTTTCCCTTGGTGGATTTCCCAATCATTGACACTATTACGTCGTCCAGACCCGTCCACGAAACAAAGCCCGTCTTCGCTCTTGAAGGTCGCAATATCCTTAAGCCCACCGTCTTTAAAGTTTTGCAAACGCACACCTTTACCGCGGCCAAGTACAGGCAATTCAGAAACATCATAAATCAGGATTTTGCGGTTGTCTCCGATGGTCGCAATCTTTTCACCACTCACCGCAATACAGCGTAGGGCTTCTACATCACCTTTGACATTTAAAACCTGTTTACCACCTCGTTTAGAGGCGGTAATGCCCTCTTCTTTGACACGGAAGCCGTACCCAGCTGAGCTGGCCACGATAAGCTCTCGCTTAGGATCGTGGACAAAAAAGCCGATAGGCATGTGGTCATCCTCAAGATCAACCATAAGGCGGATAGGCTCACCATTGCCGCGACCACCGGGTAATTTATCAGCACCCAGTGTATAAAACTTACCGTTACTGGCGAACATAATGATGCTATCGGTGGTATAAGCAAGCACAGCGAAAGCTGGGCCGTCCCCGTCTTTGAACTTCAAAGTTGACAGGTCTTCAACCTTACCCTTCAAGGCACGCACCCAACCCATTTTTGATAGGACAATCGTCACTGGTTCTTTGGATATAAAAGCAGTGGACATATCCAAATCTACATCAGGCTCATCAGCGAATGTAGTACGGCGCTTCCCAAGTTCGGTTTTTGATCCGTAAATATCACGGATTTCGCGTACCTGCTCGGCAATGCGCGCCCATTGTAATTTTTCAGACGCGAGCAGTTCCTCTAATTGCCGTTTTTCTTCAGCCAGCAAATCATATTCACCTTGGATTTCAATTTCTTGTAATTTGTTTAAAGCACGCAAACGCATATTGAGGATAGCATCGGTCTGACGTTCCGTAAGATTGAACGTGGTCATCAATACTTGTTTGGGATTATCTTCAAAACGGACAATACGGATAACTTCATCAATATTCAGATAAGCAATCTTCAGACCCGCAAGTATCTCCATGCGGTCTTCTATTTTACCGAGACGTTGGCGTGAACGGCGGCCTAGAACATCGCGGCGGTGATCAAGGAATGCCTGTATCACATCGCGCAAACCCATGACGCGCGGCGTCCCTGTTGCGTCCAAAACATTCATATTCAGGCTGATACGGTTTTCCAATTGGCTGGATTTAAACAAGCTTTCCATCAACATTTCAGGATCTATATTCTTGTTTTTCGGCTCCAGCACGACCCGTATATCTTCGGCGCTTTCATCGCGAATATCAGCGAGCCACGGGTTTTTCTTGCCGTCAATAAGCTCAGCCAGTTTTTCGATAAGTCGGGATTTTTGTACCTGATACGGAATTTCGGTCACGACAATTTGCCATTGCCCGCGCGGCAATTCTTCGATTTGCCAACGCGCGCGCACCTTGAAACCGCCGCGGCCCGTAGCATAGGCTTCGACTATATTTTCGTGCGGCTCTACAATAATACCGCCTGTTGGAAAGTCCGGCCCTTTGACATGCTCGAGCAAAGTATCAATGCGGGCTTTCGGTGCCTTAATAAGGTGCAAGGCCGCATTGCATATTTCCGCTGCATTGTGTGGCGGTATGGAGGTTGCCATCCCAACGGCGATACCCATAGAGCCGTTCGCCAGTAAGTTCGGAAACCCGGCAGGTAATACCACCGGTTCTTCGTCTTCTTCGTTATAAGTGGCGCGAAAATCTACGGCGTCTTCTTCCAGCCCATCGAGCAAAGCCTTACCCGCCGCCGTCATGCGGGCTTCGGTGTATCGCATAGCCGCAGCACTATCGCCGTCAATATTACCGAAATTGCCTTGTCCGTTGATAAGCGGATACCGCGCCGCAAAGGATTGAGATAATTTGACTAAAGCATCATAAATCGACGCATCACCGTGGGGGTGATATTGCCCCATAACATCGCCAACAATCCGAGCACATTTCTTGGGCGCATTTTCAGGGTTCAGCTTAAGCTGCCGCATAGCGTAGAGAATACGACGGTGTACTGGCTTAAGACCGTCGCGTACATCCGGCAATGCACGCATAGTGATCGTCGCCATTGCATAGGCCAGATAACGCGAACCAAGAGCGTCATCGATATTTTCTTCAATAATACCTTTTCCGGGTTTGGGTCCGGGCTTGGGGCCGGGTTTGGTGCCGTTTTCGTCTTTAATATCGCTCATGAAAATTCCAAATAATGATTCGTTTTTACCATACAGAATTTAAGGTAAATGTCCTATTATCGGTTTGCGGGAATTTCAGAGGTTGAAAACCCATACCCGAATAGTGTAGGAAGTTTTTATGGATTATAAACAATCTAGGTTAAAGACCAAAACTGAGTTCACTTTTGAAGAAGATGAACTTGAATATTCTATGCAGGATAATTCAAATCACTTAAATTTTGAAATTTCCTACGGCAATTTTCCGAAACGCTCTCAAAAATATTTTGAGCGTAATGAGTGGCTAAGGAATGTAGGGTTCATTTGGCTCTTCCTCGGAATTGGTTTAACGGCATTGAATTTTTTTCAAGGGAATATGCGCTTAAGCTTTTGGACTTGGGTTGGCATGATCTGCCTAGCTGCATATCGGTACACATGGTCCGAATATACCTATTTTGACACCGATGAAGGCCGTGTCCTTATTTTAAAGGATAGTCAGTCAAGTGCAATTCTAGATGAAATTAAAACTCGCCGCAAAAAAGCATTTATCAATTGGTTCGAAAATTTAGAGTTTGAATCAGTTGACCAAGCCAGTCGTTCTTTGGAATATATGGTCAAAGAAAAAATCTTCACGCGCTCAGAAGCTGACATCCGTTTGGATTCCTTAATATCTGGAAAACACCTACGCCTTGTGAGTTCAAATGACGGCAAGCCGGGTCAACTGCATTAGCGACAATTGACGTACCCAATATCTCTAAAATTTCGTGGCTAATGTCCGCTTATGGAGATTGGGTGTATTTAAGTATTTTATTAAAACTGCCTGCATACGGCTACGTGCTTCGGGGATATCGCGGTTATGGGTGTGGAATACGCGAGTTTTAAGGAATGTACCGCTTAGGCTTAACCCGTCTAGGATATCCCCGTCTTCAACTTTATTTAGGCCACGCAGGAAAGGCGGTAATGCTAGGAGTTTATCAAGATATGTCTCGGCCTCGCTTGCACATACGGCACGGCCTGAGCGCGGGCTGACATGGGTCAGGTTTTCTATAGTCCCTGTTGCGGCGCATTCTGATAGATCCAGACCATATCCAAGTGCCTGTAACAGCGCCATTTCAAAGCGTACATATAAGGCCGGCCAAACATCAATATTGTGCAATTGTCCCATCAAAATTTCGAAAACTTCATAAAGATTTTGGTGCGGTTCGCGCTCTGGCAAAGCCTGCATGCACAGGGCAGAAATGGCGTTTAAACCTGCTAGAGATGCGCGGTCTTGCATCAAGATAGCGGCGCGTGCATCTAACGCCTCAACTGTGAACACGCCTAAATGCTCAGACAAACGCGCATTCCAATTAACTGTGACTTGATTGCCGGGTTGTAACACCGGACGCATTCGCCGTGACCTGCCACCGCGCACTATGCCCGCATGTCGGCCTTTTTCCTTGGTCAGCACATTAATAATTGACGAAGTTTCGCCGTGAGGTCGCACTGATAAGATATATCCATCAGCCGCCCACTGCATTAGCTGTCAAACCTATTACACATCAAATTCGAGACCGCTC
>JAJFFM010000178.1 GCA_021776675.1 Robiginitomaculum sp.
CGGCGGCGCATGCGGTCATTGGCTTGTTCAATGACATATTCAAGTAATTTACTAGCGTCTTTTGGTGAAGCCACCAACCAATGGTCAAATTGGTCGCGGACGGCATTTTCAACAATGCGGGCGGCTTCTGTATTGGACAGTCTATCTTTGGTCTGGCCTTGAAATTCAGGATTAGACAGGAAAACGGATATCAATGCACCCGTAGAATTCATCACATCGTCCGGCGAGATATTGGCTGCCTTTTTAGACATATTTGTAATGTCAGCATAGGCGCGCAATCCCTTGGTCAGGGCTGCGCGAAAGCCCGCTTCATGTGTGCCGCCGCCAAGGGTAGGAACGGTGTTGCAATAGGAACGCACAAAACTGTCCGCGTCACCAAAGCCTTGTGGCGACCAACTTACGGCCCATTCAACACGGCCATGACCTGCTTCGGCCTTACTACGTCCGCGAAATATTTCAGGTGTAACGGTGACTTTGTTCCCGAGGGTTTCCTTGAGAAAGTCTGCTAATCCGCCCGGGAACAAGAATACGGCTTCTTCTGGAATTGTCTCTAAGCTGGCGACTAATTCTGGCGCGCATTTCCAACGAATTTCGACACCTGGCTGGAGGTAAGCTTTGGCACGGGCCATACGAAATAGACGGGCAGGGGAGAAATGAGCTTTTGCGCCAAAAATCTCTGCATCAGGATGGAATGAAATTTTGGTGCCGCGTCTGTTAGGGGTGTCGCCAAGCTTTTCCAGCTTGGCAATTGGCTTGCCGCGTTTAAAACTTTGGCGGTAAAGCTTTTTGCCACGAGCAACCTCGACGACCATATGGTCCGAAAGCGCATTGACGACCGAAACCCCAACCCCGTGCAGGCCGCCGGATGTTTCGTAGGCACCGTTATCAAATTTACCGCCTGAATGCAGTTCAGTCATAATAACTTCGAGGGCGGATTTATTTTTATAATCAGGATGCGGGTCAATTGGGATACCACGGCCATTATCCGCAACCGATAAATAACCGCCATTATCAAGTTCAACCTCGATGCGCGTCGCGTGGCCTGCAACGGCTTCGTCCATGGAATTATCTATAACTTCGGCAAATAGGTGATGCAGAGCACGGGCATCAGTACCACCAATATACATGCCCGGCCGTAGGCGGACAGGCTCCAAGCCTTTAAGGACAGTGATGTCCTTGGCGGAGTAGGCTTTCTCTGCATTTGCTTTTGCGGAACCTTTAAAAAGCTCGTTTTGATTCGGTTTTGCCATAGAGATACCCTGTCTGAATCACACTTAAAATGCCAGAATATTCTCAGGATAAATCGATGTTTTAGGGGATAAAACCGTTAAGAAATTAAAATTTCTTGCCAATCTAGAAAATCATGCGGACAACAAGTCTTGCCGTATGGCGAATAAAGCCGCTTCGGATATCCGTATCATAATCGAATGAGAATGAAGCAAAATCACTGCCGGACGCGAATGTTACACCGAGAAGAATGCCGCTTGCTGGAATACCATCAGATGTGAGCGCAAATGGCGTTGTCCCGTTGACAAAACGACCCGTGGTAATGATACCGCCATTGATGAAATCATTGCGATAACCAACCCGTATTGATGGTGACATCCACGCACGATTACTGGCAAAATTGGCGCCAAATTCCAACATTCCTGTTGCTGTACCTATATCTACCTGTCGGCTGTCAATTGCCTGGATAATATCGGCTGATCCTTGTTCAATAAAAGCATTTTCGTTCATATTGAGATATGAGAGTGACGCGGACGGTCTGACGAAATATTTGCCAAAGTTATGGCTGTACCCTGCCGTGGCTACGCTGTTAAAGTGATAACCAGACCAATCCCCCTGTGCCTCTTGGCTGAAATCGCCAATGACAACATTGCGGTTGGATTCGAAATCATCATAGCCACCGCCAGCATACAGATCGAGAGATATTTTACCAAATTCCGTGCCGCCGTAAATGCCGCCTTGAACCGTTAAAACATCGAGAGGTTCATCAACACCGAGTACATCTTCAACCTCGGTAGTCGCAAAACCAATATTGATGCCTACATTGTGGAAGGGACCAAATGCAGTATCAAATCCGCCCGTAATGCCAAAGCCGTAACCACGATATTGCTCTGATAAACCAGTAATGCTTTTGTCAGCATAGAAAGCAAATTGCTCAATCCACGCACCACCTGTTTTTTCTTGTGAACGCCTAGCGCTATTAAGATGAGAACCAACCGCACCCGTTGCGCCGTCAATATTGGCCATGACGAACTGCATGGCTGCAGCGGAAAACTCAGGTAAAAGTTGGTTGTAAGCCGCATTGAAACTCACTTGATCAGTTAAGCCAACAAATGCGCCGCCTAAGCCATCAGAGTTTTGTAAGGCTTCAAATGCCGATGTAAATGCAGCCTCTTGCGTAACGTCTAATCCAAGTTCAGCAGCACTCCGTAATTGTAGGGTTAAAACGAGTGAATTGGCGTCGAGTGGATCTCTCGTCAGCACCGTATTGTAAAGATAGGGCGAATTATCGCCACGTATATTACCGAAATTGGCACTGGTAGTAAGTGTGCCCGCTTGAATGATGGTAAATGAAGTTGTTGGGTTGGCCAATACTGTTGATAAACGCGGGTCTATCCTCGCGCCGTCTTCAAGGGCTACATCCCCGGAAGCAATCATAATAGACGCTTCACCGGATATTGGGTCAATAAAAGGCGCATAAGTAGATGTGCCGTCAATCGTAGCCGTTGTAATGTTGAAATCATCGGCTGAATTGATGGTCAGCGAACTGCCATCTGTCACCATTATTTCTAACTGACCATCACTATCGGCAATAGAGCCTGTAACTGACGCGCCGCCTGAAACCAATAATCTATCTGCACCATCTCCAAAATTGATATTACCGTTGGTAGTACCACCAGCAATATTGACCAAATCGTCACCGTTACCCAAGAAAATATCACCTGTTATGTTGGGTGTGGTTTCCACATCGGTATCAGGGTCGGTAAATACGGTTTGGTTTAGCGTAAAGCCAGCCGTGTTGGCTGACACATCAATGGCGATAAGATTGTAAGTTGGCGTTGTTTCGCCTGAAAGGTCGGAGTTGACTCCAAGAGCTGCAATTACACCGCTATTATTGAGTTCAATTAAAGTTCCCGATGCATCGCGAATAGCAACAGCTTCTCCGGAACGCGATGTTAAAATCGCCGTAATATTCCCAATATTGGAAATGCTTTCTAGTGAACCGCCCGCTAAAATGTCGATAGCAGTAGCGTAGATTAGATTGGGCGCTTGGACATTGTCCAGGTCTTCAAAAGCAGAATCAATAGCTTCGAACCCGCGGGCTAAAATTGTGCCGGAGTTATTAATACGCTCGGCAATGCCGCCGCCGCCGATAACTATCACCCGAGCATGCGAATCATGGGTGGCAGCGACGACTGTTGGATCAATGCCGCTACGATAAACCGTTGCGCGCATAATACCAGAGTTGTTTAGGCCGCCATCAAGTTGTGCATCGTTGAGCAATAATGATGTGGCATCCATGTCGTCTAAAAAACCGTCGCTAATCAATGTGCCTTGGTTGATAAATGCATATTGTAATTCTGCGTCATAATCATCGTCGTTGGGGTCGGTTATTTGGGCTACGAGGCCAATGGCAATTGGAGTGCCGTTCCCATCTATCAATACTGCAGGTGCACTCCCGATCATATTAACGCCACCAGTGGAAATCAAGGCATCGGTATCAGCGTCCCGGCGTTCGGCAAAGTGTACACCGCCGTCAATATTCCCACTAATGCTTAATGCTGAGCCTGCTTGTTGAAGGTTACCCGTTTCAGCTAGGTTTTCTCTGCCTGCCAGTGTGGAACGCGTTGTTTGTGCTCCGCCCAAAGAGCTAACAAACCCTGTGGTAGTGATAACGTTGTTTGCTGTCACTGTACCGGAAACATCGCCAGAAATATTTAGGCCTACACTGTTTTCGCCCGTTACACCTATGGTGCCATTGAGGGCTAAGTTTCCAATGACATTACCCGCAATGTCTATGCCAACGCCGTTTTCACCAAATACAGTTAGTGTTCCGTTTTGAAAAATATCACCGGTGATAGAAGATAAATTTGCCAAACGGATACCCGCTGAATTTTGTCCGCTAATTGCAATGAGGCTTTCATTTGTAACATTGCCAGTAAACGGGCTGGCGCCAGAAATAAGAATGCCTGTGCGGCCCGTTCCTGTAATTATTGCACTGGTTGGCGTAATACCGCTTGTAGGTGCAGAGCCGCTGAGGTCAATTGAGCCGTTATTTGTAAAATTGCCTGTTATGCCGGAAATGAGAACGCCTGTTGTGTCATCAGCGTCCACAGTAGAAATCGTACCGTCATTTATAACGTCATTATCAGAATCTATCGTAACGGCAGTTCCAGTGGTTACGGCAACTGACCCCGTAGAGGTAATTGTTACGTCAGAGGGTGTGCCGCCGTCGCCAGCTGTAGACGTTTGCACACCGGTTGTGCGCTCGTCGGTAATCTCGACTTGGGCGGTAGCAGATGTTGCGAGTGCGGTCACCAAAACGGAGGTGGCGGTGCTGGCAAATAGACGGTGAAATTTCATACTTTGTCCCAAAATTTAATAGATGCGAACATACCCGAATAGTCCCCCGCATTGATTCAAGATGTTTCTAGACAATCAAACGCACTTCGTCGACACTTTATTGATTACAAACTGCAGAGATTTTGCTCATAATCGGGTTATTCCTCTACTATTTTCCCGTTAATTCCCCAATGAGGGGAATCCTTTGGGCGCGCGGCGGTGATTTGTGGCTTGCTCATAGGCATAGGCGAGACTGTAAAGCATACCTTCGGCGTTGGGGCGGGCCAATATTTGTAGACCAATCGGAAGGTCGCCGGAAGCAAATCCCATGGGCACAGTGATGGCGGGGAGGCCCGTTGGTGGTGCTAAGATTTGAGAATTGTCACCTTTGTAATCCTCGCCTGCGCGCTCGAGGAGGGCGGCAGGATAACGCCAACTTGGATAAATAAGTGCGTCAATATTTTCGCGCTCCATAGCGTCCAGAATGTCTTTTTTGATGTTTTGGCGCATGATGTCTTTGGATGAATCACCGCAAATAGTACCGTCGCTTTTGGTGGCTACGTCTTGGGCACCGCTCTCGAAATATCCCCAAGCGCCTTTGGTGTAATCGCTGTATACGCCGGCATCAAAAGCTTCATATGGGTCAGTGATTTTAGTATTCATGCCGGGCTGGGTCAGATATTCGTGTACGTCTTTACGAAAGGATTTACATCCCCATGAAGCATTAATATGCACTTCTATATCTTTGATATTTAAGGTATTTATAATGGTCGCACCTGTAGTTTCCAGGTCGTTGACGGCGACCTTAAACAGGTCAGTAATATCTTGGTCCATGTCGGTTGATAACTCTTGAACAATGGCAATGCGTTTGCCTTTGAGGTCGTTTTTATCAAGCGTGCTTAAATAGCTTTCTCCGCCCATTGCCGCATACATAATCACATTGTCTTTCACCGTACGGGTCATGGGGCCAACAACATCTGCAGAGAGGACAAGCGGTATGATGCCGTCCAAATCCAGAAGCCCGTGTGTTGAGCGCATTCCAACTAGAGACAAATGCGAAGACGGCCCGCGTACAGAATTACCCGTGTCTGTCCCAAGGCCGACCACAGCAAAACTTGCTGCAACGCCCGATGCCGTTCCGCCGGAAGACCCTGCAGGAACATGATCCAGATTATAAGCATTTTTAGTGACGCCTGCACTCGTGGATTTTGTCATGCGTGGGGAAAACGCCCATTCGGCCATATTAGTCTTGGCCAGGACAATTGCACCTTGGTCTTTGAGGAGAGAAATAATACGCGCATCATCAGGCGGCATGTTGTCCATCAACATCTTGGAACCTGCCGTAGTCGGGAAGCCCTTCACGTCCATATTGTCTTTGACCAGCATCGGAACGCAAGCGAGGGGTGGAATATCTTGGTTCTTACCAATAGAAACATCAACGAAAACGGCTTGGCCGCGAGCTTGCTCATAATTTTTATAGGTTACGGTATTGAGTGTTGTGGATTGATCATAGATTTCGATACGTTCGATATAAGCGTTGACCACATCAAGGCAGGACATTTTACCTGCGCCAATATCATTTTGGATAGAAGAAATAGTCGCCTCTACAACAGCGCCGCGCGCATATTCTGCACCGCTCAACTCCGGTGCTTGCTTCTGACCACAAGCCCCGAGCAAAGCCAAACCAGCTACACCAACCAATAAATGCCGCATATTTTCTCCTAATTCCCCGAGTTCATATGAGTGCTAACCTCACCCACTGTGAATAACAAGTCTGATAATCCTTGCGTTTTACCAAGCTTCGCGATTACATTGTCACAAATTAAGAACAAGAACTCATAAAAAACTGGGACCTTTTACTGATGATAAAAACAACAACCGCCTATACAATCATTGCCGCGTCTGCGTTGGCTTTGATTGGTCTTTCTTATTTCCAATCTAACAATAAAGAAGACGCGCAGGAAGTCGCCGCGGCTTATCCTTCGACTTACAGAGCAAAAGAAAGCGCCAGCGTATATATTACCAACGCGCATATTCTTGACGGTATTGGCGGTGAATTTAAAACGGGCAATCTATTAATAGTTGACGGAAAGATTAGTCAGATCGGTGATTTCAAGGCTGAATTGTTTGAAGGTATTACGGTAATAGATGCCAAAGGCGCTTGGGTAACACCGGGCGTTATCGACGCACATTCTCATTTGGGCGTTTATGCGACCCCGGGTGTGCGTGCCCATTCCGACGGTAATGATGCAACAAGTCCAATAACCGCAGAAGTTTACGCAGAACACGGCGTATGGCCCCAAGACCCTGGCTTTGCCGAGGCCTTAGCGGGCGGCGTGACGACCATGCATGTACTTCCCGGTTCAGCCAATCTATTTGGCGGGCGCGGGATTACCTTGCGAAATAAACCATCGCGTACCGTCCAAGGCATGAAGTTCCCGGACGCACCTTATACTTTGAAAATGGCGTGTGGGGAGAACCCAAAACGGGTTTACGGACAAAAAGGCGGCCCTGCATCTCGCATGGGTAATTTTGCTCACTACCGCAAAAATTGGATCAAAGCCCAAGGCTATAAAGACAAGCTCGATAAAGGCGAGATTACAGAAGGCAAACGTAACCTACAGTTGGAAACGCTGGCGGGTGTTCTCAGCGGTGATATTTTGGTGCAAATGCATTGCTACCGCGCAGACGAAATGGCACAAATTCTCGATATGGGTAAAGAATTTGGCTATAAAGTCAGCAGCTTCCACCATGCCGTCGAAGCTTATAAAATCCCTGATCTTTTGAAAGAATCTGATACTTGCGCCGCAATGTGGTCGGATTGGTGGGGCTTTAAAATGGAAAGTTATGACGGTATTCGCGAAAACATTCCGTTTGTCCATGCGGCGGGGGCTTGCGCGCTCATTCATTCCGATAGTGCCAACAATATCCAAAGGCTCAATCAAGAAATCGCCAAAGCGTGGGCTCACGGCAATCGGGCAGGGCTAGAGATTAGCAAAGCCGATGCGTGGAAGTGGATATCCTTTAATCCGGCCAAAGCAATTGGCGTGTCCGACACAACGGGTTCACTGGAAATTGGCAAACGCGCCGATGTGGTGATCTGGAGCGGAGACCCGTTCTCTACCTATACCAAAGCCAACAAGGTTTATTTGGACGGCACATTGATGTTTGACAGAGAGACGGGGCTGAAACCCATGAGCGACTTTAAGCTTGGCCAACCAGGATCGGGCCAAGTCGGCACGGGCATAGCTGGAGCGGGAGAATAGACATGAAAAATTTAATGAAAACACTAAGAAAAACAGTAGTAATTTCAACTGCAATTACTCTGGTTGCTTCAACCACAGCAGCAACCGCAATGGCACAGATATTGGTCATTAAGAGCCAGAAAATCATTACAAATAATGACGCTGGCCAAATAGA
>JAJFFM010000179.1 GCA_021776675.1 Robiginitomaculum sp.
ACATATTTACGGCGTGAGCTTATTACCAAGTATAAATTAAAATAGTATGGGAATTGGAGATAAACATGAAGTTAAAAACGATATTAATGGGTACGATAGTTTTGACGCTTTCTGCTTGTGCATCGACATCAGATCAACAAGATGTTGTGGAGAATAAACCGGCTGCTCCGATAGTTCAGCCAGCACCCGTTCCGCAAGCTCCACCCGAATATGTCGCCCCAATATACCAAGGCCCTCAGCCAGGAACCGTTGATCATTTCAAATATGTTTCAGGTGATGACCGTGTGTATTTTGACTATAATGAATATACACTTACCCCGCAAACACGCGCCGTATTGAACAATCAAGCTTTTTGGCTGCATCAATATAGCAATGCGATTGTCGTGATTGGTGGTAATGCTGATGAACGCGGTACACGGGAATATAACCTAGCCCTAGGAGCACGCCGTGCGGATGCCGTGAAAGCATTTTTTGTTAGCCAAGGTATTTCTCCGGGGCGGATAACCACAGTTTCGTATGGCAAAGAACGCCCAATTGATGGCCGTTCCAACGAAGAAGCTTGGACTTTAAACCGTAATGCCCATTCTGCCGTATTGGTTGGCGGTAATAGTTAATGACTGTAATTACTCACTGAACTCTTACTGCGAACACTACTAATTTAACTGCACTTTAACGGTACAGGTCATAATTTAGCCGCTATAATATGGCCAGACTTTGTAGTCTGTTCTTCGGGTTATTGTCCAATATAGGTTTATTATGCGTATTTCATATTTATTCATTAGTGTTTTCTTGGTGCTGAGCACTGCTCTGCCTGCTCATGCGGTCAGCAAAAAAGAATTGGAAGCCATAATTGTTCAACTAGAACAACGTTTAGGGGCTTTGGAAAGTCGAATGCTAACAGGCGATCCGGCGGCGGAACGTTTGATGCAACGCATGGACGCGCTAGAATCTTCTCAGCGCTCAATGACAGGCGAAGTTGAACGCCTGCGTTTTGAAAATGAAACTTTACAAGAAGAAGTCAGGTCTCTGGCTGGCCAAATTGTAGTTTTACAAGCGGTTGCCGATAACATGCAGTTACATTTACAAGCCGTGGAGATAGTAGCCCAGCAGCAAAGTGGGCAATTCGGACAAAACGCTCAGCAATCACAGTCTTCCGCGCCAATTATTAACGGTGCAATAGGGGAAAGTACTGCCAGTACTGCCAGTACTGCCAGTGGCGCAAGTGGAATTTATTCAGGCGGATCATCATTTCCGCCGCCTCCGACGATCGCAGGTGAGCAATTGCCCTCGGATGGTAATGATGTTTCTGCGCTAGCTATGCGCGGGCAAGAGCTTATGAGCGAAGGCGATTTTTCAGGTGCACAGACCGTATTCCAGCAATATCTGGATTTAAATCCAGATGCGAGCAACCGAGGTGATGTATATTTTTGGCTCGGCGAGACCTATTACGCAAAATCAGGGTTTTCCAGTGCCGCCGAGGCTTATATAGCCTCCATGCGGTCTGCTCCCAAAGGGGATTATGCCCCCGAAGCTATGGTGAAATTGGCGGCAACGGCTCGTTCTTTGGGCAAAGCGAATATGGCGTGTAAAACATTGGCGAGCTTCCCTTCACAATACCCGAATGCCGTGTCTGCCGTGCGGGAGAAAGCCCGCATCGAGAAAATTCGCAGTGGATGTTAAGCCGCAGGTATTCGCTAAATTAACTGCACTTATTGGGGACAGCTCTGACTGTTTGGACGGCCTAGACGGCGCAAACGACCTAGGCGGCCTAGGTGAACCATTAGCTGTAGCCTTTTCGGGTGGTGGTGACAGCACGGCGCTTTTGTCATTGGTTTTAAAATGGTGCGAGGGACAGCCTGATTATGGGCCCGTTCATGCGCTTATTATTGATCATGATCTGCGACCAGGTTCTGCCAGAGAAGCTAAACTTGCTCAGTCCAGAGCAGATGAACTGGGTGCAAATACCCATATTCTTAAATGCGCGTGGGGGAAGTCCATTCCCAAGACAGGTATTCAGGAAAAAGCTAGAAATGCACGCTATCAGTTGCTCGGGGATAAATGCCGTGAACTGGGCGTACAAAACCTACTGCTTGGTCATAATCAAGACGACCAAGCCGAGACAGTGTTGATGCGCCAAGAAGCGGGCAGTGCTTGGCGCGGTTTGGCGGGAATAAAAGAGATTAGTAGGTCAGGAATTTGGCCTGCATTGTGCGGCGTTAATGTCGTACGACCTATGTTGTTATGTGGGCGACATGATTTACGTTTGTATAATAATAACAATGCTCTACAATGGATTAATGATCCATCAAATGAGAATAGAACATTTACACGTATCCGCGCTCGTGAATATTTATCCGCTCATCCGGATATAAGGGAAAACCTGCTCCTGATCTCAATGGCAGCAACCGAAACCTTAGCGCAAGAGCAAAGAGAAATTTCAAAATTTATCCAAAACTATACGGTTATATATGAGTGGCGCGGCTTGGTCTTACTCCCACAATTTTATGCCGCTAGATTAGGACAATTAGCGGAGGCCTTAAAATATATATTACCCGCAGTTTCGGGCCAAGCCTTGCCACCAAATTATGCCAAGCGTCTGAATTTAGCACGTAGAATGCGCTCACCTGATTTCTCAGGCGCAACATTGGGCGGGGTGCGGTTTATACCACAAGCAGAAAATATTTTGTGTGTACGGG
>JAJFFM010000180.1 GCA_021776675.1 Robiginitomaculum sp.
GGGCGCGGCACTGGCCTTATAGGTGCGGGGTGTCTGTAAATGCAAAACAAGGTCACAGGTTTTAAGTTTACCCGTCTTTACCGCTTTATTTAAACATTTAATCGCACCGGGCTGGCGCACAATTCGTACAAAATCCATGCCTTTAAGAGGGCTTTTAAACAAATTTTCCGTAGCCTCATTTGCACTTTGAATTTTATAATCAAAGTCCAGCACAAGAGCAGGATGCGGCAGTGCATCGACAATAGTTTGTAACATATTCACGTCCGTATTAGTTTGTTGTATCTAATCTATACGCCTTTTCCCGATAACCCTACACAAAATCGAGCATATGTTTATTAGAACAAATCTTTTGGTGCCCCCTTGCAACATATTTAGCTTCACTAATAGGAGCTAAATATGAACCATATATCACACACCAACATCCCGCATATTCCATGGAACAAGGGTAAACCCATGGGGCAAAAATTACCTTTAAAACTGCAACAAGTTTGGGCAATCCGCATACGATTAAAATTGGCGGATCACAAAAGGGATTTAGCGCTGTTTAATCTTGCGCTCGACAGGAAATTAAGAGGATGCGATTTGTTATCGCTGCGTGTTTCAGACTTATTGACCGGAGATGAGATACGCGTCCGCGCTAAAGTCATTCAAAGAAAAACGGGTAATGCAGTACAGTTTGAGGTTACGAAACAAACGCGTGAAATTGTTATGTCTTGGATTGCCAATAACACACTACAGCCCCATGAATGGCTCTTCCTAAGCCGTAAAATAGATAGCACGGTACGTTATCTTGGCGTAGAAGTCGAAGATACCTTAGAGCTGGCTGAAAGTGTAGAACTTTAAAAATTCAGAAATTTTTCCACATTTCTAATGTCTCCTTTTGGGAGATTAGCTGACGTCTGCTAAGGTGGCAAGCAGCCGTTAGGGTTTGGTTCCTAACACAGTAAACTTTCGTTTCATTGCAAAATAAAGCTGCTTATGACATCAATAGCACGAGTTGAAGCTTGCAGCTCTGGGTTTTGATAAGTTGCTAAATTTCCTTTACGGTTCAAAGGCACTTCTTTTAGAATATGATTTACTCCATCAATAACATCCTGTCTGACGTCAGACAGGATGTTATACACCAACTCAATCATGGCGGGTATGTGTAGGCATCTGTCTCAGTATAACGCATCACCTAAGCCAGATTACATTGCGCGAATTGGTGAATTTCACACGTGCAACCACGTGTGATTCTGTAATTTTGTGTGACTTTTCGTAAATATCTGTGTTTTTTTACTGGAAATACACGTGGTGTATTTATAAAAATGACCCGCTAAGCCTTTGAAATTGCTCGCAAATAAAAAATAAAGGCTATTTTGTAAAAACACATGAATTGTGAGAAAATACCTATTTTTATGCAATAAAAACAATGAGTTAACGCTTAGCTCCACGTGTTGGACAAAATGTGACCCACGTGCAAATCTTTTCTCATATTGAATAAGTAAGAAAAGAGCCCCATACAAAATGACGCAAATTCAGCCCCATACTTTAAGCAAAGAGCAATCCATTGCTCTTCTGTCTTTTGTAAAAAGGCTTGCCCGTAATACGGCTCGTATGGATTATGCACATAGAGCAAAGCAGGAAAAAACATGAGAGCCGTAATTTATGCACGTTATTCTAGCGACTTACAGCGCGCGGCATCTATCGCCGATCAAGTGCGTGATTGCCATATTTACGCAAACCGCCAAGGTCATTCCATTATTGGTAGTTATGAAGACCACGCAATAAGCGGCGCAAGCACTTTAACGCGAAGCGGGTTAACCGCCTTGTTGCAAGATGCAAAGTCTGGCTTATTTGATGTCGTAATTGTAGAATCTCTTGACCGTCTCTCTCGCAGCCTTGCGGATACAGCTAAACTTCATGATATGCTCAAGTTTTACGGTGTTGAAGTACAAACCATTTCTAGCGGTCCCGTCAGCACAATGCAGATCGGCTTTATGGGCACTATGAACCAAATATTCTTAGATGAGCTTGGCAAGAAAACAAAACGAGGGCAACGAGGCCGCGTTGAGGCGGGACGTATTCCAGGCGGGCTGTCTTATGGTTATAATATGATTGCAGGGGAGGAACGCGGAAAGCGTGAAATCAATGCAGAGCAAGCCACTATTGTGCGCCGTATCTTTGCGCAATACGCTCAAGGACATTCCCCACGTGCTATTGCAGGGCAACTAAATGCAGATGACATCCCCTCCCCACGTGGGGGCCAGTGGCAAGCTTCTACAATTAACGGAAATGTTAAACGCGGCAACGGCATTTTACCTAACCAGCTTTATATCGGGAATATTGTTTATAACCGCCAGTCTTTTATCAAAGACCCTAATACAGGTAAGAGAGTATCACGGCTTAATCCGCAAAGTGAATGGGTTACACATCTTGCACCTGAACTTGTAATTATTGAGCCAGAATTGTGGAAGCGTGTATCTACGCGCAAATTAGGTAATACAAAACGTCCTGAATACTATCGGCGTTCTCGTTATTTGATTAGCGGCATGATACAATGCGAAGAATGCGGCGGGCCTTACACAGTCAGCGGGCAAAACCATATGCGGTGTTCCCATCATAGAGAGCGCGGCACATGCACAAATAAAAACGGCGTTAAAATTGCTGATGTTGAAACCCGCGTGCTTAGCGCCCTTAAGGCGCATCTGCTGAACCCCCAATATGTTGAGATCTTTACAGCTGCATATAAACAAGAATGGAAAACGCTCGGCACGAAACTCAGTGCAAAAAGGGGTGCTTTGCAGAAAACTCACCTAACCTGTGAGAAGGCCATAGCAAGCTTGATAAAAACGCTTGAAAGCGGGCTTATCAGCGTGGCTATTACGGACAAACTCTATGAGCGTGAGAAAGAACTTTTGGATATTGAAAAGCACCTTAATAAATTTCCGGCTGACAAGCAAATACCCATGCCAACCGATCTTACTGCGCGCTGGGCTGCGGTTCTAGGTGATATACAAAACTATATAAATGCAGGCGATATCGCTCCCGCGTCAGACGAACTCAAAAAAATAATCCAATCCGTTACCGTGATTCCAAAAACGCAAAAAACCTATGATCTGGTGATCACAGGCTTTTTGAAAAGTAACATTGGTTGCGGGAGTAGGATTTGAACCTAC
>JAJFFM010000019.1 GCA_021776675.1 Robiginitomaculum sp.
TTTTTCAAACATGTGTTTGCCGGGCTTATCCCAGCAGCAGATGCGCAGGGCTATATTGCGGGCTTAATATTACTCGGTGCAGCACCGTGTACGGCCATGGTGTTTGTCTGGTCGCAATTAACCAAGGGCGACCCTGCATATACCCTAACACAGGTCAGCATTAATGACGCAATTATGGTGTTTGCATTTGCGCCGATTGTGGCTTTCTTACTTGGGGTTACCGACATAGCTGTGCCCTGGGCGACACTGATGCTTGCTGTGGGGCTTTACGTAGTTTTACCGCTTTTCGCGGGGATATTAGCCCGTAATATGCTGATAAAAAAAGGTGGGCTCACCGCCTTGGACAACTTTATCACCAAAGTCAAACCATTCTCAATACTTGGCTTACTAGCAACAGTTGTCTTGCTGTTCGGGTTTCAAGGTCAGGTCATTTTAGACAAACCCGTCATTATTGCCCTCATCTCCGTACCGCTCCTGATACAGTCTTATGGTATATTTGCTATTGCTTATGGCTGGGCGTGGCTTTGGAAAGTACCGTTTAATGTTGCTGCACCGTGCGCAATGATTGGTACGTCAAACTTCTTTGAACTCGCGGTGGCTGTTTCGATCAGTCTGTTTGGGCTAAATTCCGGTGCAGCTCTGGCGACGGTTGTTGGTGTGCTGGTTGAGGTTCCTGTCATGCTCTCGCTGGTCGCCTTTGCCAATAAAACCCAAGGCGCTTTCCCAACAGCGAAAATGTAATCTTACAAAGGTCTGATATAAGGCTTACTACAGCCCGAGCCCAAATCCGCACCATAATTGAGCGTTAGCACAGTTTTTTAAGCCTTAACTGCGTTCTTTAATTTTCAAGAACCTAAGTTTCGGGTTTTTATCGGCGGCGTAGCTGACGTCCCATTGGGATTTCGCGAGCAGCACCGGCGCACCGTCTAGGTCTTCGGCAATAGCCCCTTGGTTTTTGTCGATGAACGCTTGCAAAGCATCATCATCATCGGAAACGGCCCACCTTGCCACTTGGTACATGCTTTGCTCAAACACGACTTCGAGGCCGTATTCGGTTTTGATGCGTTCGGCCATAACGTCGATTTGCAAGGAACCCACCGCTCCGACAATCATGTCGGAACCCATAGCGGGCTTGAACAATTGGGTAACGCCCTCTTCGGCTAAACTCTCCAGCGCTTTGCGTAAATGTTTGGCCTTGAGCGGGTCGGACAACCTTGCGCGGCGCAGAAGCTCCGGTGCAAAGTTCGGGATACCGGCAAATTTAATCTTGCCCGTTTCGGACAAGCTGTCCCCTACCCTAAGGACACCGTGGT
Organism: Robiginitomaculum sp.; assembly: GCA_021776675.1. GTDB lineage: Bacteria > Pseudomonadota > Alphaproteobacteria > Caulobacterales > Maricaulaceae > Robiginitomaculum_A. The sequence goes on from JAJFFM010000019.1 coordinate 1,314, forward strand.
TCGGAATACCAATCACATCGCCTGCATAAGCCAGTTCAGCCAATTCGCGGTCTTGGGCGAAAAACAAGATTGGATTGTGGACGGATATGGTTTTGCTCGCCCCATCTTTATTTCCAGCGGTCTTGAGCTTCATACCGCGCTTGAACACACCAGAGGAAAGCCGCAAAAACGCTACCCTATCGCGGTGGTTCGGGTCCATATTGGCTTGCACCTTAAACACAAATCCCGACACAGTTTTGTCGGTCGGCGCAACGGTAGCATCCTGACCGTTCTTAGTGCATTTCTCAATTTGCGGCTTGGGTGCATATTGCGCCAAGGCGTCAATCAATTGCAGCACACCAAATTTTTTGAGGGCAGAGCCAAAATAAACTGGCGTCATATGACCTTCGCGGAATGATTGTTCGTTAAATTCACCGTATTCACGCGCCAATTCTACTTCTTCGCTATATTCTTCAAATAAATCCTGATCGTCTATGGACGCAGCCATTTCCGCACTGCCAAGTGCAAGGGCTGCACCGTGCTCGCCCTCAGCGGTAAATGGTAAGAACATATTACTAGCCAGGTCGGCCATACCCTTAAAGCGGCGACCACTGGCGCACGGCCATTGCATCGGCACGACATCGAGGGCTAATTTATCTTCTATCTCGGCCAAAGTATCAAACACTTCACGGGCTTCGCGGTCAAGCTTATTAACGAATGTGATGATCGGGATATCGCGCAGGCGACAAACTTCAAATAGTTTCAAGGTCTGCGGCTCGATACCCTTTGCCGCATCCAACACCATGACCGCGCAATCAGCAGCGGTTAAGGTGCGGTAAGTATCTTCGGAAAAATCTTCATGTCCCGGTGTATCCAACAAGTTAAACACCAAATCCCTATGCTCGAACGTCATTACGGATGAGGATACGGAAATCCCGCGCTCTTGTTCGATTTTCATCCAGTCGGACTGTGTCCGTCTACGCTGTCCGCGCGCAGCAACTTGCCCGGCTGCATGGATTGCACCTGCGGCCAATAGCATGTTTTCTGTCAAGGTTGTCTTACCCGCATCCGGATGCGAAATAATTGCAAAAACCCGGCGGGAGTTAGATGGATGATCGGATGTTTTAGTCATTATTTTTGTCATTACCTTTATCTTGGCAGTTCACATAAGTGGCAAAGGCAAAACAAACAAGACCTATTCGCTCCCTTAGAATTATTCGTTCCTAAATCGCTACTTGCGATCCAAAACCTATTCGAGCTCAATGTCTTCCGTCAAAAAATGTCGACCTTGCTTATCTTCTATCTCGACCACCCATAAATCCGGGTCATTTTTGACGCGCTTTCCGATAATTTCGTCGATTTCGCGTTCAGGTAATGGTCCTTTTGGGAGCCACACCCGCTCCCCGGTTATATTGCGAATAGGACGGTACAGTACCGCATTGCCGTCGAGCGTACATACCTTAACCAATACCGCACCTGCATCGCCGTCGCCTTTGCGCGCCAACGTCGCATAAGCCGTCTCTATCTGGGCGCGGCGGATAAGGGCGTAAACCCAAATTGATGGTTTCAAAGCTGGCATCATAATTTTGATTACTCTTATAGCAGTTTATCTTCCCCTATCAGGGGAAACTGGCACTCTATTTGCTTGGTTGAAAGTGTATTAACCAAATAAGGCGCTGACATGTCCCAAAATAGTCAAAAAAGTTTAAAACTCAACACCAAACGGCGCATTAGCTTAGAGCCTGTTTTTTATATTGTGCTGTTATTTTGTTTCGCCAGCCTGTTGGCTTTAGTTCCTAGTTTCGCGCATGCAGCCGTTTCAACTCGTACAAATGTCAGCAAAAACCAAACTTATATTCTTAAATCTAATCTTGACAAAATGGCGAGTAAGGACAGTACAATTCTCGACTGGCGCACCCAAGAATTTGAGCTAAGCTTCGACTTACCAGCCAATGACTGGTATGAAAATTTAAATTTGTTCTTAAGTGCCTACCCTGAAGGCCGAGTTGCACAGGGCACCCCCCTACTTATTAGCTATAACGGCACGAAGCCTGTTCCTATTTACGGACGGGCATCACGGTTTGATGCTCATATCCGCATGGACACATCTCGTATTCGGCTGTCTGGGAATAGTATTAAAATCAGTTATATGACCCCCAGAAATGCGGACTGTCTAACTCCTGATGATGGACAATGGATATTGGATTTATCTCGCTCGAAATTGGTTGCCAAAGCGCGCACCAAAAACCGTGATATGCAAATCATCGAAATAGAACAACGCATGAAACACGCTATGACGGCTCCGAAACGGGTCAGCATTGCCGCCGTGGGCAGCAACAAATTAGCCTACGAAGCCTTGGCAGCGCAAGGCATTGCCCAGCGCATGACATTTGTACCTGAGTTTAAATTAGATGTAGGTTTAAGCGATATGGAGTTCATCATTGGTACCCATGATGATATCCGTCCACTTTTGCAGAAAAAACCCATATTAATGGCAACAGGTGCCCGCGTCATGATTGATGACCGCCAGAAGCCAACTATTATTTTAACCGCCGAGACCGAAGAACAGGTTTTGGAGTTAACCCGCGCATTTGCCACCTATCACTTACCGACGGCAAGGCGAAGCAGCATATTCATCAACGAGTTTTACTCCAGTCCAAAATTTGATCACGGAAATATTCTGGAGGCTAAAGAATATAAGCTTTCTGATATTGCTACCCCAATCATTACGCCGTCTTGGCGGCCGGAACCTGCCAACATTAAGTTTAATGTCGCAGATCCACTCGCGACCAGCGGCGTCTTAACCCTGAAAATTCTCAGTTCTAAAGGTATCAATTCCCATTCTCGTTTATCTGTGAAGCTTAATGACCAATCTATTGGCTTTACGCATTTGGATAAAACCTCAAAACTTGTCTCATTTGACATCAAGCCCGGTATGTTTTCGGCAGCAAAAAACACCCTTAGTTTCGAACCTGAAATACTACCGGATACATCAGAGCCCATATGCCAATCACAACAAAACTTTCCGACAATTTTGGTCAATGGTACATCCAAATTAGACTTGAAAACTACACGTCTTTCTTTCGGTACTGAACTGAACCGACTGGCCGCATCTGGGACACCATTCGACCATGACAGTACATTGGTGCTGAGCGCACGTTCATTGCAAGACAAGCAATCAACCCTCAGCCTACTGGGGTATGCAGCTCAACAATTTGGGCCAAAGTGGAGTACTGCCAACTATGTGTCCGAACTACCCGCCAAAAGCGAGCTAGACCAAAACATATTGGTAATTGGCCCTAACCCTATTACCGATACGACACTTTTCTCTGCTGCACCAAGCGCACTTAAGCTTGCTCTTGGCAAAAACGTTTTGAACACACCGCGGTACAACAAGAATGCACCCTCCCAACAATTTGCATCAAACAATGCCGTACAAACTTTCCGTATG
>JAJFFM010000181.1 GCA_021776675.1 Robiginitomaculum sp.
CCAACATCGACTGCTTCGCTGTACGTGGCAATCCGTTGGGCCAAGGATTTGCCCACGACGGATTCGAGGGCGGACCGCGACGCGGTGAGGACCTGTCCGGGCGTACGAAACCGGGCGAGCAGTTGAATGAATTTGCCCGTCCCCACACCCGGCACCATCGCCAGGGTGAGCCATTCGCGTTGTTCGGTCGTCAGCGCCATGGCGAAACTATAGCAATCTAGTTGGAAGACGGCTATCACGCCGACAAGCGCGATGGGGAATGGGGTTGACGGCGGGTCTGGCAGGCGTTAATCTGGCAAGTGGCTAAATTTGGGCATTTGGTGTGTTTCAGTCATCGCACCTATTGCATTATTGTCAATAATTTACTATACTCGGAATTTCAACCCGCACCACGGCAACTGGGGTACGGATGGCCAAAAACGCACAACTCAAGCAAGAGCTTGTCATTGAGGCTGTTCGTCGTGGCTTGGACGAAGGGGACGCTGTTGCGTTCGTCCGGCAGAACGGATTTGCGTTGAGCGTAGCTGGTTTGAACCGGCATCTACGCAGCATGGGGGGGAGGGGACGCGTGTTGGAACTCATCAATGCGGGCAAGACCAATGAAGAAATTCTTGAGGTATGCTTCGGGCCGGATGAAGATGCGCTGAGCGAGCCCGATCCAACACCGTTGCTGGAAGCGCGTGAAAGTCCGCTGAGCAACATTGTCGACCTTCGCGCGACCGCGCAATTCGAATCGCGCAAGATTTCCATTCGGGTTCCGGGTGATCTGTACGAAGCGATTCGGCTCGCGGCAAAAGGTGAGGGGACGAGTCAGAATCAGCTAATCGTCGAATTACTAACGACGGCGCTGTCGCGGGTACCGGACACGAAGGACCTGCATTAGAGCGGTTCCAACTCATTCGTAGGCGTTCTGAAACGGTGGGGCGAGATTGCCACGTCGTTCGCCGTTCTTGTTATGGGGAATAACGAAACGGCTCTCTCCTCGCAATGACGTGTTCGAATGACTCAAATTCGCTTTACAAAGAATGTTCTATTTTATCTTAGGGTTTCGCCGGGTTGGTCGCAGAATCGGCTAGGTTTCGCCGGACAATATCTGCGTTTCGTTGCATTCCGGATCGTTTTGCGCGCATGACGGGTGTCCCGGCAAAGGTCTCCAGGAATTCCGCGTCGTCCATTGCGGCCAATGTGTCCAAATCCGGATTGGCGTGGCCGGGGCGCGGGTGAAAGTCCGTCAGATTAGTCTCCTCGGGCGATCGGTTCCAGGGGCATACGTCCTGGCAGATGTCGCATCCGAAGACCCAGTCGCCGTGATTGCCTGCGATTGACTCCGGGACATCTCCACGATTCTCAATGGTTTGATACGAGATGCACTTGTTCGAATCCAGCACGCGCGGTTCGACTAACGCATGTGTCGGGCAGGCGTCGAGGCAGAGCGTACATCCGCCGCACTGATCGGGCGCGGGGGTATCCGCTTCGAGTTCGACGGTGGTCAAGATAGTCGCGAGGAAAAACCACGAACCCAAATCGCGGCGAAGGACCAAGGTGTTTTTTCCGAGCCACCCGATACCCGCAAGCGTTGCCCAGGCTTTCTCCATGACGGGACCGCTGTCGATGGAACAATAAGTTTGAGCGTCCGGCACGAGGGTTGTAATGGTGTCGGAGAGAACGTGGAGTGGTTTTCGGAGTGCGCGGTGGTAATCGCGTCCCCAGGCATATCGCGAAACGCGGCCGTCTCCAGGTTCATTTTCGGGGCGTTCGGCGTAGTAATTTCGGGCAAGAACGACGACCGATCGCGTCCCTGGCAATTTTTGTTGCACGTCCAGGCGCACGTCGCGCGAACGCGCCATCCATTCCATGGTTCCATGGAATCCGGCTGCTAACCAGGTGTCGAGATGACCATCCGAATCGATAGGACCGGCACTCGCGATTCCGCACGCGTCGAACTGGAGTTCGGCGGCGACTTTCTTTACATGTTGGGTGCGTTCGCGAATCGTCATGACGCCGCATGGTATCAAAGGTGTGAACGTAGCCGCCCGTTTTCATTGGGGATCGGTCCACTGTAGAATGCACATCGTGTAAGTATAGAGCCGCCGAGTGGTGGCAAACCTAGGAAAGAGAACGTATATGCGGCTGACATCGTACGGAGCGGCGCGGGAAGTTACGGGAAGTAAGCATCTCGCGGAGATCAACGGTCACCGGATTTTGTTTGATTGCGGCATGTTTCAGGGGCGGCGCCAGGAGTCCGATCACAAGAACCGAGAGTTGCCCTTCGCGGCGAATACGATCGACAAGATGGTCTTGAGTCACGCGCACATCGACCATAGTGGCGTGTTGCCGATGTTGGTGAAGCAAGGTTATACAGGGCCGATTTTCGCCACGCCGGCCACACGCGACTTGTGCAGCATTATGCTTGCGGACTCCGCGCACATTCAGAAGCGCGACGCTGAGTGGTTGTCGAAGAAGAAACAATCCTATATCGCCCCCCTCTATGACATCGACGATGTTCAAAACACGATGCAACGTTTTGTGTCGATTCCATACGATTTACCGTTTGTCTTGGAGCCGGATGTGACGTTGACGTTTCACGATGCGGGGCATGTCCTTGGGTCGGCGATGTGCAAGGTCGACTACAAAGAGGACGGTAAGGCGCGCCGCTTTTTGTTCGGCGGCGATTTGGGGCGGCGGAATATGCCGATTCTGCGCGATCCCTGGGAACCGGATCACGCGGATGTCGTGATTATGGAAAGTACGTACGGCGATCGCGACCATGAGGCGATTGAAAGTATGGACGGGCATCTCGCGCGTATCGTCAATGAAACCTATCAACGTCGCGGTTCGATTATCATTCCGAGTTTTGCGTTGGAGCGTTCGCAGGAGATCGTGTATTCGCTCAAACGTCTAGAAGTTGCGAAAGCGATTCCGAGTTTGCCGGTGTACGTGGACAGTCCGCTCACGGTAAACGTCACGGAAGTATTTCGACTGCACACGGATTGTTTTGATCGCGATATTCGCGATTTGATTTTAGAATCGGGCGATCCGTTTCAACTGGAGTCGATTCGCTACATTCGCAACGTCGAGCAATCCAAATTGCTGAATAAACTGGATGAACCATCGATCATTATTTCGGCGGCGGGTATGTGCGAACACGGCCGGATTTTGCATCACCTCAAGAATCATTGCGGCGACGAACGGAATACGATTCTGATTGTCGGCTTTCAGGCGAAACACACGCTGGGCCGGCGTATTGTGGAACGCCAGCCGGAAATTCGCGTGTTTGGCCGGATGTATCCATTGAATGCGCACGTTGAAGTGATGAACGCGTTCAGTGCCCACGCAGGCCGCGAAGAATTGTTGCGGTTTGGCCTCCGATTTAAGGATTGCGCGGAGAAAGTGCTGCTGGTGCACGGGGAAGAAAGTTCAATGGACGCTTTGAAGGCGGGGCTCGAAGAGCAAGGCATGAAAAACGTATTCATCCAAGAGCCCGGTAAGACGATCGAGTGCTAATAAAAAAGGGCAGGAGCCGAAGCTCCTGCCCTTGAACGTACGCAATGTGGATGGGGTTAGTTGCCGGCTG
>JAJFFM010000182.1 GCA_021776675.1 Robiginitomaculum sp.
TTGCGTAAATATGTTGATGATGATCTTGCGACTTTGAACAACCGAAATGTTCGTGTGCGGATACTCGGATCGCGCGTTGGGCTTAAGCCAGACATGCTCGAACTCCTCGGTAAGGTTGAAGAAACCACCAAAGACAATACGGATTTTTCCCTCAATATCGCCTTTAATTATGGTGGCCGCGATGAAATATTGCGAGCGACACGAGCATTTGCTGAAGACATTGAGGCGGGTAAAGCGGATGCGGGTGAGCTTAACGATATCAAATTTGAAACATATCTGGATACGAGCGGTCTGCCTGATCCTGATTTGGTTATTCGGACTAGCGGTGAAAAACGCATCAGCAATTTCCTGCTTTGGCAAGCGGCCTATGCGGAATTTGTATTTACGGACGTATTGTGGCCTGATTTTTCCAAACAAGATTTACAGGCTGCAATTACGAGTTTTCAAAACCGTGATCGCCGTTTCGGGAATTTAGATGCTGCTTCAAAAGAAGAGGTGGCTTAGATGGCAGATGTGAAATCTTCTAAACTAAAAACATTTGGTATTCGTGCCGTATCAGGCCTCGTTCTGGTGGCTATATGTGGGTTTCCTTTATATTATGGCGGTTGGGTATTGACGGCATTTATAGCAGTTGTCAGCACGCGTATCATATATGAATGGGTGCGGATGAGCGACCCTCGTATAAATGATTCTGGACAGGCAAAATTAGCGCTTATTATTCCCATAGCAGGCTTATTGATTGCTATAGGCTTGGCGCAGTTTGGTGTTTGGGGCATGGATAATTGGAAATATGCATTAACTGCCGTTGGCTTTACAGGCGCGCTTGCAACCTTGGAACGTTCTCGTCGAGGCAATAGTTCAGGGGGGGGACTTTGGGCAGGGTTTGGCTGTTTGTATGTATTGCTGCCGAGCTTAGCTATAATGTGGTTGCGCGGTGACGTGGTAGGTGTTGAGGCTGCTGGGTTTGATAAATTTGTATTTATTGTTGTTGTGGTTATTGCCGCTGACAGTTGGGCGTATCTTGGTGGATCTACCTTAAAGGGGCCGAAACTTATCCCGAAAGTTAGTCCCAACAAAACTTGGTCAGGCCTTATCAGCGGGTTTGTATTTGGATCATTATTTGGTGCATTGGCCGCTTGGTTTATTGGGTTTAACCCTGCATATGGTGCACTATTAGCTGTGCCGGTCGTCTTATTTGCCGTGCTTGGGGATTTACTGGAATCTTTCATTAAGCGGTACCTCAATGTTAAAGATTCGGGCGGTATCATTCCCGGTCATGGTGGGCTTTTGGATAGAATTGATAGTTTAATGCTCATAGTCGTGATCGCGGCAGCGGTATTGATTATCTGGCCAAATATCTGGCCCACTGTCTCGCCAATGACGGGTTTATAAAATATTATGACAAGGCGCGTAACCATATTAGGCTCTACTGGGTCTATCGGAGAAAGCACTCTCAGCTTGATACGAGATTCTTCGGCGGATAAATTTAAAATAGTCTGTCTTAGTGCCAATACAAATGCGCAAGAACTTGCCAAGCAAGCACTGGAATTTCACCCTGAATTTGTTGCATTGGGTGATGCGGCCAGTCAAGATATCCTCAAAGATGCACTTGCGGGAACCGGTATTAAGATCGGTATAGGCCGTGACGCTGTAATCGCAGCAGGTGCGTGGTCTGCGGATTTTATCATGGCATCGATTGTTGGTGCGGCGGGTCTAGAGCCAACTTTAGCGGCAGTTGAGCAGGGTACATCTGTTGGTTTAGCCAATAAAGAATGCCTCGTATGTGCAGGTGATTTATTTATGGATGCGGTTGCGCGCACGGGAACAACTCTTTTACCCGTTGATTCTGAGCATAATGCAATATTTCAGGTTTTGGATAGCGAACGCCCCAAAGAAATCCGCCGCTTGATATTGACAGCGTCCGGCGGGCCGTTTCGTGAATTCACCACCGAGCAATTAAGGTCGGTGAGTTGCGCACAAGCCCTTAATCATCCCGTTTGGGATATGGGTGCAAAGATATCTATTGATTCGGCGACATTGATGAATAAGGGTTTAGAACTGATTGAGGCCAGCTATTTGTTCGGCCGTCCTTCCAGCGAGATAGACATTATCATACATCCGCAGTCTATAATCCATTCCATGGTAGAATATGTTGATGGCTCGGTGTTGGCGCAGATGGGATCCCCAGATATGCGCACACCTATAGCCTATGCTTTGGCGTGGCCACAGCGCATGGAAACGACCGTTAGCCGGTTGGACTTAGCACAGGTCGGAAAATTAGAATTTTATCCGCCTGACCCTGACAAATTCCCCGCCTTACGTTTGGCGCGCACAGCTTTGGAAGCTGGCGGCATGGCTCCAACTGTGCTCAATGCAGCTAATGAAGTGGCCGTAGAGGCTTTTTTACAAGAAAAATTAGATTTCTCTGCCCTTACAAAGTGTATAGAAACTGTCATGAATAGCTTTAAAAGCGAGACTGGTTTTGCTAAGCCCATGCAAACGCTACAAGAAGTGTTGGATATTGACGGGCGCGCACGGGTTAAAGCGCGTAGCTTAGTCAAAGGCTGTTAGGGGATAATTAAAGTGCTAGAGTGGATGTTTAATGGGTTGATTACCGTTGCCAGCTTTGCTGTCGTGCTCGGCCTATTGGTGTTTATTCATGAACTTGGGCATTATTCAGTTGGTCGCTTTTTTGGCGTTTCAGTGGAACGCTTTTCCATTGGCTTTGGGAAGCCTATTTTACGCTATAAGGCCAAATCTGGAACAGAATGGGTATTATCACGGATACCTATCGGCGGATATGTAAAATTCCTTGGGGATGCAGGCGTGTCCAGTAATCCTGATACCGAAGAACTGGCCAAGATAAAAACAGAAATGGATAGTCAGCACGGCAAAGATGTGTGGAAGTCTTGCTTGCATTTTAAACCATTATACCAGCGCGCCTTGGTAGTATTTGCTGGGCCAATGGCAAATTTCATACTGGCGGCAGTATTATTTGCAGGCTTGGCGTGGGGATTTGGTACGGATGAGCGGGCTGCCGAGGTGCACGAAGTTATTCCTGATGGGCCTGCTGCACTGGCCGAGTTAATGGTCGGAGATAAAATACTGACTATAGATGGTAAGGATGCGCACAGTGTCAACCAGGTGCTACAAATCATAACCCTGAATAGCGGTGAAGACCTAAATATGAAGGTTTTACGCGGTAGTGAGCAAATTGACCTTATGGTGACACCGGAACGCCGCCGTAAGAAAGACGGTTTAGGTGGAACCATGAGCGGCGGTGTGATAGGTGTTAAAATTGGTGGGGCAACTATTCACAAATCTTATAATTTTGTGCAAGCCTCAAGTTACGGCGTAAAAAATGTCGGCACGACATTATCCATGACGGGTAAATATATTGGACGTATTTTTCAAGGTAAAGAAAACGGGAAAGCGCTTGGCGGCCCTTTGAAAATAATGGCCTATACAGGCAAGGTTAGCATATTGTCTTCGCAGGTTGAGGGCGGTATTGGGCTTAAGCTAAAGATCGCTTTTAGGAATTTACTTTCCCTTGCAGCCGTACTTTCCGTTGGCTTAGGTTTCGCAAATTTAATGCCAATTCCTGTTTTAGACGGTGGACATTTGGTCTACTACGGGTATGAAGCTGTGATGCGGCGCCCTTTAAGTGCGCGGGCACAGGAAATAGGGGTTCGCATGGGGTTTACCATGCTTGCCACTCTGTTTTTAGTTTTAACTTTGAACGATGTCGGGTATATCTCGAGTTTGTTTGATAATACGGGGTAGATGTAGGGGTCATGAGTAAAACCGATAGCTATAAGAATTTACGTATATGCTTGTTTGCATTGATGGGACTTGTTCTTTTGAGTGCGAATTTTGTGGCTACGCCTACGGCTTATGCACAGGGTACTGGTACACAAGGTACTGGGACACGGGGTGCGGAAAATTTGCAAGCCCGCCCCGAATATATTAAGTCTATTAGAGTAGTCGGAAATCAGCGTGTTGAGGCCAATACGGTTGCTTCCTATTTGCTCATAGCCCCTGGTGATCGTTACAATGACGAGCGGATCGATTTATCTATTAAAACATTATTTGCCACAGGGTTGTTTGCTGACGTCTTAATTGAACCTGGTGATGGTAATCTTATTATCCGTGTTGTTGAAAACCCGATTATCAACCGTGTTATTCTTGAAGGTAACAAGGCTCTGAAGACCGAAAAAATTACCGATGAATTAGAAGCTGCACCTCGTTCTGTGTTTACGCGTTCGCGCGTCCAAGCAGATGTGCAACGTATTATTGATTTATACAGTCAATCTGGACGTTTTGCTGCACAAGTCGTACCAAAAGTAGTCCAACAAGAACAAAACAGAGTTGATTTGATATTTGAAATTACCGAAGGTCCGACAACGGGTGTGAAGCGTATCAACTTTATTGGCAATAACGAGATTGCAGACAGACGTCTTCGCAAGC
>JAJFFM010000183.1 GCA_021776675.1 Robiginitomaculum sp.
GAATGAAAATCATCAGGGAAACACATAAGTGTTTTTCCGTATAGCCATTCAACTCCTACTCTACAATATTGACCGTGTTTGGTGGTGCTCATAGTATGCGTCTCTAAAACAGGGGTGAGCACGTGAATGAAGCAATAACAAAAAAACAATCGTTAAACTCTGTTCGGCTACAAACAGACCTTATCCTTCAGGCCACGGGCGACGGCGTTTACGGGTTAAACTCTGAAGGTAAAACGGTTTTTGCCAACCCTGCAGCATGTCGTCTAACAGGGTTTTCTGAGGAAGAGATGCTCGGGAAAAGCCAGCACAAGCTTTGCCATCATTCCCATAGCGACGGTAGTAATTACGATGTGCATGAGTGTCCGATTTATCTCGCTTTTAAAGACGGTAAAATACACCGCGAGTCAAATGAAGTGTTTTGGCGCAAAGACGGCACCAGTTTTCCCGTAGAATATGTTAGCACGCCTATATGGGACGCCGGAGAGCTGATCGGCGCGGTGGTGTCGTTCCGTGATATCTCTGAACGCGTTGCTCTGGAAGCCAAACTAGTCGAAAGCAAAGAGCGGGAGCGCCTCCTTCAATCGGACCTACATCATGTTGCACGGGTAAGCGCGATGGGAGAGGTTGCTTCGGCAATGGCCCATGAGCTTAATCAACCGCTGACCGCAGTTATGAATTATGTACAAGCATCCCGCCGGCTTTTAGACGCCGACACGCAAACAGCAAAACAGAAAGCTCATGGGTATATGGATAAAGCCATTGCTCAAGCGGGCCGCGCCGGCGAAATTATTCGAGGGCTTCGTAAATTTGTAGAGAAAGAAGACACCGAGCGTACATTTGAAAACATCAATGAAATCATCAATGAGGCTATCGCACTTGTTTTACCGGGAGGGCAAAGCTCGACACTGAAATTAACGACGAAACTGTCACCGGATTTGTCTGATATATTAGTCCATAAGGTTAGGCTGCAACAAGTTGTTGTCAACCTGGTTCGCAATGCGCTCGAAGCTTTGGAAGGCAGTGATGCGCCGCATATTGAAGTCTCAACGCGCCTATATAAAGACGGTGCCATTGAGGTCTGCATCTGTGATAACGGGCCAGGATTGCCGGAAGAAGTTTCGCAAAAGCTCTTTCAATCATTTGTTACGACAAAGCAAAACGGTATGGGGGTCGGGCTTTCTATTTGTAAGACGATTGTCGAAGAACACGGCGGCGAGATAAACACTATCAAAAATGAACAAGGCGGTGTGACGTTTTGTTTCACCTTACCGACGACAACACTGGCTAACAACACTGGCGCAGATGGAGAACGGTAATGTCTGAAGGCTTATGCGTACATATTCTTGATGATGATGAGGCCGTACGGGACTCCATGTCTGCCTTATTGGATTCCTATGGTTTTGAGCAAAATATATACGCTTCCGCCATTCGGTTTCTAGGCGAAGTCACCCCCGGCTTTGCAGGGTGCCTTTTGCTAGATATACGCATGCCTGAAATGGACGGGTTAGAAGTTCTACAGAGCCTTGTATCAAAAGGAATTACGCTTCCCGTCATTATAATCACTGGGCATGGGGATTTACCCATGGCAGTGAAAGCTATGAAATTTGGAGCGGTTGATTTTATTGAAAAGCCATTTGAGGAAGATATTCTTGTGGAATCCGTACGCCGCGCAATGGTTATTGGTGAACAAATACATGCACAGGACAGTGAAAAAAAGAACTTGGAGATAAGGCTCGAAAAACTAACCCCAAGAGAACACGAAGTTCTGATTCATATTGCCACTGGCTTGCAAAACAAAGTCATTGCCTATGAAATGGGCATTAGCCCTCGGACTATTGAAATACATCGCGCCAGGGTTATTGAAAAAATGCAGGCACGTAACTTGTCCCATCTTGTTCGGATGGCAATTGAAGGCGGTGTCTTGAGGTCCAGAAGCTAAGGATGTCTGCACGTAAGTAATTACCCTGATAGAATAACCTACCCTGACAACATAGATTGGTAACTCGTCGGCAATTTGTCCTTAAATACAGACTGTCAGTGTGAACCCTCGATTTTTTTAACGGCCATAATATGCGCAAACAAATAATTATCATTGATGATGACGATGCTGTACGAGACTCTATGTATGCTTTCTTGGACTGCATGGGTTTTGATGTAAGAGCGTTTAATTCTGCAAAGCAATTTTTACGTACAGAAAATTATGACCCCGTATGTTGTTTCATTGTTGACGTACATATGCCAGAAATGACGGGTGTGGATTTTCTTGAGTTTATACACAAGACCCACCCGCATCTTCCCGTAATTTTGGTAAGTGGAAATATCTCCATGTCTATACGAAACCGAGCTGAACAAGCAGGCGCGTTAGCAATACTTGAAAAACCTTTTGAGCAAAGCAAACTGTCGGAAACCTTAAAAACTGTGTGTCCATTCTTTGAAAATTTGAATGCTGATAAATGCGTCTGAACTATAAGTAATTACCCCTAGGTAATCCTCCTGATTTTTCCCGTTCCGTTAGTCACCTACATTCTGGTCAACACAGAATGTAGGAGGAGCGCAAAATGACACACCTTAGACCCACCGCAGACATAGTCGATATACCGACGCATTTTAACAATAGCTGGAATGATTTTAAAACAGACGGCGCTCATTGCGCCAATGCACAGTTAGCGCAAATGTTTCAGGCTCAGACCAAATTGCACCGACGTATCGACTATTTGCAGATGCGGATTGCGCATTTGAACCAATGTTTAAATCACGAAACGGCAGCCTCCTCTCCCTAGCTAGTAAATCTTGAATATCTCCCCCGATCGGGCATCCGCTATCCCCTTTAGTAGGTGCCCGCCCCCCTAACACAGAGCTCAATTATGATAAAACCACCTTTACCCCCGTTCACACAAGAAACCGCTCAATTGAAAGTGCGCGTAGCAGAGAATGCATGGAACGGTAAAAACCCGAAAAAAATCGCACAGGCCTACACCGAAGACAGTATCTGGAGGAATCGTACAGAAATATTAACTGGCAGGCCTGAAATTGAAGCATTCCTCATTCGTAAATTTTCCCAAGAGTTTGACTATCGTCTCATCAAAGAGATGTGGGCGTTTACGGGCAACCGGATAGCCGTCCGGTTTTCATATGAATGGCATGATGATAGCGGAAATTGGTTTCGGTCTTACGGCAATGAAAACTGGGAATTTGCCGAAAACGGTCTGATGCAGCGCCGGATTGCCAGCATCAACAATATTCCTCTCAAACACTCAGATCGTAAAATGCACTGGGCGCAAGGTGTTCGCCCAGAAGAGCATCCTGAATTGTCTGACCTTGGTTTGTAACCCTTAACTACGGAGGTCATTATGGCAAAAGCATTTGCAAAGATTTCATTCACACCATCGGTTGTTAAAATCCAGAAACAACACGGCTCGGACAAAGTCTATTCAAAGTTTCTGGCCCCCGATGCGCAAGGTGGAGACCAACTCTCAGAGGGTGAGGCCGAGTTCATTGGCGCGCGCGATAGTTTTTATCAGGCAAGTGCGTCAAAAGATGGCTGGCCTTATGTCCAATACCGCGGCGGCCCAGCGGGGTTCCTAAAAGTCCTCGACGCAAAAACACTCGCCTATGCCGACTTTCGCGGTAACCGCCAATATATAAGCGCCGGAAACATGAGTGAGAATGATAGGGTTTCCCTTATCCTCGTTGATTATCCAAACAGGCGGCGCTTAAAGATATGGGCGCGGGCACGTTTAGTCTCTCTTGAGGACAACCCTGAGTTGGTAGCAAGCCTCCACGACGAAAGTTATCGAGCGCGCCCTATGCGCGCAGTCATACTCTCGCTTGAGGCTTTTGACTGGAACTGTCCACAACACATTCATCCTCGCTTCACTAGGGCAGAGTTGGAACCATATGTTGGTGACCTTCATGCTCAAATTGCAGACCTACAAGCAAAGAACCAATCGCTAAAAACTAAACTCAGTAAACGAATTTAACCCTCCCCCCTAATGTTATCGTAGCGGCGTTAACTCATGTTGCACGGCCTAAGGGGAAACCCTTACGTATTTCTCCTGATTATAGAACCACGAGCCATCCCCTATCTTGTTTTTATAACTAGCCAATGAAAACTTATAAAGGATACCACCATGTTAAAAACGCTTAAACTCCATAAAACCGCAAGCGCAATTGCCCTCACCATGGCCATTGCCTTAGCAACACCTTTTGCCGCCAACGCAAAGCCCGTTGCTGACGGCCTGCCCGAAACCAGCTTTGAGATTACGCAAGGCCGCACGGCTTTAGTTGTCACTGATCCTCAAAATGACTTTCTAAGTCCTGATGGCGTGGCTTGGGGTGTTGTAGGCAAGAATGTAATTGCTAACGGCACAGTAGAGCATATTGACCAATTGTTTGCAGCTGCAAAATCCGCAGACATGCCGGTATTCGTCTCGCCTCATTATTATTTTCCGCACGACCATAATTGGGCGTTCGAAGGTACACTTGAAAAGCTCATGCACAAAATAGGCATGTTTGACCGTAAAGATGCTTTATCCGTAGAGGGATTTAAAGGCTCCGGCGCTGATTGGCTCGAGCA
>JAJFFM010000184.1 GCA_021776675.1 Robiginitomaculum sp.
TATAAGGCTGAGCTAATTTCTGATTTGCCGGAAGATGAGACCATTACCATTTACCGCCAAGGTGCCAATGAGGGAGACTGGTTGGATTTGTGTCGTGGCCCACACTTGCCGAGTACAATTAAAATTGGCCAAGCGTTTAAATTGATGAAAGTTGCCGGAGCCTATTGGCGCGGTGACAGCAAGAACGCCCAATTACAGCGCATTTACGGTACGGCTTGGGCGACCAAAGAAGATTTGGATGCTTATTTGCACCGCTTAGAAGAAGCCGAAAAACGCGACCATCGCCGTTTGGGCCGCGAGATGGAATTGTTCCACTTCCAAGAAGAAGCACAAGGGCAAGCGTTTTGGCACGAAAAGGGCTGGATGCTGTACCGCACTCTACAGGAATATATGCGCCGCCGCCAAATCGGGGCAGGCTATAGTGAAATACGTACGCCTGAACTCATGGATCAAAAGTTCTGGAAAGCATCCGGTCACTGGGATAAATACCGCGAAAATATGTTTATCACCCAAGTGGACGACGAAGATAAAATGTTTGCGCTGAAGCCCATGAATTGCCCTTGTCATGTACAGGTGTTTAATCACGGTCAGCGCTCTTACCGCGATTTACCGTTACGTTTGGCTGAATTTGGTTCGTGTCACCGTTATGAGCCGTCTGGTGCGCTGCACGGCTTGATGCGGGTTCGTGCGTTTACTCAAGACGACGGCCATATTTTTTGCCGCGAAGATCAGGTAATTGACGAAGTCAAAAGTTTTTGTGCTTTATTGCAATCTGTATACAAAGACCTTGGTTTTGACGAAGTTATGGTACGGTTCTCGGACCGCCCTGAAGTGCGGGTTGGTTCAGACGAAGTTTGGGACAAGGCTGAAAAAGCTTTGAAAGCCGCTGCGGACGCTACGGGATTAGATGTTGAATATAATCCGGGCGACGGCGCATTTTACGGGCCGAAACTGGATTTTGTCCTAAAGGATGCTATTGGCCGTGAATGGCAAACGGGCACTATTCAGGCCGACTTCAACCTACCTGACAGGTTAGATGCCAGCTATATTGGTGCGGACGATGTCAAACACCGCCCCGTCATGTTACACAGAGCTATTCTGGGCTCATTTGAACGGTTTCTGGGTGTGTTAATTGAACATTACGCAGGACGTTTTCCGCTTTGGCTTGCACCGGTTCAGGTGGTCGTCGCAACCATTACTTCGGACGCTGATGATTACGCTGAACAAGCAGCAGAGACTTTGCGCGCGGCAGGCTTGCGCGCCGATACGGATCTCCGCAACGAGAAGATTAACTACAAAATCCGCGAACATTCTTTGGCAAAAGTCAATGTTATTGCCGTGGTGGGGCGTAAAGAAGCCGAAGAAGGCAAACTTGCCCTAAGATTCCTCGGTGATCGCCAGCAAGAAACTCTATCCATAGAAGCCGCAATTACTATATTGACTAAAGAGGCTACACCTCCAGATTTGCGGTCTTAAACAGTGATTGAGAGTGAAAGAGTAACAAAGAGCGGATTAGAACGGGACTGGGTTGCTAGGAAAAACTATGTGCTTTTGATAGTGATGTTTGTGGCTTTGCCATTTATGTCGCATGCGGGCGGTCTTGGTATCGCAGCTATTGTTGCACTCACTGGTTTGCTAGGTATTATTGGGTTTTGGCCCGGCCACTTGAAAGATTTTTTACTTAGAGTTCCATTGGCTTTTTGGGCCATAATGGGGTTGTTAATATGGGCCACATTAAGCGTTTTTTGGTCTGCGTATCATTCCGATGATATTTTAAATAATGCGATTAAAATGCTGTTCGGTATGCCCGTATATTTGGGGTGTGCTGCCATGATGCGCGCACAAAACAAATATGCCCCTAATATTTTGCCAAAGTTATTAGTCGTAGCTCTTTTTGGTTCTATCACAGCTATATTAATTGATTTAATGAGTAATTATAGTCTGACCATGTTTTTGGATCCTTTGGCTGAGGGAGAGTCCATGGCTAGACGTCAAGGTGATATGATCCAAAACGTTAGCCATGCCGTCTCTGTACTGACATTATTAGCTGCACCAGTAAGCGTGCTTTTATGGCATAAGGGTTGGCCTGGTAAAGTTTTTGCCGTAATAATTATTGCACTGATAGGCTTTTGTACACACAAAGCCAATGCTAGTGCAGCGCAAATCGGCTTGATAGTTGCGCTTGTTTTTATGGCTCTTGCTAATTTTAAACCAATATTTGCATTGAGGGGCGCATTTATAATGGCGGGGGTATGTTTGTTGTTCGCTCCAGTACTCGCATTTGTATCGGGCAAGTTAAGTCCAGAAATTCGGACAAAATTGCCATTTTCATGGGAAGAGCGTGTGTTTAATTGGGACGCTCTTTATCAAAAAATATTAGAACACCCTTTCTTTGGACACGGCTTTGATGCGGTGAGGACATTCCATGATACACATACAATTCGAGGCTATGAAGGTAGGGCTTTGGTGTCCTTACATCCTCATAATGCGGGTTTACATTTATGGGTTGAGGTCGGGTTTGTTGGTGTGGCGTTGGCTTGTTTAGGTTTGTTTTTAGGGGTTCGACAGTTAACAAGTGCGGATGTTTTGTCTAAACCCCAGATGATTGCAACCACTGGTATGTGTGCGGCGACTGCTACAATGGCTAGTCTTTCTTATGGAGTATGGCAGGACTGGTGGTGGGCTGTAATAATATTTGCGGCTGCTTCGATTTCTCTTGTTCAAAGATCTCTATAGAAATGTTATTATTTACATCCTAGAGTGAATTATTCTTTACTATTATCGGTAAGTTTGTTTAACTATGCTAATTGTTGGGGGAATAGGTCAATGACAGCAAATGTAATAGCATTACCTGTAAGTCATCCTAAAAAGCGTATCAGTATAATAATGGTATCCTACTTTACAGGGCCATCATTGATGGAGTCTGTGCCTGCGGTATTGGCAGATCCAGATATACTCGAGCTTATTATTATTGATAATGGCAATAATGCTTCAGCCCGCCAAAGGCTATGGGCATTGACAAAAAATGAAAGCCGGGTGCGTATTTTACAGGGCCACGGTAATATTGGTTTTAGCCGAGCGTGTAATTACGGTGCCAAATTGTCTAAAGGTGAGTTTATATTATTTTTGAACCCTGATGCTGTTACCGAAAAAGGTACAGCTATGCGCATGGCAGATTGCGGTGCGAAATTGAACCTCCCTTGGATTGTTGGTGGTAATTTGCAAACGGTCAGCGGAGTAGAGCAGCGCGGTTCAAGACGTAGTGAGCTTACGCCAATATCTGCTGTGGTAAGCTTTACACCACTTCATAAATTACCAGGTTTTAAATCTATACATCTTGAAAACTTACCACTCCCTGACGAAGCGGTACAAATGCCTATTGTTAGTGGCGCATGTATGATGATGAATAGAGAAAGTTTTGATACGCTTGGTGGCTTTGACGAACGTTATTTTTTGCATGTTGAAGATATTGATATTTGCAGGCGGGCTAAACTTGCTGGCGGCGAGGTCTTTTTCGTTCCAGATGCAAAAGTTATGCATTACGGTTCTACATCACAAGCACGAATTGTGCGGGTAGAACGCAATAAATTTAGCGGGCTTATCCGTTATTTTCGCAGTTACACATCCCATTGGTGGAGCAAAGTCTTGTTGTTTATATCAGTTCCATTCATGTATTTGGCTATTATGGGCCGGGCTTGGTGGATGGCTACTCGGAAGCCGTAGATTGAGTAGCCGGGTCAACAACAGAGCAGGTATCTGCTCTTAATATATCCAACCTAACCGGGTCACCTTTAGCGTAATTAAAACCCTTAACTGTTTGCAAGCTTGTTAGGCAGAGCTCTTGCAGTGCTAGCTTTTCTGTTAATTTGGCCTCGTATTCTTTTGTGGTTGTCCGCACTCTATCCAAAATAACGACATCACCGATTTTCATTTCCAACCCAGCAAGCCTTTGATCAGGTTTTCCCAACAATATTCCTGTGCCTAAGTAGAAAACAAGGCTGGGTTCCGTAAATTGTGTAGATAGTACTGTGGTATTGGAAATCGGTGTTTTGATGTCGTTTGTGTGGAAAGCGGCTGCCATAAATTTTCCAAGTTGTAATTGTGTCATGGACGGCAAGATAAACTGATATGTCGGTAAAGAAATGATGATTGCGGCTGCAATAGCACCGTAAAATGCGTGCAGTGTTTGCCCAACCCACAATTGCCTTGTTGCAAAAAGACAAATAAGGATTACTCCGTACATGACTGCGAAACTCCATTTTGGGTAATCCCCATATGCCGCCTGTGCAAACAAGACTATGGCCGCCAAAACCACACCAACGACTAAAAATAAAACGGCCCCGACACGGCGGGAAAATTTAAACTCATTGACCTTACTTAGTGTAGCTACGGCAGCACCAGCCATGAGGGCAAAAGCAGGAAATGTAATCAAGGTATAATGGGGTAATTTGGTTGGTATGAACTCTAACACAACAAAAAAAGGTATGCTCCAACACAGTAGTAATCTAGCCGCAAGCGCTACGGGGCTATCAAATCCAACCTTACCAGCTGCTTTGCTCCGTGCAGCACGAACGGCAAAAACTAGCCCGGGTAATAAGAATAAACATGCAGGCCAAAACGCTACCCACATTGTCCCTAAGTAATATCCTGGCGGGCCAGGGTGTTTTTCTTGAACACCACGCAGTTTCGGTGCCAAATCATTGTTAATAGCTTCACTGAAAAATGCACCGCCAGTTTCTTGCCAAATTAAAATAAACCACGGTAGAACAATTAATAAAAATAATATAGGGCCTGGCCAAAATAATAGCGGCTTCATCCATGTGGCTTTGCGCTCCCATATCAAGAGGCTAAGCAAACAAAGTACCAATAGCAGTGGCAATATAGGCCCTTTAATCATCACGGCGCAGCCAAGGGCACCCCAAAACAGTATGCCGATACGCCGCCCACCACCGTTACGTAAATGTCCTAAACTAGCCAAAACGAGGGCTGAAAACCCGAGCAAAAGCGCATCGGTTTTGGCGATATGTGCTTCGAAAACGAACATAAAGCTAACGGCTAATAATGTCGAACTATAGAGGGCGCTTTCTCGTCCGATCATGCGCGAACCACCCCAATATGTGGCTAATATTGCTAGAATAGCTGCTAAAACAGACGGTATCCTATGCGCCCAAATATCACGCTTTGTGACATCAGAGAATATCTTGACGCTAGCCGCTTGCAGCAAATAAGCGCCTGCAGGCTTTTTGTTGCGTGCTTGGTCTTGGAAGCGGATATTGATATAGTCGCCGCTCTCTAACATCTGCACAGTAGCTTGCGCATATCGGGCTTCGTCGCGGTCAATGACGGGCATGGCGGAAATTCCCGGTAAGGCCATTACCAGGACCAATAGTGATAGGAGGATCATATCCCGTGTGCGTAATTTCAATTTGCTCATAATGCAGGTTAGCATTACAAAATTCTCATACAACAAGTTATTTAGGCAGGTAATTTTGGCAAGTTATATTGCGTGATTGGTGAACTCGTGGCATGAGCAAGAAAACTATCAAAGAGGTTCATGTGCCAGCTAAAGCTAAACCATCCGTCAATACTATACGCAAATCACCAATTAAGTCTCCACGTAAGGAGCTTGTTAAATACAGCGTTGTTGTGCCCGTATATAACGAAGAAGAAAATGTAGGCCCATTATCTGCGGAGATTTCTGCCGCTATGAATGGCATGCCTTATGAAATGATCTTTGTTAATGATGCCAGTACGGACGGAACATTAGAGGCACTTACTGCGCTTAAACCTACCCATAAGACTTTACGCGTGATCAGCCATAGGGAAAATTCAGGACAGAGCCGTTCCGTGCGCTCGGGTGTAATGGCTGCAGCAGGAGATATTATTGCGACGCTAGACGGGGACGGGCAGAACGATCCAGCCGATATCCCTGCGCTTATTAAAAAAATGATTCGCAAGGATGCGCCCGAAAATCTGGCGCTTGTAGGTGGCCGTCGGGCTAAACGCAAAGATACATGGGCCAAGCGAGCGGCGTCACGCTTTGGTAATGGGGTGCGCAAATGGTTACTTAAGGACGAAGCGGATGATACGGGCTGTGGGCTAAAAGTGTTTAAACGTGATGCCTTCCTGAGCCTGCCATATTTTGATCATATCCACCGTTATATTCCGGCGCTTATGCTACGCGAAGGCTATGTGATTGAATTTTCTGACATTGGACACCGTAACCGTCAATTTGGTGTCTCTAAATACACAAATTTTGGCCGTTTAGTGGTTTCCATTTCAGATCTACGTGGTGTCATGTGGCTCACCCGCCGTTCGCGCAGACCGGGCGGTGTTGACGAAGTTTAATAAGCTATTTCACTTGCTTATCTTGTAAACTTCTTGACATGCTAACACTGCAAGCCAAATTTGATGGATTTTGGACCCGTCTTTAAATATGTTTATATCATTCAAACAAAACATGTGCGAAATCATTCATTTTCGCGGTCGGGGATATCTTCATATTTCATTCGAATAGATACTACTTCTTCAGCACTCATTCCCATTCGGCATATTGCCACCATATTCTTTATTTCATAAGCTGGTGGTGCAATGGTTCGCATACCATCTACGAAGTGTTCTCTGACATTATCTTGAAATTCATCCTGTTCATCATCCTTTTGTGGAAGAAAATCTTTCAAGTTTTTTGTCACTGGAGGGTAAAAATTATATGGTATAAGGTTTTGCCGACCATGCTCTTCGATTTCATAGGCTTCATACCAAGTATATGGGTCACCACAAAAAGCAAAGCCACCGCCCTTCAAAGGACTTAGGACGTCATATCGGTATTTTTCGTGAATTAATCGGTCATTATACTGCCCCACATAAATTATCATACGATCCTTGAGCTTCCAAAAGGGTTTCTGTATGCCATGGTCATAAACTGCGAAGTCTATAGTTGGGTGGTCATAGCTCCCATTTAATACTTTAATGACTTTATATCGCGCATTTAAACGCTGATCTAAGCAGATATTATTAGTGCTGCACCATTCTTCATACGGTACATCATATACTCCTATTTTTTCACCAATAAAGGCAATTACTTGCCCATTTTCCCCTTCGGTATATTTATTGTTGAAGCCATCAAATCTTTGCAAGGCGGGAGCCGATGCACAAGCGCTTAATAGTAAGCAAAACCATAGGAAAAAATATTTGACCATAGTTAGATTAATATCAGTGCTTCAGTAAAGTATCAATACAATCACACAAAAACCAAAAATAAACCTAGCACCTTTCTTCTATCCCTGATATTACGCGCCCGCAAAAGGAGTGTGCTCATGATGATTCGTGAAGGTCTCACATTTGACGATGTGCTTTTGCTGCCAAAAGCCTCAGATATATTACCGGGCGACGCTAATTTAGCGACGCGCTTGACCAAAACTATAACGCTTAATGTGCCTTTGCTGTCTGCGGCAATGGACACCGTCACCGAAGCGCCGCTGGCTATTTCTATGGCGCAGGCGGGCGGTATCGGGATAATTCACCGCAATTTATCCATAGACGAACAAGCCGAAGAAGTGCGCAAAGTAAAGCGTTACGAATCCGGTATGGTGGTTAATCCAGTAACCATTGGTCCGGACGCTACATTGGCCGAGCTTAGGATGATGGCTGATAAACATTCGTTCTCAAGTTTCCCTGTCGTCGAAGACGGCGGTAAGCTTATCGGGATTATTACCAACCGTGACACCCGTTTTGCTACGGATCCGGGCGAGAAAGTTGCCGATATGATGACCCGTGATTTGATCACAGTATCGGAAGGCACCACCGAAGATCAAGCTCGCGAACTTTTGCATAAACACCGTATTGAACAAGTATTGGTCGTGAATAACATTGGTCGCTGCGTTGGTTTGATAACCGTTAAAGATATGGAAAAAGCCCTAAGTTTTCCCAATGCCTGTAAAGACGATAATGGTAGTTTGCGCGTAGGTGCGGCTTCCACGGTCGGTGATGCTGGGTTCGAACGCGGACTTGCATTAATCGCTGCTGGTGTTGATGCGCTGATTATTGACACGGCGCATGGTCATTCTATTAAAGTTATCGAACAGGTTAGACGGTTTAAAAAACACAGTCCTGATACGCAAATTATCGCAGGTAATATCGCCACAGAAGCTGCGGCTAGTGCATTGATTAAAGCCGGTGCAGATGCGCTGAAGGTTGGGATTGGTCCAGGGTCTATTTGTACGACGCGCATTGTAGCCGGCGTAGGCGTGCCGCAATTAACGGCGCTTATTGATGTTTGTAAAGCTGCTAACAAAGCAGGCATTCCTGTGATTGCTGACGGCGGTATAAAATATTCTGGCGATCTGGCTAAGGCTTTGGCTGTGGGCGCTTCATGCGCCATGGTTGGTTCGTTGTTCGCAGGTGCTAGTGAGACACCGGGCGATGTGTTTTTGTATAAAGGTCGGTCTTATAAATCATACCGTGGGATGGGGTCTGTTGGTGCTATGGCACGCGGGTCTGCGGATAGATATTTCCAAAAGGAGGTTACTGATACTATGAAATTAGTACCGGAAGGTATTGAAGGACGCATTGGTTTCAAAGGCCCGGTAGGTCCTATAATTCATCAACTTTTAGGTGGTGTACGCGCCGCTATGGGCTATACGGGCTCACCGACTATACCAGGATTTCACAAAAATGCAGAATTCGTCCGCATCACCAATTCAGGTCTGCGTGAGAGCCATGTGCATGATGTGGCAATTGCCCGTGAAAGCCCTAATTATTCTGAACAAAAATAGGAGACTATAATGGAAATGAGCGAAATTTTTAAACCAATGTTGGTGCAAGCTGCAATGATGACGGTCTTGGGTTATTGGCTGGTCTGGGCGCGGATTGGCTCACTTGTTCGCGGTAAAATCACCGAAAAAGACGTAGAAAAGCATGGGTGGCAGGGCTGGATCAAAAACGCTGGCGATAATTACTCAAACCAGTTTGAAATTCCTGTCGTATTTTTCGTGTTATGTTTTGCATTGTTTTTGATGAATGCAGTAACTTCAACAGTCATGTTACTGGCTTGGTTGTTTGTTGGTAGCCGTGCCTTGCATGCGCTTATTCACCTGTCAGTTAATGTGATTAAATACCGGTTTTTGGTGTTTCTATTAGGCTATTTTCTACTCACCGCATTGCTCGTCTTTGCATTGATGGCGGCGTTTTAACAATGAGACAAGGTGGACGCATCCAAGCCGCAATAGAGGTTCTGGAAGATGTTATTGAGAGACACACACCTGCCGCTCATGCCCTACGTGATTGGGGTAAGGCGCACCGCTTTGCAGGTTCAAAAGACCGTGCAGCCATTGGCGGTATTGTGTTTGATGCCCTTAGACGCAAATCCTCTACATTATGGAGAATGGGGCTTGAGACTGAGGTAACCAAAGACCAAGCCAAAGATCAAGGAAGTGCGAGAGCATTAGTTCTTGGTACGATGGTTTGGGGTTGGGATGAAAGTGTTGATAGTCTGAGTGCGGCATTTAAGGAAGATGATCATTCGCCCACACCGATTAGCGAGGTAGAGAAAGCCTCACTTGAGGGTCTACGGGATTTGAGTATGGCTCCGGACTGGATACGTGCGGATGTTCCTGAATGGATTTGGCCTGCATTTACCAATAATTTTGGTGAAAATGCAGTGGCAGAGGGGCAAGCGATGTTAGCGCGGCCACATTTAGATCTGCGGGTGAACTCTCTCAAAACTGATCGCAAGTCTGCGCTTGTTAAGCTTAAAGCTTTCGGTGGTGAGGCAGCCAGATTATCACCTATGGGTATTCGCGTTAAAGCGGGTAGCAAATTAGACCGTCTGCCAAACATTCAATCCGACCCAGTGTTTCTTATGGGCGAAGTTGAGATACAAGATGTTGGCTCTCAAGTGGTTTCTATGTTGGCAGATGCTAAGCCCGGTGAAACTGTGCTTGATTACTGTGCTGGCGGCGGCGGTAAGACATTAGCTCTCGCAGCTGATATGAAGGGTGAGG
>JAJFFM010000185.1 GCA_021776675.1 Robiginitomaculum sp.
GCACTTTTTGTTTATGGATTGATATAGGACAAAACTACACTGTTTTTTTGAGTGAATTACGTTTTACTGTGTTTTTCTTTCTAAGGGCTCGCTCCTCTCGACGGTACATCCTCCCCCAGAGCTTATCCATATCAGATTTCGCGTTAATTTTTAAAAAATGTTTGCCCATTTTTTTTACAGCATTACCATGAATTAACTTTGGCCAAATATTGCGCATTTGCGCTCGGTCAAACTCCATGACAGCATTATTACTAATCCGTAAAGACTCTTCAATGCCAACATAGTGCTCTGCTATAGATTTTGGAGAGTCGATAATGCAGTACCCCGCCGCCCAAATTTTTAATGTGAGATCTGTATCAGCTTTGTAAAAAACATAGTCATCCTCATTGGCGTATCCAACTGTTCTAAGAGCAGCTTTTAGATAAATACCATGGTTTACCATTAAGTTGCCACCAAGTGTCCTTTGAACATACAGCCTATCTTCTTTTGGCCAATTTCGGAAGTAAAAAGCACAAGCCCCTACATTGATATCCGCCTGACGAGCTGATTTAATACGGTCAATCCCAGCGTTTATTGACCCTGGTAGTAAATAAGAATCATCCGATATCATTACAATATATTTCCCGACGGCAGCTCGAAATCCCATATTCATAAAGCCCCCCCAACTACGGCGGCGCATTTTTTGTCGATTTTTATTGAAGCGATTGTGCTGCACTATTGTAATTATATCCCGCTGCTTTAGGAGCCATTCAATGGTTCCATCTTTTGAGCCACCATCTACAACAATAATTTCACCATTTAAATCAGACAGGTTTTCCCGGACGGAGTTAATAGCTAACTTTATCAGTGGTAGTCTGTCCAAAGAACCAAGTACAACGCTGACTTCAGCCTTCTCAACTAGGTTTGGATGCCTCTCCAGTAATTGGCTCTCAGTTTTCTTGAGGGGCCTTATTGGATCAACTTGATGGTCTAATAGAAAGGGGATACTTGCTTCGGTAGCCTTAAACTTAGCGCTTTCTTGTGGAGCTGCACCTAACTGCGTTGACGCCTTCTGCTTACCTTTTTTATTAAACAAATTTCGTACGGGTTTGAAAATGTCACCAAATATACTCTTATTATTACTATTATTTGCCATGCTCATCCCTCCCGTTATATCCTTACTAAGGTTCACACCTATAAGTAATTCTGCCCAATAATAAATATTCTTTTATTCTATAAATGTACTAAATTTGTTTTTCTTATTTTTTGTTGCTTATAAGTGTCTGATTATATGGTTTCGGACCCCGATATCTTTGCCGCAAATGGTAAGGTTTTTGAACAGTAATGAAAGGGTCAAGAAGACTCACATGTTTAGACATAAATGTATTATGATAATCCCTTGGAAGATTACCGAGAATTTTTTTATGGGAGTTTATAGAAAGATCCATTTTTTTTGCAAAATTATCTTTAATCCAACTCCAGAAGTTTTTCTTCAGTAACCAAACCCGAGATGGTTGATTATATGATGAATATGTTTTTTCATATAAGGACAAAAAATGTTCATGTTTCTTCTTGAGTTTTTTATATTCAGGACTTTCTTTATCCTCCGCCCAATTGCGAAAATGATGGATTGCTATATCACGGGTATAAACAACATCGTACCCGAGAAATAGCACTTTGGCAGTAAGGTCTGGGTCAATACCATAATCCTTAAAGTCCTCACTAAATCCACCAACTTTATTCATAACCTCTGTTGGAAGGACGCCTTGGTTAACATTTAATATACCTATGCTCGACACACCTCCAATATATGGAGCCTTAATAAATGGCCCTTCTTTATCACGAACTTTTAGGCCGACCATACCAATCTTAGAATTTTTCCTAAGAATCTCTATAGATTTGTCAAAACTATTATTCACGATTTCGTTGTCGTCACTCACCCAGCACACATATGGTGTGTGAACGATTGAAAAAATATCGTTATAGGCGCGTGCCTGACCAATGAGAGCTCCCACATATATGGGTTTAATAATATCACTTTCAATTGATTCTAAATACTCAATGGTGCCATCCGTAGAGCCAGCGTCAGTAATATAGAGCAAATAAGGAATGCGCGTTTCGCGCTCTATGGACTCAACCAGTCTCTTAATTTGGTCACACCTATTGTAAGTACCCACTACAATGGATAATGTGTGTTTAGTCATTTTGCAACCTTTTAACATTGTGTTTAAACCAATCCGCATATTGTTTAATGCCTCGTTTTAAACTAATTTCTGGTTTAAATCCTAGCGTGTTTATTTTTTGCACATTGGCACGTAAATGCTTTGGATCTCCTATCCGTGATTTACCGTTAAAATTAATCTCCGTAGACCAGCCACCTGCATTAATCAGGTGTTTTGCCAAATTATTAACGCTAATATTTTCACCTGTCGCTCCATTATAAATGCTAGCTTCAGACACCTCTTGTTGTGAAACTAGTAATAAAAGCTTTGCAGCATCTTCAATGTGCAAAAAATCTCTAGATTCATCCCCATCTCCCCATAATTCTAATACCTTTTCAGGGTCAGCGCTAACACGATTCATAATGTCCCACAATAATTGCTTGCGTAGCCCATCTCCATATAGTGAGAAAAATCTAACTATAGACGTTGGCAAACTTCTCATTCTTGTTTCACCACAAACCAATTCCTCACAAATCAACTTATGAAGCCCATAAGGGGAAACTGGCTCACATGTATGTGATTCAGTAAGAGGTTTATCATCAATATTTCCGTATACCGCAGCTGATGAGACCAAAACCAAATGAGGTTTACTGTTTAGCAACCTAGTAAACTCCAAAATTTCGAGTGTACTCCCAACGGTAAATTCAAAATCACCTTCTTGATCGATCCAAGACTGGCCAACAGAAGCCCCCCCCGCCGCATGGATTATAACATCGGGGTTTCCATAGTTGTCAGCTGCACTTACAAATAAATCTCGATGTAACAATCCTTCACAGTGGTTCGCGCCCAAGGCCATTACATTAGGCGCAGACCCTAGACCTAAGGTTGTTACACGCCAATTTGCAGCCAAAAAGGCTAAGGCCGTATACGAACCGAGAAACCCACCGCCTCCCGCAATCATAACATGGGGCACAGATTTATTATTTTTGCCAATAATTGGCACGGTTTGGTTCCTCCATATTAAGTTTTTGAAATTGGCTGAAATTCAGTTCTTCTCGTGATAAAAGCCATATCCGTCGACGCTCATGAATGGTTTCATTACTGTGAAAATCTTGGTGACCAACATTTGCAGTGCAACGGTAAACAAACTGAAACCCCGTAGCCCACAAAGCACGTTCAACAGCAGCAGGACTTAAAATCATAGCTAAAGGCTGGATGCCTTGTGTGTCATTAGGGTTTTCTCTCACAACACGTGCTATCTCTAAGTCCCCCGGGACAACCATCGTTTCGAGCAACATAGCCTTACGTGTCATTCTCGCCATCATTCGTAAAGCTCTAAGCGGGTTTTCCAAATGATACAAAATACCAAAGGCTAATGAAAAATCTCGTGATTCAAATGAATCGTCCATCGCCGCATTGTCAAAATCAAAAATTTTGAACTCACAATGTTTTGATCGTTGCGCCCCAACTTCGGCTACTTCCTTGCGACCTTCCAGTGCCACGACGTCTAGATCAATACCTGTCATTTTCTCTGCAAACCATCCAGGGCCAGCACCAAAATCATAAGCCGTATCAACTTCAATTCCCTGCTCGCGCAATTCTGAAATCACAGAACGTGCAATTGGCCATCTAGCTTCATTTATATGAATGTAAGAGGGCACATCAAATAAAGACTGATATTTTTGTGATATCATTTTAGGCATTACTCTTTTGTGTTTTCCATTCGAGCCGAGGACGAAGGCCGCCGGGAAGAGTGCGAGCATAACGTCCTCTTGCGACATTAACCGTATCACCAATAACTTCATATATTGAAAACGACACGGCATTTTCCAAAATATGATGTCGCGTCAAAGGATCTGCTGTCACTAGACATAATGTAACAAAATGCAATCCTTCATTTAATAAATTTTTAGGTATTGAAATAATGGTTTTATATCGCCCTACCTCATTGATTGCATCCGTATACTCCACATCCGTAAAGGCAACAACAAACAATATTTCGCCTTTTTCATTTTTAAAATGCAAGGCAGGCTCTACTCTTAAATTTGGTTTTAAAACATCAAAGATAAATTCTATACTACATGGTTGGTTTATTTTAATAGATGCAGCCGGCTGATCATTGACGTCTAAGACCTGGGCCGACACAATTTCTGCAACCTGCCCATCTGCAAGTTCCCCAAGAACACCCTGGGACTTGTCGGCACTCGAGTTATTATCATTCATTGTTATCGGTGCAATTTTAGTGGTTTTTCTTTTCGC
This sequence comes from Robiginitomaculum sp., assembly GCA_021776675.1. Classification (GTDB taxonomy): domain Bacteria; phylum Pseudomonadota; class Alphaproteobacteria; order Caulobacterales; family Maricaulaceae; genus Robiginitomaculum_A. Next base: position 4,401 of record JAJFFM010000185.1, read on the forward strand.
CTGGAACGTTGCAGTAACACCGTGCATTTGGCTTTCGTAAGCATCACATACTTCCTGTACATCTCCATCCATAATCACTTCACCATGACTGAGCCAAATACACCTATCGCAAAATTTACGAACTGCACCTGTTGAATGTGATACAAACAACAACGTACGACCGTGGCCTGTAAGATCGTTCATGCGCGTTAAGCATTTTTGCTGAAAAGAAGCATCACCCACCGATAGAACTTCATCCAACATAAGAATGTCGGGATCAAGATGTGCCGCAACAGAGAACCCTAACCGTGAGCGCATACCCGTTGAGTATGTACGTACTGGCTCGTCAATGAAGCGACCAATTTCAGAAAATTCTACAATTGCATCCATGCGCTCATCAATTTCATTTCTCGTAAGACCAAATAACGATGCATTAATATAAACATTCTGGCGCCCAGTTAGTATCTGGTTAAACCCAGTCCCCACTTCAAGTAATGACGTTGGACGTCCAATTATGGTCGCCTCCCCAGAGGTTGGCAAAACTACGCGGGACAGAATTTTAAGTAAGGTCGATTTCCCAGCGCCATTATGACCCATAATACCAACACGTTCCCCTGCACGCACTTGAAAGGTAATGTCACGTAGTGCCCAGAAATCTCTACTTTCTTTTTTGCTCGTATTGTTTTTTTGACGTGTTTCGGCAGCAAGGTTAGCCGTCATACGGTATTTTTTAGAAAGTTTTCTAACATCTAGAACTATATGCTCCAAGACATTCTCTGGTGATGCTACATTATCAGTTATAGTTTCTTGCATTGACATTACAACTGATCCTCAAAGTTATGCAGCGCCCAAGAAATCGTTTTAACACCCACAACTATCAATACAACCGTAAATACAAAAGATACTCCCAATGAAAAATAATCAACCTCTTCAGGGCCAAAGAGTACGCCGCGCATACCAGTTAATATTCCAACCATAGGGTTTATTGAATAATATTTTTGTATAATTGGCGGCAGTATTTCCTTGGAAAAAATAACAGGTGAAAGAAACAAACCAAGGTAAATTATTGTTTCAAATATTTTTCGGAAATCCTGATGCAACAGAAACAAACCTGAAAACAAAATACCAAATCCGAAAGCCAATAGTAATAACATCACCATAATGACGACGATTAGGAGAGCCTCTATACCGATTGGAATAGATAAAACCATTTGGAAAGCAATAATAGCGGCCACAATAAATGTGATATCAATCCATCTTCCCAAAAGAACAGCAATAGGGCTCAGTATTTTGGGAAAATACACTTTATTACTTAAACCCGCGTCTGTTTTTAGCGAGTGTGCGACATTAGCCGTCGTTTCGGAAAACAAAAACCAAACACATAGACCACTAAAAATGAATAAAGAGTAAGGAATTTCCTGCCCCATATCCGCATTAGCCATGCGCCGTATATAAAAAAATGCCAGCGTCATAATAGCTGGTCTGATAAACCCCCATACCAACGTCAAGGGTGAATTAGTTATCCTTGAATTGATATTCCGTTTGATCATTTGCCTTAAAAGAGAGCGGAATTTCCAAATTTCACGAACACTAAAAAATGCAGTTTTTTGCTTTGGAGTGATGTGAATTATAGTTTGACTTGACTTTTTCATAACAAATCCAATTACTTAATAGAGAGTTTACGGCGAACTAAGTCTTGCAATCTGAACAATGTGCGTTCAAAAACCAACTGAACCCGCGTGTTAGGTGCTTTCACTGCCTTTTGGACATTTTCAATAATTTGAGCCTGCGCATCATTTTCTGGGCGAAAATCAAGAAACCGTTGTTGAATTTCAGGTGAGCACTTTGCCAAAGTACCAATAACGACTAGATTAGGCGCTAGCTCGGCAAATGAATTTTCCGGCTGGCATAATTTTCCTGCAAGTCGCGCCAAGTCTTCAGGGTGTTCGCGAAGCAACATACGGATACCCGCCAACCACGCATCAAAATCAGCCCGTGTGTATCTCTCGTCTTTATCTATATTTTCATAGAGTTCAGGAATTCGCCGCTCCAGGATTGCAAAGGTACCGTGTTTGCTCTGTTGGTAATTTTTAGATGCTAGTTTAGCAATTTTCAAAAATTGAGCTGCACATTTATTTATATAGTTTTCTTGATTTTTTCTTGCCTGCACCGGGGTTGGACGTTGTGGGATTCCTTCTAAAAATGAGTTCAATTTTTCAGCTAAATCAAGAGAGCTGTTAGGATCAAAATACACGGAACAAGGAGGCGATTGTTCTTTATGCACAGGAATGTCAGATAATAAACCCGGCAACCCCAAGGCTCTGGCTTCTTCGACAAAGGTACTCCAACCTTCAAAAAAGCTGGGTTGAATATATCCGGTAGCCCCGGCAAGTAACGACAGTTGTTCTTCGCGGCTAATCCTGCCGGTGATCGTAATCCGGTTTGCGATTTCCGGTTGCTTAAAAAGAGCCTTCATTTTTTCGGCATATTTGGGCCACCGGTCGTCAACCAATGCACCGGTCATAACGACATGAATGTCTGTTTCAGGTAATTGTTGCAAAGCCTCTGCAATAAGAAGGTGGTTTTTGTGTTTCCAAAACTGATTGCAAACAATGAGGTATTGCTCCGGAATGTTCAATCTAGATCTTATTTCCGCTGCTTTCTTCTCGTTTACCGACCAGATATTTTCATCAAAAACTGCGGGAAAATTAAAAACATGCCATTTAGACGAATCGTAATTCGGAAATAACTTCCGTGTATCTTCAATTGCCTGCTGGCTCGAAAATAGGCAAGCAGTAGGGCCTTTTGCAAGTTCTCTGTAATGCATAAACCGTCGGGATTTTTCTTTTTCATCAAACATTTCTGGATTATGCTGACACTGCCAGTCCGGAATCCATCCACCCCACGGAGCCCCAAATGGCGCTTCCGTTAATTGTGTAGCAGGGTAAACAAAGTCAAGGTTCAGCGCGTGAACCTCAGTGAAATTATTTATTTCATCAGCTAATTCAGAATGCTCAGATGCAATTATCTCGGCTTGTGGAGTTGAAGTTAGAAATACAATTTCAGGCCTCACGGCATCATCAAGGCTTCTTAATAGTCTGGCTATGTTTAAAACATAATTTATGCCACCCATCCAATCAGAGTTGTATAATAGTCGTAGCCCAATTCTCATTATTTACCCGTCTTTGTTGCAAATCGTGTTATTGTTTTTCTCATAAAGCACTAACTTGAGTAAATACAATATAAAAACACTCTAACATCTATTTTTCTATTGTAAGTAGAACAATTATTTGCTTTATACTGCCAATATATTTAGAGGGCAATTCTTATGCGTAGTGCAATCAATCCAACAGACCACGCGTTTGCTGATGGTGCTGTCTTTGCTAAACCAAAATCACTGGATGAAGCCCGCAAGATGTTGGCGAGTTATGACGAGTATATCACTTCAATAGACCATTACGCAGCTCTTTTGCTTTCAATATGGACGCGATTTTCAAATTCGGCACAAATAAGTGAAAATGTATCGCTCGGATTAGGCGCTAGACTGATCAATGGCAATCAACAAAAAAGCATAGTCATTGAGGGACCATCTGCAGTACGAGGTATATTACGAGCCGAAAATAATGGACACATTCACATTGACCGTTTTGTCTATATTGGGGACGATACTATTCTGTCGTCTCACATATCTATTAAAATTGGCTATGCCACTTTAATCGCTCACGGGGTTCAAATATTTGATAACGATTCCCACCCAACACATGCTTACCAACGCGAAATCCAGTTTCGCCGCATGTTAGGCGACAAAAGCGAATATGTTGAATTGGAAATTAAGTCTGAACCTGTAACCATCGGCAAACGATGCTGGATTGGCTTAAACAGTTTAATATTAAAAGGTGTGACCATAGGTGATAATACCATCGTCGCAGCAAATTCAGTAGTTGTTTCTGATTTGCCGGCGGGTGTTATTGCTGTTGGCAATCCTGCTAAAGTTGTTAGAAAACTTAACCCTGAAGAATTAGAGAATACCTAAGTATTAAAGGACACTATTATGAGTACTAAAGCTGAAAGATTTGGCCCACTTCCTAAAGACGCCGTATTGCCGGAACCTGTATGGACGGATAGTGCAAGCCGCTCTGAATTTGTATGCTCGCCAAAACTGCCTGAAGGTGAGACGGAATGGTATCCACCCGTTATGATCGGAGCTGGTGCTGTGGGCTCAACTATAGCCACAGATTGCAAACGTTATTTAGCAATGGCAGAAGGATTACTCCGACAATTGGAGCCTGATGAGTATGTTGAATATTTGCGGAAATACTACAAATTAGGTATTGAAAAATTTGGCGATGATTGGGGCTATGTTGATATTGTAACAGCGGTGCTTGGTCTATCACAAATTTTAAGACCAAATAGCTATTTAGAGATAGGTGTAAGAAGAGGCCGCAGCGTATGTGCATTGGCGAGTTTATGCCCAACCGCACAAATTTCAATGTTTGATATGTGGGTGGAAAACTACGCCGGCATGGATAATCCAGGCCCGGATCATGTTAACGCTGAACTTGATAAGTTTAAGCACACAGGCAAACGTGAATTTATCAATGGGAATTCACACGAAACTCTCAAAAAATATTTTACTGAAAATCCCGATGCGTATTTTGATATGATTACTGTGGACGGCGATCATTCTAATCTAGGGGCAGCAGAAGATATTGCCGATGTATTGCCAAGATTATCCATTGGCGGGGCCGTTTTGTTTGATGATACTTGTAATCCAAATGTTGCTGGCTTAGGCGAAGTATGGCATAAAATGTTGGTGGAAAACTCGCGGTTTTCAACATATACATATTCAGATGTTGGGTACGGCATCGGTTTTGCCATTAGGAATTATTAAATTTTCATGGCCTTTGCTATCACCAAAATATTATCATGACAAACTCACTTGTAAAACCACCGCAATACCCCGGTGCCAAACTTCCATTTGCGCCTGAAAAAGGGTTTCCAAATTGGAACGAATTAGTCCAGGAAGCTGGTAAAAGTTGGCACGATCAAATTGCATCTGCGTCTGGTACGCGGGTCTTGGTTGGAACCAATACAGGAATGCATGGTGCGGTATCCACCTTTGATAGCTTGCTTTCGTGTGCTTTAACGCAGGCTGGTGCGCAAGTTTCTCGAATTTTTTGTGATGGCTCTATTCCTGCTTGTCTGATTCCCGTTTACGGGGAAGCAACACCACCAGAAATGATTGCAGAGCGTAAACTTGTTGATCGATTGTGTAAGGCTTGCTTTAACCGTGGCACACATACACATCGACCCTTAGGCTTACCAGAATTTCGGTTTTCAGAATTTTTGCAAGATGAGGATTACATCAACGCCACATCAATTGCTGCTGGCGTAGATATTGGCAAACTTCCCGAGTGGACACTAGACGGCATATCCGTAGGTGAACACGCATATGCTGGTGCACTACGTTATTTCGCTAAAGGAGATTTAAACGGCGAATTATTGGCAGATGAAATATTACTTCGTTATTTAGAGGGCGCAATTATTACCAAATGGGTGTATGAGCGGGTTATTGAAGCTTGGAAGCCAGATGTGGTTGTTCTACATCACGGCATTTATAGTCCACAAGGTATAGCAGCCGATGTATGTAGAAAGGCTGGGGTGAAGGTAGTCACTTGGGTTGTTGCATACCGCAAAAGCTGCTTTATTTTTAGTCACGACGATACTTATCACCATACGATGATGTCCGAGCCTGTTGAAACTTGGGAAAACATAAACTTATCTGAGGCGCAGCGCGCAGAATTATATGAATATCTAGGTGGCCGTGCTAAAGGGTCAGGAGATTGGATTTATTTTCATGAAGAACCAAGTGCAGATTTTCAAACTTATGCACAAAATAAAGACATTGATTTAAATAAACCGCTCGTAAGTATTCTAACCAATGTGATGTGGGATGCCCAGCTTCATTACCCCGCAAACGCGTTTCGCGGCATGGAAGAATGGATCGTAGAAACCGTGCGGCATTTTATTGACAAGCCAGAACTCGAAGTCGCTGTCCGCATTCATCCGGCAGAAGTGCGCGGCTCAATTAAATCACGGCAATGTGTTGCAGACATTTTGGCCAAAGCATTTCCTATCCTTCCAAGGCACATACATATCATTGAGCCAGATGAGGAGGCGAGTACATACGCCTTGGCCAACGCCAGTAATGCTGTCATAATTTATGGTACGAAAATGGGAACAGAGTTAGCGCCAATGGGGAAACCTATTATTGTTGGAGGCGAAGCCTGGATTCGCAATAAAGGCCTAACTCAAGATGCTAAAAACAAAGAAGATTATTTTAGCATATTGAATAAGCTACCCTATGCAGATGATGCCAATCTACCTGATAAAGCTCGTGCAGAAAAATATGCATACCATTTCTTTTTTCGTAGAATGATACCTTTGACGTTCCTAGAGCCAAACGGAACAGGCGCTATGTTTGGGTTTGAATTCGATTCGATAAACGATATTAAACCTGGCAACCATACGGGGTTGGATGTAATTACAAATGGAATTATGCATGGATCCCCGTTCGTATATCAGGCGGAAAACGGCGAAAACTGATAGATTTTTAGAATGATGATTTTGTAAATTAATTTTATTTACAAAAACCTGGTAGAGGAACCAATTATGTTGAAGAAAAAAACTGCATTAATAACAGGCGTAACCGGTCAAGACGGAGCATATTTGGCACGATTGTTGTTGAAAAAAGGATATGATGTGCACGGCTTAAAACGGCGATCATCAAGTTTTAATGATGGGCGTATTCAGGAAATCTACCAAGACCCCCATACAACAGAGCCAAACTTCACACTCCACTACGGAGATATGACAGATTCAACCAACATCATTCGCGTCATACAGGAAACGCAGCCGGACGAAATCTATAATCTTGCGGCACAAAGTCACGTGATGGTTAGTTTTGAAACACCAGAATACACCGCCAATGCTGATGCAATTGGCGCTTTACGTATGTTAGAAGCCATTCGAATTCTTGGGTTGGAAAACAAAACAAAATTCTATCAAGCCTCTACCTCTGAATTATATGGCGAAGTCCAAGAAGTACCGCAAAGCGAAACAACACCTTTTTATCCAAGATCTCCTTATGCTGCTGCCAAACTTTATGCCTACTGGATTGTTGTAAACTACCGCGAGGCGTATGGTTTACACGCATCTAATGGTATTTTGTTTAACCATGAAAGCCCTTTGCGCGGCGAAACATTCGTAACGCGTAAAATTACCATGGCTGCAGCAGCAATCAGTCTTGGTAAACAAGACCGTCTATACCTTGGTAATATGGATGCTCAGCGTGATTGGGGCCATGCCCGTGAATATGTTGAAGGTATGTGGCTCATGATGCAACAAGACAAACCAGATGATTTTGTACTTGCTACAGGGAAGACAACGCGTGTACGGACATTCGTGGAATGGGCATTCGCCGAAGTTGATATTGTTCTAGAGTGGCGCGGCGAAGGTGTTGACGAAAAAGGCTATTGCAAAAATACCAATCGACTCATTGTCGAAGTTGACGCGCGTTATTTCAGACCCACTGAGGTCGAGTTGTTATTGGGTGATCCGACAAAAGCAGAAAAAGTGTTAGGCTGGAAGGCAAAAACTAACGTCAAAGATCTGGCAATGGAAATGGTTAGAGAAGATTTAAAAACTTCGATAGAAAAGAGCGAGTCGCAAGGATAGCCATATGTTTGAACTAAAAGGCAAGCGAATTTATGTTGCTGGTCATAGGGGTATGGTTGGGAGTGCTGTTGTCCGCCAACTAGAGAGTCACTCATGTGAAATCATTACTGCTACTCGCGGTGATGTCGATTTGATCCGTCAAAGCGAGGTCGAAAACTTTCTCAAAGATATTCGTCCGGATGCAATTGTTATGGCAGCGGCAAGCGTCGGCGGGATTTTAGCAAATGACAGCTACCCCGTAGATTTCTTGTATAACAATATAATGATAGAAGCCAATATTACCCAAGCAGCGCACTTAGCGGATGTTAATCGAATGTTATTTTTGGGGTCTAGTTGTATTTATCCAAAATATGCAGAACAACCAATACAGGAAAATTCGCTTTTAACAGGTAGTCTTGAACCCACAAATGAATGGTATGCAATTGCTAAAATTGCTGGCATCAAATTAGCGCAAGCTTACCGACGTCAATATGGGCGTGACTATATTTCTGCCATGCCAACAAATCTTTACGGAACCGGAGATAATTTTGATTTGTTATCAAGTCATGTATTGCCAGCTTTAATCCGCAAGGCACATGAAGCAAAAGTCAACGGAGACGGGGCCATTACGATATGGGGAACAGGTAAGGTCCGTCGAGAATTTTTACACGCGGAAGATTGTGCGTCAGCTCTTGTTTTTTTACTACAAAATTACTCAAATAAGGAACATGTCAATGTTGGGTCGGGTACAGACATTACCATTCTTGATTTGACGACTTTGATTTGTAATATTGTTGGATTTGAAGGACGCATTGAGCATGATCTAACCAAACCTGACGGAACGCCACGAAAGTTAATGGCGTCAGATAAACTCAAAGGTTTGGGATGGAAACCATCTATTGGTTTAAGAGAGGGAATAACTTCAACCTATGCTTGGTTCCTTGACAATCATACAGATTGATAATTTTGTTGTAATAAATAATTTTATGCAGAGTAAGAATTTCTGTTCCATGTTGGATGATCATCTCGAATGAAAATCATATGCATCTGCCACAGCGCCAAATCGCCTGGCCTGAATAAAGGCTCACACAAATCAACGCACCGAAACCCCAAAGACTTCATATGAAGAGACATTTCATCAAAAGTCAGGTTTTTACCATCTACAAAATTTAATTTGAAATTATAAACTTCCATCATGATAAGCTTGGTATTTTTAAGTGTTTCCGTTGCGCCGGCCAATACATCAAGCTCAACACCATGTGTGTCAAACTTTAAAAAATACGGCCCTGGAATATTAAATTCTTTCACAAGTGTATCGAGCCGTTTAAGAGGCGTTTGGTGGACATCCGAACTACTATCAGTTTCCTCAACCAAAGAGCCACCCACAGAATTAGATTTTTTATAAGACCCAGTACCATCTGTCGCTGTCGCACCACATACAATGTATTGTGTCCCCTTATATTTTCTCTTGAGCTTCTTCCAAATTTTTAAAAACCTAGGGTCCATGTCAATAAGGAGTGCTCGCATTTTTGGAAAATAATTTAAGAAAAACCCTAAATCATCACCTCGCCCTGAGCCAATATTTAAAAATCCACCTATTTCTAATTGTTTTAACTTTAATCGCTCAAAACTTGAGCCTAGCAATACAGAACGTTCAATACTCATCGCTAAATCCTATTATTAAATTTCATTTTTTGTATCTGATATGATTTTAAATAGCTATATATTTTGAAATTTCTTCGCTGATATGGGCTGCGTCGAGTTTTACGTGCTTTAACACTTCTTCATTTGTTCCCGATGGAGGCGTTTTATCCAGGCCAAAGCGCATAAAGCTTCTTTTCCCAAGACCTTCCGTTTCAGCCAACGTAGCAATAATAGCATCACCTTGCCCAAACCGTCTGTAATGATTATCTATAGTAACGACAAGTTTCGCATCGCCAATTGCATCTGCAAGCCATTCACCATCTATAACATTTAGAAACGGTAGGGCAATAACGCCTGCATCCATACCGACATCTTGTAATTTGTTAGCCACTTTCAATGATTCAGCAACGCCTACAAGACCAGCAGATATCAAAACTATATCCTTAGCTTTTTGAATTACAGTACCACACCCTAATTTTGGCAAGGCGTTCGCATCAGGTTGATAATCTGTATCATAAGGAATAGACACGAGCCTTAAATATGACGGCCCGTCATGAACATTAAGGCACCAGTCTAGAAGGGACCCAACTTCATTCGGGTGGGCTGGTTCAACCATAACCATATTTGGAATAGAACCTAGCGTTGATATCTCTCTAACGGATTGGTGGGAATGACCAGGTCCCGCAGGCAATATGCCTGATAGGCCACCCACGTATAAAATCTTTGTGTGCTCTGTTGCATTATTGTAAATTTGTTCATTGGGGCGGGTTGATAAAAAACATGAAAATGAGTGAACTATAGGTAAAAGGCCATTCAAGGCCATCCCGCCCGCTTGGCTAACCATGTCCATTTCGGCAATACCGCATTCAATAAACCGATTTGGATACGCATCGCGAAACGGTTCAAGACCCATATCTAATACCAAGTCTGCGTCGAGTGCAACAATGCTCGAATTTTGCTTTGCTTGTTTTAATAAAGCGTCCGTATAAGAAGGAAACAACTTCTGAGGCGTTCCTATTGCGGCTGTCGCAAAGCGTTCAATTGTTTCGTAAGGTGGATTATCAAGATCACAGTCTTCGTGGCCTCGGTTTATCTGGGAAATAAGTTCTTGCGCTGCTTGGCGGTAATCATCGGCGTTTGGCGCACCTGAATGGAATTGAAACCTCTCTACATCGCTGTCTATGGAACGCCCTTCCATGAAACCCACGCCCTTGCCTTTTATGGTGTTGGCAATAATTACACTGGGTTTTGCCGTTTCGTTTTCTGCGTTTTGCAAGGCACCGGAAATACTCACCATATCGTGGCCGTCAATACTTTGAACGTGCCAACCGAAAGCCGCAAATTTCGCTTCCAAGTCGCCTAAATCTGAGGTGCGCTCTACAGAATAATCAGATTGGATTTTATTATGGTCAACGATGACCGTGATTTCGGAATTATTATTATTTGCAGCAGAAATTAAAGACTCCCATATTTGCCCCTCTTGTAATTCGCCGTCACCGGTCATCACATATATACGAGATTGTTTGCCTGCTAGGTTATTCGCAAATGACATACCTTTGGCTTTGGATATACCCATTCCAAGCGACCCTGTATTTGTGACCATGCCAGCAACACCAACATCTGGATGACCTGGCACGCCGTCCAGGCGGCGTAATTTGTGTAGGTTTTCAAATGGTAAAATTCCCAACGCGGTGAACACTGCATATAATCCAGGGGCATCGTGACCTTTAGATGAGAAATAAACATCATTGTCTTTCATGCTCTCCAGATACAACCAAGAGACCACATCCATACTAGAAAAACTTGACCCTATATGACCAGATCCGGCATTTGCAATCATGTACAAGGTGTTTAACCGCGCCATATTACTGTATAGCGCAGTTCGCGCATGTGGAGTCGTATTAGATTTAGCCACACGTTCGAATGTATCTTTGTCTAAATAATACAGCGTACCCGTTACGGCTTCAGTTATTAAATCGCCCATGTCTTAACCTCTATCATGTCTTAACCTTTATCATGTCTATACGTTTATATTATGCTTTGTCTCTGTTATATTTTCTTGTTCAATCTGCGGCAAAGTTGCCTCGCCTGAATTAACCATCATTTCAAGCAACTGCCAATCGCGCTGTGTGTTTACATCTAAACCTTCGTCGTCAACCGTCAGAAACGGCGTTAAGACCTCACCAGCGATTGTACCGTGTTCGCGCACGGCCCTCGTCCAAGCAATTTCCAAACTCGCATTTTGAGCATATACTTTTGGCAAGGCCGCATATTGAGTTGAATAATAAGGCGGTTTGTTTTCTTGTGTCATCGGCATGAGCGGATGCATTCTCTCATTTCCTACGACCCACATTTTTGCAGGATGCTGGGCACATAATTCAACTGCCCGAAGGCTGTCCACACCTGATTGTTTGACAAACTGTTTCCATGCACGTTTGATGGTCTCGGGCTTACGACAAGGGCTTGTCGGTCGCAAGATAGAAAACGCATCATACTCATCGCCGCTACTTGAATACCAATCCAGCGCATGTGTAATCCACTGAATATCAGGGGACGTATCGCCGCATATATTTTCCGGTCGTAAAAACGGGGTTTCGGCACCGTAATACCGCGCAATCTTTGCGTACTCTTCATTGTCAGTAGACACGACGACACGGTCAAAAACACCAGATTGCTTGGCAGCACATATGGTATAAGCAATCAACGGATGACCAGCCAATGTCATTATATTTTTGTGAGGTACACGTTTTGATCCCGAGCGAGCCGGTATCAATGCTATACATGATTTATCTATTTGCTTAACCATATTTACAATCGCTCAGGTTCTGTAATTAGATAAATATCCTTCAGTTCAGTATAAACATCCAAGGCTTCTGTGCCGGGTTCGCGCGTTCCGTTACCTGATGACCTTAGGCCTCCAAATGGCATGTGAGGTTCAGAACCAAATGTGCCCGCATTCACGACGGCAACGCCTGTACTTATCATATTGGTAAACAACCAAGCCCTATCCCAACTTTTGGTATGGATGGTTCCGGTTAAACCATAGGGCGAGTTATTGGCTAACTCTATAGCCTCATCAAAGGAGTTTACACGGTACAAAATGCCGACCGGGCCAAACAATTCAGTTTTTGAGATCATAGCATCTGGCGCCGCATCTTCAATCAATGTTGGTTCGATATATAACCCATTTTTTATATCATCTAAAACAGGCTGTGAACCGCCACATAATAACTTCGCCCCTTCTTTTTGGGCTTGTTTAATACTGGATAAAATATTGGCGTGTTGTCGTTTATTTATGACAGGCCCCAAATCTGAACTATTGCTAATACCTAATTTAAGCCCACTGGCATTTGCTGTGAATTTTTCAACAAACTCATCATATACACTATCCATAATTATGAACCGACTACCTGATGCACATCTTTGGCCTGCATTTGAAAAAGCAGAGAGGGAGGCCCAATGTACGGCTTTGTCCAAGTCTGCATCATCGCAGACTATAAATGCATTTTTCCCGCCAAGTTCTAACGAAACTTTCTTTAGGTTTCGGCCAGCTTGTTCGGCTATTTCCCGACCTACACGTGTTGATCCCGTAAAGGATATCACATCAACATCATCATGATTACATAGAGCCGGTCCAATTTCTTGCCCCAAGCCTTGCAATACATTCAATACACCGGCTGGCACACCGGCTTCTATAAGAGCACGCGCCATCCAGTCTGCTGATAAAGGCGTATCTTCGGAAGGTTTAAACACAACTGAGTTACCGCAAATAAGTGCGGGAAATACTTTCCAGGCAAAATTAGGTGCAGGCGTGTTGGCAGCAGCAATTAAGCTGGCGACACCGCACGGCTCTCGCACAGTCATGGCAGACTTATTGGGAGAACCTGACGGCATAGTTCGACCAAACATCCGTTGGCCTTCACCAGCAAAAAACCTACCGCATAAAACGGCGCCCGTTGTTTCACCCATGGCATTACCCAAGGATTTACCAGCTTCTAGCGCCACAATTCTTGATAGCTCCTCGGCGCGCTCCTCAATGATATTACAGGCAACATGGAGTATACGCCCCCGTTCCACAGCTGGAACCGCCGCCCACTTTGCTTGGGATGCTTTGGCGACAGAAACCGCCTTGGCAACTTCCGAGATACTAGCATGATGAAGCTGCCCGATCTCTTCGCCGTCATGAGGATTGATAATTATTGATTGTACTTTTGTTTCGATTGCTTGCCCGTCAATCAATGAACAAGCCCTATCCGATTGGAAAGAATTCAACATATATACTCCAAAACTCTATATTCATAAATTCAACTAAGTGGCCAGAAAACCGCCGTCAACTTTCAAATCAATACCCGTAACATATGTCGCGGCTTCTGACAGTAGAAACATCGCCGGCCCAACAAAATCTTCCGCGCGAGCCATGCCGCACAAATGGTCAAAACCCTCACCGCGAACAAGCGGTATTTTCTTACTATATGCGTCTAAAAATTCAGGATCCTGATTGTTAAACACACCACCAAATGTTAGAGTATTAGTCCGTACACCTTTGGAACCCCAATAAACGGCGAGGTAGCGCGTTAGATTATAGAGAGCTGATTTAGACGCACTATAAGCCACCGGTTTGTAGAACACTTCTCCACGGTCTCGGCGATATTGATATAGGTTTTGGTCCGGCGACACTGAACCGTAAATAGATGCAATATTGATGATAGATCCGAGCTTCGCTTGTGCCATAACACCGCCAAAAACTTGGCAACACAAAAATACTCCCTTGACATTTACGTCCATAATTTTTTCCCAGGACTTAACTGGGTAATCTTCGAAAGGTCCGTTCTCCTCTGCCGCGCTATTGGGGGGACTATCAAGGGCAGCATTGTTGATTAAGCCGTCAATGGAGCCAAAAACCTGTATGACTTTTTGACAAGCATATTCCAAAGATGGGCGGTCCGTAACATCTGCTTGAAATACTTTTAAATTTTCGCACTGCGCTAAATCTGCAAATACGGCAGTCGTTTTTGCGGCGCTTACATTGGGCTCTATTATAACCACCTGCACGCCACTCTTTACGAACTCGCGCGCCATCGTTGCACCAATTTGACCGTAACCTCCCGTGATCACGATTGTTTTGTTTTGTAAGTTAAAATAAGGGGATGTCATGTCTACCATTTTTTATTTCATTTCAATAGCGGTTGCTAGAGCGTCGCAGGCTTCACGAACGGCTCCATCGCCGCCCCGCCTTAAGGTTTTAAAAGCTGCCAAATCGTTTAACACTTCATGTGAATCATTGACAATAATAGGCAAAGCAACACGCTGAAGAACGGCCCTGTCATTCACATCATTGCCTATAAAACCGGCACAGTTAAAATCAAGGTTTCTTTTTTCTAATATTTTGGTATATGCATCTACTTTGTCCGCTATGCCCTGATAGCAATCAATGTTTAGTTTTTTAGCCCGCGCACTCACGACAGGGTTTTTTTCAGTTGATAGAATAAACACATATACTCCAGCCTCCATAGCATGGCGCAATCCAAATCCCTCTAACCTAGAGCATACCACGGCTTCTCGTCCGTCTTCAAACACATAAACCCTGTTGTCCGTCATGACGCCATCAAAATCGATGCCCAAAGTTTTAATGTTTTTTGCGATTTTAACGAACTCTTCACGTTGCATCAACGGCAATAGAGACGACGAACAGGCCTTAGTTTTCATGGTCATGCTCCATTTCAAAAGGCGTGTTATTTATGATACCATTACAAATTATATCAAGCCCTTTATCCTTACCTGGTTTCGAAAGCGAGAGCGTATTTTTATTTAAACTCACCAATGGCCATCGCCCCTCAACCTCAAGCATAGAGAGCAGGATACAGCGCTTAAAGAAGAAGTAATATGCATAACATCTTGCCCTTTGGATTTCAACTTTGGAAAGGGGTAAAAATGTTTTTTTATCATCTAACATCATCTTATAATCTTCAGGCATTTTAGCATCTCGGCTAAACCCCTTCCCCCTTATCCACGCATCCCCCGCTACGACAACCGGTTTGCCCAATGCTGCTAATTCCATGCCAAGCTTTGTATTATAAATAAGAATACCTTTGGATATACGTGCCAAAGCATATGTATTGGTTTTCATTTCAGGCGTAACAATTTTTATGTTGTCAGGTATTTCAGGGAATGCTTGCGCCAAGATGTCATCGAGACGATCTTGCGCTACTGGGGAGCTCATTATTTCACCAGGGTGGCACCGAACAATAAGGACTTTATCAGGGTGCGCAATGAACCATCTGACGGTTTCGATCACCCATTCTTTCATACTTCCAAATGCAGATTGTGGGTAATGCAACCGCGCATCCCACGCAACATTTGCAGCCAACAAATAAACAAGTTTTTCCATTCCCAGGTTGAACCTTCTTCGAATTTCTTCATCTGTTTCTGGTTTGCGACGCTGAAAAGTTATCCAGTCTAATGCGCCGACTTCTCTTGATTTCAAATAATACGCTAGGTCTTCATCTTGTTTCGGCGATAAAGCCGCCTTATTCCAGCTTGATGGTTTTTCCTTTATCATCTCTCGATGGTAGGTATCGTTATGTTGGTAAATCAGATGCTGCTTTTTATATGATGAATGCCAAGTCACAACACGCGTATTAGTTTCTCTGGCAACCTCTAAGATCGGGCCTTGAGGAACATAAATTCCGTGATGCGCCACGACCACATCGTAGTTTCCCTGAGTTATAATCTTACGAGCAGCGGCATCTGCAAGCCAAGCAGCTTTCAAATACCGGACATATATATTTTGGACATTAGGCTTATTATGATCAAGATATTCACGTCCAAAAAACCGCAATGCACCGGCCTTGGCATGAATAACGAGCTCCTTTGTTTGAGCATTATTCTTGCCCTCAACAACCTGTTGGGCAAAAATATTTGCCTGCCGCTCATCCTCGTCAGAAATGTAATTTGAATAATAATGTATTGGTAGGCCAATTGGTTTGTGAACGCGCCGCGACGTATTGCTACAAACCCGGCAAAAATCAGGTTGCGGCCCAGATTTTGCAGTTCTACTGATGCTGGGAACAATATTGTGATCAATCATTTGGCAAGCGGGCAGCGCACCATCACAATACGCAAACTCTACGCGAGCCCCTCGAAATGTTAGCGCGAGACCGAACAATGTGTCGATTGTATTTGCAGTAAAATGAAGCCCTAAACTCGTTACAATCAAGACCTTGGAGCCGCTTGCATTTTCACGCGCACGACTCCATTCTTGTTCATGCCCGACTAACAAATCTTGCCAATTTGGGTATGTTGAGTGCCGTTTTGTTAACTTATCCAGTCGCCATTGCCGGACGGGTCGGTATACTTCTGAACCGCGTATGGACTTTTTGATGGATTTTAAAAAGGCTTCCCACACTTAGATTACGATTCGCCAAGTATTTTATTCGCACCATCCTCTGATAGGCCAAAACATTCAAATGTAAAAGGCTGCTCTTCAATTAAGTCCTGCTGTAATCTCTGACCAACAATTGCTTCTTGGAAATATGGCGACATTCCATCGCCTGGTGATTTCATATGGATATCCGCGTCTGAAACCACATGACCTTTGGGAAGGCTTTGTGCGGCAACTAGTTTTTTACCCATTTTGATCAAGGGGTCTGTTTCCGAACTATATGCCCTCTTAACACCATCACCCAATGAAACACGGGCGCGCCGCAAATCTCTTACGAGGCGGCGCAGGCCATTTGGCTCTAGTGAAAACGCTTGATCAGTTCCCTTGGCAGAACGACTGATCGTAATATGCTTTTCTAACACACGAGCACCACACATATAGCCAACCAAGGCCATGGCAATACCACTATCATGAGAAGAAAAGCCGATTGGTATGTCTTTAAATTGCTCTCTATAGGTTTCAATAACCCGAATGTTAAGTTCTTCAAATGCCGGTGGGTATCCCGAGGTACACTGCATAATGCACAACTCTTCATTTATGGGCATGATCGTATCATAGGCCCGTTGCACATCGATCATATTCGCGCCGCCCGTGGAAACAAACATTGGCTTACCTAGAGACGCTACATATTTAAGCAATGGGATGGTCTTTAAATCCCCCGAAGCAATTTTAAATGCTGGCATATCAATATCAGCAAGAAAATCTGCGCTCTTATAATCCCACGCAGTCGAGAACATAGTTACACCGATTTCCTTAGAATATTTGAGTAATTCCACATATTCATCGCGACCAAATTCTAGAAAATCCCTGTGTTCGCCGTAAGTTTTCGCATAGGCATTATTCGAATTGTAATCAGCATCGAAATAATCCTTGGTATACAAAGACTTATTATCCCGTTTTTGCAACTTTACAGATTGACAACCCGCTGCCTTAGCAATGTCAAAAAGTTGTTTGCATTTTTCAACACTACCTTCATGATTTTGGCCAATTTCGGCAATGACATACATATCGTCATCGTCACTAATTGTTACCCCATCAACAATCATTGTTCTGTTACTCATTACATTCTCCGAATAAAATTTTGAGGCGATCTCTACCTAATATATATGCCCTACTGCCCTTCAACTAGTAGGATAAATAATAAAATACAAGGCTAAACATGCTATCAATTAAATTGTTTTTTATAAAAATGCAATACCCTGAAGAAGAGGAATGCGCTACGCTGGAAAGATGGCATCAAACCTATCTTACCTAAGAAAGCTGTCATCAAATCTACTTTTTTATTTGACTTTGTCGATAAAATGCCGATTAAAACAATCTATATCAATTATGAAACTATAGGATGCATAATGATCATTAAGGCTAAAACTGCAAAACCTAGATTAATATTTGACGACATAGAAAATGCTAGGGCTGGAGGTAAGGTTGTTTACTTAATTGGAGACAGTATTTTTAGGGGTTATGCGGTTGGGAAGTTTGACCTACCATATGACCATCCCTGCTTTATCTTGAATAGTATTTCAGAGCTCATTAACCTACTAAGCAAAAATAATGGCAATAAATTACGCGCTTGCTTTTGGGGAGGTGGCATGCCCCAGATACTTAATCTGAACAAGCATTGCCAGCCTGGAGATTACGTTGTATTTGAAGATGCCGGTATTCACCCTAAAGATTTTGGCGTTTTAAAAAATTACTTTGATTCGATGCTCGGAGCAGCAAATTTGCTAAATGGGATTCAGCCAGCAGTACTGACTAACTTTAATACAAATACTGTCCCTGATTGGGCTAATTTTAATATACCACTTGACGCCAGCGGGAAGAGTGGCAATGACGCTATTCGCAGCGCATTTAACCCTTCTCGTGACTTGCTTATCGAAGTAGATACATCATTTAAAGCCCTTAGAGAAGTTTTCACTGCCAAATTAAATACTGATATTATTAGAGACGATGGCATTCACCCTAATGTGCTAGGGAACGTAATCTTAGCCTTGCTAATCTTCACGTCAGTTACCGGCAGTCCCATTGAAAATGTCGGGGTTCTAGTCAAAGAACTTGGCAATAACTGGGATCACTTTCGAGGATCAAATGGTATTTTTGAAGAGTTTAACGAGACTGCGTTGACTGCTGCTATTATGGATTGTGTATCACTCGCACCAACTTGGATTAAGCCAACTAAACATGTGTAACAGTGTCAATCACGTTCTCACAAAGGAGACCCAATGAATTCTTTTCCGATATATGTTAGTGGCGATAGCGTTGTTTCTAGAGAACATAAATTTGTCTGGTACTGCGTGCCCAAAGCGGCAACACGTACAATGTTAAGAGTATTTACAGGCCCCTCTTCGCAAGCTTTTAAATGCGATAAATTTGCGGCTTTGGACGGCTTTAAAAAGTATAATTTTTTAGGGTTCTCAAATTTTGATATAGATGATTATTTTAAATTTAGTTTCGTTCGCAATCCATTTACCCGGGTCGCTTCGTTTTGGTACGAAAAGTTTCTAAATTACGATGACTCAGCGGCAAAGCAACAGATGTTTTCAATGCACGAAGGTATTCACCCAACTATGAACTTTTCTGACTTTGTAACATGGCTTTCTGGACCAAATGGGGAGGATAAATCAGCTGATCCTCATTGGCGCTCGCAAAACAATTTTATTATGGACAAAGAAGGACACCTTTTAGTTGATTTTATTGGAAAACTAGAAACATTTGAACAGGATGTTGCGCGGTTATGGCAGCTTAAACAATTACCTGAAGTTACATTTTTAAATCTCAACAACAATGGTGAGCGCATAAATCTCTCCAACAAAAAATTAAAATCAAAAAAAAATGTTTACTGCGATTTATTTACCGAACGAACTGAACAAATTATACGCGAACGCTATGCGAAAGATTTTGAGTTATTTGGATATGAAAAATCCTTTCTGGAAGCTATTACAACGACATGATGTCGAACGTCATGATGTCGTCTGTAGCAGTGTTAGAAGGAATTAAGCCTGTTTTATTGACCAATTTCAATACAATTTAGGCGCCTGACTGGGCCAATCTTAATACACCGCTAGACGCTAGCGGGAAAAGTAACAATGATGCAATTCGCGCTGTATTTAAACCCTCTTGAAATATGCGTATAGAAATGGATGCCTCTTTTAAAGCTACTCTCCTTTAAAACGACTAGGGACATGCTATAGGGACAAATTTAATTTGGGCGTTATTCGAGATGATGGTGTCCATCCGAATGTGTTTGGCAAAATCATTCTATCTTCGCTAATTTGCAAAATAATTATTGGCCAACTGACGACCAAAGTCGACTTGTTGGTGGATCAAGTTGATGAGAATTGGGAACACTTTATTGGCTCCAACGGCATAATGGTTAGGTGTGACAAAACATTACTTCCCAGAGTATTAATCAAGATCTCTTCGCAAACATTGTCATAGGTTAAGTCAAGATGAGCCCTCAAAATATAAGCGACAATGTGTCCCACCTACTAAACCATCACTAATATCAATTTAAGGTAGACTTTAGATTTTTTCTCTATATTATTTTTGAAAACTAAGGGCAAAAATTATTTTTTTTAAATAATAGGGGACAAAGTATGTTAGTATACGTAGCAAGTTATCCACAATCAGGAATCAATTGGTTAAGTTTGGCCATCAGTATGAATTGGCGGTTTCTCACTTCCAACGCATATCCTGCCAACTGGAGAAAATACAAATCAAATATAGGCAAGTATCAGGCGGAAAGTTTCCCTGTCGCAACTTTAGCGAAAAGAATCCCTAAAACGCTAAAGCCCTATTTAGTTGGCTATATTTGCCCAATTTCAAATGAAAAGCGGTTGATGTTAAAACCAAACTGTCTTCAGGTTTTGAAGACGAAAGAAAGAAGATATTTGGCCAAATTGCCTCACAAGGTATTTATTAAAACCCATGAGTTGCCACCTGAAAACCCATTAGTCGGTGAAAGTGCCATACTTGCTGTACGTAATCCTTTAGATGCAATCATTGCAATGGACAAAATGGAAAAACTAAATGCCACAAAAGGTGACACACTCCCTGCTTTCATGAATTTAGTTAAAGGACACACAGGCTCTACTTGGGCGGAATACCATGAAAAATGGTTGCAGACAGACATGCCAGTATTAAGCCTTAAAATTGAAGATGCATTTGCAGATGAGGCAAATGCCCTTAATAAAATAAAAGAATTTTTACAAGAAGAAAAGCCAGCTAACTTTGAGCCTATTACATTAGGATTGTGTAATGACCTTAAACTCGAGAGGTCTAAAAAGTTAGAGATTCCCTCTAATGCATATGCAATGCTCAGAGCAATCAATAAAAAAACGGCCGCAAAGCACCATTACACTTTACCCGAAGCTTTGTAACCAAGCAGTTGCAATAATTATCACCACAATAATTGGTGTGTAGAGATATGTTCGGCTATATTGATATGTTCAAATATCTAACCCAAAGGCCTAAAGCTTATGGTACTTTATCATGTTTTATTACCACACGCGGACCCTAACAAAAATACGACCTAACATGTATTCTATTATTAATTGAAAGCTAACCATCATGTTCAAAAAACAAATTACCAAACGAATTAGCCATACATCAGAAAATATAATGGCCGTCGTTTTAGATATAGAAAACTACCCTGTTTTTATAAATTTCCTTCCCCATGCAAAAGTACTTCGTAAGACAAAAAACAATAATGGCAATGAAATTATTGTGGCTGACATAACCCTTAAATACAAAATATTTAAAATAAACAGAAAATGCACAATAGAAGTCGATAGGAATGCATGTGAAATCAAAATTCTTAATACTGATTCTGGCACATTTTTAGGCAAGATAAAGAACGACTGGCGATTTAAGCAAAATGCCGATAAATCTACGGACATTGATTTTATTATATGCATGGATATTAAATCTAAATTGTTACGACAATTGGTTGAGCGTAAAGCAGATAAGCTTACTGAAATGATGATTAATGCGTTCATTACACGCACGAACAAACTATATAAAAAATAGCAATGGCTCTATAAATGAAACACGAAGTTGATCAGACTCAAATGAAGGTTAGTGCTGAAAAATTCAAATTCATCGTACAGTACACCCCGCTGATCTCAATTGATTTGGTCATAAAAAACGAAATGGGCCAGTATTTACTGGGCCTTAGAAAAAACGCACCCGCACAAGGATTTTGGTTTAATCTTGGCGGTAGAATCTACAAGAATGAAACAATTAGCACAGCGTTATCAAGAATATATAAAGAGGAAGTTGGGGCTCCCCTCGAGAATAATAACGCCAACCTGTTAGGGGTCTTCGAACATATTTATGAAGACAATGTATTTCTGAACCCCAATTTCGGCACTCACTACATAGTTTTGGGCTATTCCGTAGCATTGCCAATGTCAATCATACCTGACACCCAACAGCAGCATGCGCATTATCGTTGGTGGGATGCGGAAGATTTGATGTCGTCAAAATTAGTGCATGAAAATACAAAAATTTGTTTTCGCTAAATATAACGGGCAATTCAAATTTATTTGCGAGCTTCATAATCCTATCTACTAGCTGTTGTAGCGGTAAATAAACGATACATATATAGAGGCTATTACATGCCCCTTTTATTGCTTGAACACTTTCATGTTATCAACAAAAATAGTGGCAGGGTCGGCGTCCAAAGTCCGAAATACCAACCTAATACAAGAAAATGATTGGGCAAATGTGTGCTCAACACTAAAGCTTGTCGGAGTTGTACTGAGATTCACATCTTTTACTTTACTCTCGTCACCTTGATCTGAATTACAATGTCGCATTAACACGACACGTAAGTCTGTAGGTTCTTCGCTTGCGAGCGTCATTGTCGTTGTTATTTTATCTCCAGGCTCCACAGCGGTATCAGGCAAGACGGCAAATATTGGGCCTTTAATTAAATTTAATTCTATAGTAGCCCCCTTAGAGATAGAGCCATCGCCGATAACGGACCAATTAATTGTTGGTTCAATTATACCACTCTCATTTTCAACCTCTACAGCAGGCTCATTTTCAGGCGTTGTTATAGAGATATCCACAGACCCTTTAGAAGGTCCTTGAGGTTCTGACTTCGGACCGCAAGCAGCTAATATGGTTAAAGCTGTCGCTGTCATTAAAAGATGTATGATTTTCATTGTTATACCTATGTTATTACGAATGTACTCATTAAATAGAAATATTCATTTGTAAATTTAACGAGCAGAAATAGCTCTCGAATTTACTGGATACTACTAAACTATAATAACAGCATCTGCTTTGAGTAAACAAGAAATAAATTTCATTTGAAGCAAACGATTGTGCCATAAGCGCTGACGTCAGACGCGCAGCACTCGACAACGTACCAAAAGCAGCGTAACTTAAACTAAATAGCTTCCGGAAAACCTGGGGCGGTTCAAACCTGCCCTGATTATCGCTTTACATTAGTATAATTTGCTACTTCGCTGGCTGCACAAAATAAATGGTAAAATGTGCTCGTTGGCATGACATTTGTGATGGCCTTGCCGTGGGTATCGACTTGATCGATCCAACCGCCCTTAACTTGCACATCAAGATAATATTGAAACAAGGATTTGATCGCATTTTTTGCATGATCTTCCATTCCGTCTCTGCCTGCCCGTGCTTGCGCAATACTGGCTTTTATGTATTCCGTTTGCGGCCAAGTGCGGTAAGTGGGGTTCGGCGTCTCTCTATCAGTATATGCCGTATCACTAATGAGACCAAGATCTTCATTGAGGCCGTATTTGAGTGCATTTTTAAATAGTTTATCGGCGTAAAGAGATACATTTTTCCCGCTCAATTTTTCATAGTACCGCAACAACCAAACCCATTCCATCATATGCCCCGGCTCAATCGTTCCGATACCATCATATAATGACCAATCATTATTAAAAAACTCTAGCACCACACCCAATTTTTTATGAAAGAAATGGGTTTCAAACAGATGAAATATCTCCTCTGCTCGACCTAAGTATTTCTCATTTTTTGTCACCTCAAACAAAGCAAGTAAGGCTTCAAATATATGCATATGTGGATTTTGGCGGCGCGGCAAAGTCTGTAACGATATATGGGATAAGCCTTCATACCAGCCACCATTTTCAGCCTTTAAATGCCTATCAAGGAAAGACAAAGTTTCATCGGCTTTTTCTAATGCATTTATGTCGTCAAAAGCTTTATATCTCCATGCCGCCGCCAGCAGGATAAAAGCCTGCGCATAGGTATCCCTATGTCTGTCCAAAAGCGTACCGTCTGCATTAAGAAGATGTGCACAACCCTTAAAGCCTCCCCCCGGAATGAATATCCCACCTTGTAGCCCATTGGTCATGACATAGTTCCACGCATGGTCAGCCGGTATTTGCGCACCGTCATACCATTTTTGGGCGTGTGCATGTGCATAAACATAAGCCGTGCGGGCCTGAACGCGCACGCGGCGCGAATGTAATAGGTCTGGCGTACCATCAAGGTTTAATTGCTCGTGAAAACCTCCGTTCTCATCTAAAGCATTGTTGGCCCAAAGCGGCAATGCGTACACGCGGCACCAATTTTGGAATTTTTCACTTTGTTTGGTTAGTTGCGTCATAATAACTTTATAATATTTTTTCTTTAATGAGTACACATCCTAATCCAAATACATAAGCAAGGACGAAAAAAGGCACGGAAGTTTTATCTTTTGACGGGTTTTGCTCTATTACTATCCGCTTGCTTAGACAGGGCGTCAAAACTAGCGGGAAAAGCCGGTCGTTTTACATATTGTCCGCTCCCCTCTACAGCGCGTAACTCACCGTCTTTCCACGCGAGCGTACCACGCGTTAAAGTATGCGTAGCAATGCCTTGGGCATGCATGCCTTCAAAGATATTGGTGTCGATATTTTGGTGGTGCGTTTTTGCTGAAATAGTGCGCGTTGCGTCGGCGTCCCAGATAACAATGTCCGCATCTGCGCCTACGCTAATGGAACCTTTACGGGGGTAGATATTAAAAATTTTGGCCGTATTGGTCGATGTCGCCGCAACAAATTCATTGGGTGTCAAACGCCCCGTGCCAACCCCGTGATGCCAAAGCACAGACATGCGGTCTTCAACCCCTGCTGTGCCGTTCGGGATAAGCGTGAAATCATCTTTACCGGCCGCCTTTTGCTCTGCGCAAAAACAGCAATGATCCGTGGCAGTGGTTTGCAGCACACCGCCCTGCAGGCCTTTCCAAAGCGCTTCTTGATGATGCTTAGCACGAAACGGCGGCGACATAACGTGGGCGGCGGCTTTGTCCCAATCCTTATCCAGATAAACACTATCATCGACGGTAAGATGTCCAGCGAGCACTTCCCCGTAACAGCGTTGTCCTTGGGCGCGGGCGCGTTTTAATTCTTCGACAGCTTCGGATGTAGACACATGTACGATATATAGCGGCACGCCAATGGTTTCAGCAAAGCGTAAGGCGCGGTTCGCGGCTTCACCTTCGGCGGCAGGAGGACGGGACAGTGGGTGCGCTTCGGGCCCCGTCATGCCTGCGTCCATAAGTTTCTTTTGCAGTTGATAAACAAGTTCGCCGTTTTCCGCATGCACGGTCGGCATAGCGCCAAGCTCTAGTGACCTTGAGAACGAGTTATACATAATCTCGTCCGTGGCCATGATCGCGCCTTTATAGGCCATGAAATGCTTGAACGAATTGACGCCTTCTTCGCGCACCAATGTGCCCATATCTTGATGCACGCTGTCGTCCCACCATGTGATTGCGACGTGAAATCCGTAATCGGCGGCGGACTTTTCCGCCCAACCACGCCACGTCTTATAGGCGTCCATAATGTTTTGCTCGGGGTCTGGGATAACGAAATCTATGATAGATGTTGTACCGCCCGCAAGGCCTGCGGCCGTTCCAGTATAAAAGCTTTCCGATGCCACCGTACCCATAAATGGCAGTTCCATATGAGTGTGGGGGTCAATACCGCCCGGCATGACATATTGGCCGCCCGCATCAATAATATCACAACCCGTTGGCGCTTCTAACTCAGCACCGATAGCTATGATTTTACCGCCCGAACATAGCACATCAGCACGGTAAGTTTGATCTGCCGTAACGATGGTACCGC
>JAJFFM010000186.1 GCA_021776675.1 Robiginitomaculum sp.
CCGGGACATTTCACAGGTAGCGTGAGCGCAGATAGCCCAGGTGCTTACCGTGTGTCCACAGTAGAGCTTTCTACTATTGCTGCGGCGGGTGCGCTTAATCCAACCGAGTTCAAACACGTAATTGCTACGGCGGAAATATTGGAACCACTGGTGACGGTAAGCGGCGGCGGTACCTATTGGGTTGGCGCGGACGCCACTATACCCGCACTCCGCAAAGAGAGCTCTGGTAGGCCAACAACAGGGAGCAATTTTGCGGGACTTATCCAAAACGAGCAATATACCGTTACCGCATCGCGCAGAACCCCGTTCGCGCCAACATGGATTTACTTCCTGTTGATATTAGCGGCTTTATTAATCGCTTGGCGGCTTGAGGGGCAGTAAAGAAGGACAATAGTCCGTGCTTCTTTATAGATGACATCAGACCTTCAAATCTTCTATGTATAGATAAAATAAAAATACCCAAAAGGAACCATCATGAAATCTTTCTCCAAATTGTTCTTGTTGAGCGCGGCCAGCCTAACCGCCTTGAGTGCGCTTGGGCTTTCTTCTTGTGATACGAAGACCACTGCTGTTGCCCAACCTGCATTAGCACAGCCTACATTGGCCCAATCTGAACTAGCCCAAACCGAACTGGCCCAACCTGCACTGGCCCAACCCGTTAAAGCCAAAAATGTCATTTTGTTTATTGGCGACGGGATGGGAATTTCCACTATCACGGCGGCGCGGATTTTTGACGGGCAAAGCAAAGGCATGAACGGCGAAGGTAATAGATTGTCCTTCGAGGAGTTTCAAAATTTGGCGCTGGTCAAAACCTATAATTTGGACGCGCAGGTCGCAGACAGCGCAGGCACAGCAAGTGCCATGAATACAGGCATGAAAACCCAAATTGGTAAAATAAATGTCCAACCTGACGGACTATATGCAGGCTGCGCCGATAGTACCGCTACACCGCCGACCTTATTTGCTGACTTGGCCGAGAATGCCGGCATGTCGACGGGTATTGTATCCACGGCGCGCCTCACCCACGCAACGCCTGCTGCCGTTTACGGCCATGCGCAAAGTCGCGGTTGGGAGATAGATAGTGAGATTAGTAAAGATGGTCAGGAAAAAGGCTGTATAGATCTGGCGGCACAATTGGTGGCTTACGGCGGTAAAGGTGCAAATGCTGGTCTCGAAGTTGCACTCGGCGGTGGGCAAGGTGCTTTCTTTGGTAAAGATGAAGGCGGAATGCGAAAGGACGGCCAAAACCTTGCAATAAAGTGGGCCAAGAAAAGTAATGCCCATAGCTATGTAGATACTGTTTCTGATTTAAACGCAATTGATGCAGCCACTGGGCAAAATGTGCTTGGCCTGTTTGGCAAAAGTCATATGTCCTATGAAGTCGACCGAGATAAAGGGGTTCAGCCGTCCCTTACCGAAATGACCCGCTTTGCTATTGATAATTTGGCGGCCCGCGATACTGGGTATTTCCTTATGGTTGAGGCGGGCCGGATTGACCATGCTCACCACGCCACCAATGCTTACCGAGCTTTGAGTGAGACACAAGAATTGGCGCGCGCCGTTGCTTTGGCTGACGAAATGACTAGCGACGAAGATACACTTATTTTGGTGACGGCTGACCACTCTCATGTCTTTACTATTGCAGGGTATCCCAAGGCTGGTAATCCAATATTGGGTCTTGTGGTATCGCCTGAGAGCGAAGACGGAAAACCAAGCTTGGCAGGCGACAAACTTCCCTACACTACACTGGGTTATCATAATGGTCCTCATATAAGGGATGACGTGGAGCAAACCGATAATATGGTGCAGGACAAGGACTACAAACAACAAACTGCCATTAAGCGTGCATCTGAAACCCACGGCGGTGAAGATGTAGCTTTGTTTGCTAAAGGCCCCGGCGCAGAACAAGTCCATGGTATTATTGATCAAGCTGAAATCTTTGATATTATGGGTAAGGCTGTTGGGGTAGTAGATTAACCGATAGAGTTTCGCGTAGGCGTTTACGGTCGCTTGCGCGGGTTAAGTTGGTTGTTATTAACAAGATAATTTGCATATTAATTTGGCCATAAATGCACGCGCCACAATCCACCATTTACACGGCCCATGCCACTGAGTGGTGTTCGCCACCAACCATGATCATAGCATATAAGTAAAGCCTGTCTTTGCAGAACGGAACCCCAATACCGAAACCTGTATATACGTACGCGCCCTAGAGGCGAAAGCATACATAGGCGCTCAAGAAACTGAGTGCGGCTCATGGTTTTACCGAACAGATGAAATAATATGTTATGGCTACGAACCGGCGGTATTTTTCGCCCGACCATACGCCTGTCATGACGGTTGAGAATAGCAGGTTCGCGTATCTGTGTCGGGTCTGCCGCATATTCTTCACCGCGCAACCAATCCAGCCATATCTGTAACCAACAAACAAGGAATATTTGCACACCGCGCGGCGGGCTTTGGTCTGCACTGCGTGTCGACTTCATAACAGGTGACGCCATGTAATTGAGATATGCGTCGATTTGGATCAAAGAGCAAATGGCGCCCTGCGAGGCGCTATTGAGGCTTGCTGATTTTAATTTAGATATTGAACGCATAGTCCAAATATACACCCGCCCACAAACCCGTGGATAGATTTTATTTTTTGCAGGTTTAGATTATATCCAAGCAATAAAAAAGGCGAGGAAAACCCCGCCTTTTCTTATTCAAGTTTTCTTGGTCAACCTAAAAATCGTAGTTGAAACCAAAACGAACTTCCCAGTTGGATGGATTTGAACGAAGACTACCTTCATCTGCACCACTATCTTCATTGGAATAGACAAATTGTCCACCAACAATATCTACATCAGTAACGCCCGCAGTGTTCGGGAATGAGTGTTGACGCAATTGCCCCCAATCATTGTCCAACATATTTAAAGCATTATCCAGTACGATAAAGGCTGATGCCCTGTCACCTTTTCTAAAGCCAGGAAATTCCTGCTTAATCTTCAGGTCAACTTTGGTAAACCAATCATCATGAAATGCATTACGCGGTGCAATCTCACCAGCGAACTCATTCAAACCACTACGATCTAGGAAAGCAAAGAATGCTGCTTGATCTGTCAGACCGCTCAAATCAACCAATGGATCGCTTGGTCCGGTTGGCACATAAAACAATTGACGGGAATTACTAAAGAAGCCCTCAAACTCTCCATTGCGATTAAAGGTGTAACTAAATGGACGTCCTTGTGCATATGAAGCAAACATAGAGAATGTTGTGGTTAGATCTTCAATGAAGTCATGGCTGTAATTCGCACTCAAGGTAAAGCGGTGCGGAATTTCATAATTTGACGTAGCCAACCCCGGGTTAAGCGGATCTGACAAAGCAATGTTCTTATCATTAGAAAATGCAACCGATGAAGTCATTGGATTGACATCATTGGCATCCGTATAAGCATAACCCAAATTCCAGCTCAAGCCGAAATCGTGTTCTTTAGAAACGATAGCTGATAGAACCAATGAATCGCCCTTATCAAGCGCATTTGTCAGTAAGAAGTCGTTGAACGGTGCGCCGCTATAAATAGGACGACCATCAGGGGCAGTACCGCTTTGAGTTAGTTCCAAATTGCGGATCAAAGCGGCTTCATTTGTTTTGGAGTACAAGACATCCAAGCCAACTTTATAACCGTCACCCAAGAATTCGCCGCCATCAAGTTCAAATGACGTACCGAATGAGAATTTCCATTCAGAAGGGAGTTCAAAGTCCGGGTCAATAGCATTGACCGGGCCACGGCCTGAAGCATTTGCTACAGCATCAAGGCCTTCTTGTGGAATAGACGAGAACGGCCCACCATTATTATAAGTAAAGTTGGCAATATTATCGTTGCGAACGCGGAATTCAAATTGGGTTACACCATTGTTGGAATAGTTATTTGAAATCCATACATTTGGGTTGCCGCCTGAGAACAGACCTGCGCCACCGTGAACTTCAATATTACCGTCAACGTTATAATCAAAACCAAACCGTGGCTGCCACAAATCCTTCCCGTCTAGATTAGAGTCATTGCGAATACCGTGTTGGTCAAAGAAATTTTGGTTAAAGGTCGGTGTATCGTCACTATAGTTGATATCGTAACGCAAACCATAGGTCAGTGTCAGATTTTCATCAACTTCCCATACATCCTGTGCATAAAATGCACGTTGGCTAAACCCGAATTGGGCAGCAGCATCATCAACATTATTTGAACCGGCAGCATTCTC
>JAJFFM010000187.1 GCA_021776675.1 Robiginitomaculum sp.
TTCGCGTTTATACATGCCTTTTGCATCAATTTCAGAGAGGTCTGCTTGGATATAGTCGAAAAAATCAGATTTTTGCATTTGAGGTTCCTAATTTTCTTACATTTACATGCGTAAGTTTTTGGCAACCTAATACAATAGAAATTTATGTCACTATTAAATCTTTTGTCATCCCGGACATGGTCGGGATCTCGGCAGCTAAGATAAAGTACGAGATCCCGGCTCTACGCCGCATAAGCGGCTTGGTCGGGATGACATGGTGGGATAACATGGTTTTGGTATTTTTTGCTATTGAACCGCCATAACTCTGACGTTCGAATTGGTGGTTGCACCCTGTCCGTCAACGACACTGATTTTATAGAAACCCGGTTTTTCTGGCTGCCACACGGTTTGACCACTTAAAATGCGCGGCGATAATTTACGCCCGTCGACATACCATGCCAATTTAGACCGTTCAGGAGACCGCGCAGTCAGTGTAAGACCGTGACCATCTGCACCAAATGTTTCAACGGCCAGTTCGGCCCCATCTGGAGGAAATAAAAGCACAGGCATAGTATCAGGCTTTCCGCCAAAGGCTTTCACCCCGCGCGGTGCTTCGGCCATGCGTTCAAACGATATATTGCCTTTTGTGTCAGGCAAACTCGCGAATACATCAAACAATAGCGGCGCAGCTACACCCCGCCCTGTTTTGCCAACACGGGTGGAGCCATCAGGACGCCCCGTCCAAACAATAACAGTCCATTTATCTGTATACCCTGCGGCCCACGCATCTCTGAACCCGTAACTTGTACCCGTTTTGTAGGCAATTGCATGCGCGTTTTGCGCCAACCAATGGGGTACATGTCCGTCCGGTGTCGGTGCTTGGCGTAGAATTTTGGTTATCTTCTCGGCGCTGTCTGCGCTAAGCATTTGATAGCTATTTTCCAGTTGGCCATCTTCTAACCATAATAAATCTCTGGCTTTGCCCCCATTGGCCAAAGCCGCATATAACACTGCTAAATCCTGCGGTTTTAACCCTAATCCGCCCAGCGCAATAGCGAGACCCGCTTCACCGTTTCCTCGGTTAGGGACAACCAGATTTGAGCCTGTAAGTTGCAATGCTGCCTCAAATCGTTTGGTACCAACCTTATCAAGAGCAAGCACCGCGGGTACATTCAGCGAATGAGCCAGTGCTTCATAGACCCGTACATCACCGTGATAACGTCGATTAAAATTTTCCGGCTGATAACTGCCAAACCGTGTTGGCGCGTCTAATATAAATGAACCTGGCGCAGACAGGCCGTCGTCAAAGGCAAATCCGTAAATAAACGGTTTCAAAGTCGACCCCGGCGAGCGGATACTATTTGTCATATCTATCCACCCACCCGGCCTATCGCGTCCCGCCGAACCAATATGAGCACGCACCTTCATGGTTTCGTTTTCAATCACCATGACGGCGACATTACTATCGAGGTTTTCTGTAAATTGCGCCGCAAGCCGTTGGACTTCTTGTTGGAACTCCGCGTCGAGGCTTGAGACAACACGTCCACTTTTTTGAGCTTTACTCTTGATTTTATGCGCCGCTAACCATCCTTGTTGTGGGAAAGTTTTTCGCATGGACGGTACGCCATCTTCTTTGGCTTCGCTTAGCTGTCTTTCAGTTATTAAATTGGCAGTAAGTAGTTTGTCCAACACCATATCACGGGCTTTTTGGGCATTCTCAACATGCCGGTCAGGACGACGATTCTCAGGGGCTTGAGGTAGAGCTATCAGTAATGCAATATCACCGTCCGTGAGTTGATCAGGCCGTTTGTCGAAATACACATGGGTGGCTGCGGTAATCCCTTCTACATTACCGCCGTAAGGTGTGTGGGTAAGATAGAGCGACAGGATCTCGCGCTTGGACAGGCGTAGCTCCAACTGCACGGCACGGAAACTCTCGATAATTTTGGATTTAAATGTGCGCGGACGTGGTTCTAATTGTCGTACCAACTGCATGGTCAGGGTCGATGCACCTGAAACGATCTCTCCTTGTCGTCGCCATGAACGCACTGCGCGTATAACGGCTAACGGATCAACACCACTGTGACGATAGAAACGTTTGTCTTCAATGGCGATAAGTGCCACGACAAAACGTGGGTCAACTTCATCCATATCGGCTTTTAGACGCCAACGTCCGTCATCCACCGTGAAAGCGCTTAACCATTGTCCATCCCTATCCGTTACTAATGTGGATGTGTCGTAGGCACGCTCCAGCGGTGGGGGGAACAAAATATTAACAAGCAAAAGCGTTCCCATGACAATGAGAAACCCCCATTTCACTTGCCTCAGCAGTTTCATATCGCCTAGCCCTTACCCTGCGCAGAAATTTGCACCCGTGTTGCACCAGATATTGCGTGGTCTTGTGCACGGTACATATCTTGGACTACTGCGCCCGGCCAGACAAAATCACCCGGTGTCACTGCCCGTACTAAATAAGCAATACGGTAAGTTCTACGATTATAAGTCTTGGTAGCTGCGACCAAACGGTCATCCCGCACTTCCGAAGTTTGGAAATTGCTCAAATTACTCACATTATTATAAGCCGTTTCGCCCGGTTCTAATATGGCTTCTATCTCCATGCCCGCAGGTAATAGGTCCGCCAAAACGGCAAGACCCGCACGTGATTTCGTAGACTTGAAACTAACTTTGACAATATAGCGCTCGCCTTGTTTTACATTGCTCAGATCAGCCAAACTACCGTCGAGCTTTTGTACACGCTTGGTAACAACATATCCTTCATTAATTGCAAGCGGGGCTTTCAATGGTGTGCCGCTAATCATCACGGAACGCCAGACCTGCTTGTCGGACTTATTGGTGAACGATGGATTATCGGCCATATCCCCACTATAGAGATGCGATTTGGCTATGGCTCCACCCATTGCGATATTTGCATTCTCAGAGCTGATATTAACAGGTTCACTATCTTTGAGAAAAGCACGAATTGCTAAAATAACCTGAGCTTGAGCTTGGGTATTAAGACGGTTTGGCTCTTTTAGATGTTTTTGGAATGCAGCTTGCGCTTCTTCCAGATATTGGTTTTGTCCCGTTTCTTTAATCATTGCCAACAGGCCAGACGCATCACGAGTCGGAGATTGGTAATAATCATGATCAATTTCTATATCGACCAATGCCAAGGCACTTTTATAAGCTTGGTCGGCACGGCGATCATCACCCATCATGGAAAGGGCCGAGGCCAAATGTCCCCACGACATGGCAGAACGCATTTTCTTCGCATGATTATCAGAGAAATAACGCATATCCTTTAGCCGACCCTTGCCGTTTTTGGCCAATACATAATGTGCATAGGCTGCGGCTTCGGTTTGACGGGACATGCGTCTTTGAACTGTATCTACCTCGTAATCATAGAGATAATTCAAGCTCGGCCAGCGCGGCATTTTTGTCATTGAATACAAAGCGTTTAGAGATTTATCAAGGACGTCTTGCGACACCACATAGTCTTTGTCTTTGGCGCGCAGCAAGAAATCCGTCACATAAACGCCGAGCCAAGGCCTTGCATACCGATCATTAGCCCGCCACAAGCCAAAGCTACCATCGCTGCTTTGGCGGTTAATCAACCTATCCACAGCCACTTGCAAGGCAAACCTAGCATCAGCCTCATTGATACCCGGTACTCCGCCAAGTTCATGAGCATAAAGAAGTGGCATTGCGGCACTGACCGTTTGCTCAGAACATCCATAAGGATAACGAGATACGGCAGTGGCATATGCGGTTGGGTCTATTCCTGGCGTTCTGGAGAACGATATATTGACATCAACACTACCCGGATCAAATCCTTGCAACATATCCTTATCAAGATTGAATACTTCGCCCGCTTCCATGGGAGCTGTGACCATTTTTGATGTGGGCAGGAATGCAGAGCGAGTTTGAATGTCAAATGTAGAATTGACTTTATACCCGCGCGGGCCCTTGACTGCCAAGTTAACTGAACTGACACCTATCCGGTCGGTCGTAATATCCGCAGAGCTAGTTTTGCGTTGGCCTTTATCCAGTTTAAACTCGTCACTACCGTTTTCTATGGAGAGCACACCTGTACTGGTTAAAGCTAGACTGTAATCACCAGCCGCCCCGCCGACATTATCAACGGAGATATTGGCTAAGGCTTTATCGCCCGGTGCAAGAAAACGCGGTAAGGATAGAATAGCTGGCACAGCATCACGGACAATCATTGGCGACACATCACTGCCGACTGCGCTACGGCTCCACGCTACGGCCATTAAACGTAATTTGCCGTTAAAATCAGGAAGCTTAACAGGGACAACGGCTTTGCCGCCGACCACTTTTACTAAACCACTATATAAAGAAACAACTTTGATTGGAGCTGATGTTAGTCCTTCACCACCCAGAGTATCACCACCTGAACGGGCCAAAGTCGGCGCTCCTAGATTAGGGTTAAGCAAGCGGGCATAATCATCACGTACAGAAAGTGGCATAGCTTTACGAGAAAAGTAAAATTCTTGCGGGTCCGGTGATTTGTATTTGGTTATTTGCAAAACACCTTCATCAACGGCGGCTAAGGTTAAGTAAACCTGCTCACCACGCGGGACATTATCAAAGCCCACACTTATATTTTGAGTTTGCCTTGGTTTAACAACATCCGGAGCACTGAGTTTCACACCTAGTTTCTGTTTGTCTATATTGGCTTTCAGATAGGTAATACCAACGGCGCGGCGCGGCACAGGGCGTTTATCTACACTGCGCGGTGTATAAACACTGAGCAGAGCATAAACACCTGAACCAATATCCTTGGGCATACGCACAGTTATCTCTGAACCACCTTTAGGTAAATAGACAGTTTGGATACTGCGCACAGCTTGATCAGCTAAGACCAGTTCACCTATTCCAGCATAGGGAGAATTGACAGTAAGTTTGACCGTGTCCCCACTACTCACGTCCATTTCGGGCGCACCCATTTGAACTTGGTCAGGTGCATTGTTGGCAGATGTACCACCCCAACCAACCCAAAACTGATAGGAAGACGAAATATTGTTTTGGCTGTCTTTTACAATGAGACGGTAACGACCCCAATCTAATGTCCGCTCCACATCTGCGCCGTCTGTCGCAGACACATCAGAAATCCCCGTGGCAATTTCTACATCCGTCTGATCATAGCGGTACTGCCAGCGACCGTTTCTACGGTACCAATTATAATGATAGTCTTCTTTGACCAAGGTCCACTCGACCTTCATAGCCGTCAGTTCACCTTGCCAGTCAACAGCTTTGATATTGAACCCTGCTGGTTTATTTCGCGCAGGCCGACGTTCAAATTTAGGCTTTATTCCAATATAGACGTCTTGGGTTCGAACAGGAATTCGAGTACTTGTTTGCACATACCGGCCACTTGGTTCAGATACACCCGCCGTTATTTCAGCTCGTAGCGGCTTCATAGTCTCGATGCGCGCTTGTGCTAAAGATAAATCTAGGTTGAGCAATCCTTTCTCATCAGTTGCACCGCCGCCTAGACTAATGAATTCTTCACGGAAGGATTTCTCGGATAGGCCAAATGTATACCCCTTTAAGTTGGAGAAAGGGTTTGCTTCAACGCGAATACGGGCTTCGGCCTCTCCCGCTAAATCTGCGCCATTAGCACCGTACAGGAATTGTGCGGAAATTTCCAAAGGCCTAATTTCATCTGCCCTAAGCGGTGAATCATCAATAGTAACGTCTACTTTTAGTTTTTGTGGTACAAAATCCTGTACATCAAAACCAATAGCACCGACCTGTCCCATGCCGTCAACTTCAACTACGGCACGCCACATTCCGCGTGGTGCTGATTTTGGGATGTCAAACGTTTGTAATAATGTGCCTTCGTATAAGGTATCAAAACGGACTTTACGGAATTCTTGTCCGCCGGGTTTCAGATAACGAACCTGTCCAACCCGCCCAAATATAGCTTGTACCTTAGTATCCCTGAGCATAGCCGTAATGTTGGCCGTCTCTCCCGGACGGTAAACGCCGCGGTCCGTAAATACATATGCATCAATGTCCTTAGACACTTTGCGCCCGCCTATTGCAAAAGCCGACAAATCAAGTGGTGATCTGTTGAAGTCGAGCAATGCGTAATCACCGTCTGGGCCGTAAGCCATTAACATACGTGGCCGTAAAGTGCCCTCGCCTTTCAATAATTGCGTATCGAAATGCACACGCCCGTCTCTATCGGTTGCGGCGCGGCCTAGAATTTCATTATTAGATGCGACCAAATCCACGCGAATGTTATTTACGGCTTTAGCTGTATTGATTGACCGCACTGTAGCATCAAGACCAGACGGGCTTTGATAAGTGGTAAATGCCAGGTCAGTGGAAATAATCCAGCGCCATGCGCGCGCCGGACGGTAATCATCATCATCGATCCGCTTGCGCACGGCCTCTATTATATAAGCGCCCGGCTTTAATTCGCCAATCGCGCCAGCAAGGTCAAAAACCGTTGTGGTTACTGTATTGGGCGAGCTATCAATAGATAAAGTGCCCTTCCAGACGTTTTCGCGAACTTCTGTGGCGACATTATCATAGCCGTAATAATAATCACCCTCGTCAATTGTTTCACCTGTATCAGGACGGCGACGGGCAACCATACGATCCCCCACCCGAAACACTTCAATTTCCAGTTCTTTGATATTTGTTGTTTCAATGGCGAGCCCTTGCGCGCCAATACGCGGTAGGATTACGCCATTCCCTGCAAATGCAATGCGCGCCGGACGATCCCCAAAGCTAATTTCAAGACTTTTATCATCTAGCAATGCTTTATCGCTCGCACTCGG
The DNA here is from genome assembly GCA_021776675.1 of Robiginitomaculum sp. Taxonomy (GTDB): domain Bacteria; phylum Pseudomonadota; class Alphaproteobacteria; order Caulobacterales; family Maricaulaceae; genus Robiginitomaculum_A. Next base: position 6,795 of record JAJFFM010000187.1, read on the forward strand.
TAGACCAGACAACATTGTCACTGTATAGTCTTTAGAGAACTCTAGGCCAGATAAACACAATTGTTTATCTGTAATTTCAGCCGTAATTTTTGCTTCAGGCTCTACGCGTATATAATCAACAACTTTGAGGTTCTCTGCGCTATTGAGCGGCAAATTAAATTGCAAGCAAGCTCTTGGTGATGCTTTAGCTTCGTCAATCTTCCAGCCTGTGTTGATAAATTGAACATTGTTGGTAACCGGCGAATTATCCACTCGGTTTTCAGCAGGTCTGGTATCAGTTGGTGTTGATTGCGTACTCGTCACAGGCGGGACCGTTTCTACCGTTTTCCTTTTATAGTCCATATCGCCAAATACTGTGTATCCGGCCCACCAAGCCAGAATGAACAATGAAATACCACCAATAATAAAGAGTGACTGACGCTTCATAACCTAATC
>JAJFFM010000188.1 GCA_021776675.1 Robiginitomaculum sp.
ATGCGCGTTGAAATTTAAGTACGTGAAATCATGGCAATAATTTTCGGACTTCCTTGTTAACGGGAACGTTATATGGATGTGTCTTTCAAGCTGTACCAATAAATGTTATACTTATATAAATAACATCGTACATCATTACGCGGTATAATTAGAAAGGGAGGAACACATGACTTTAAAATTTCTTTTAATAACAGGAATGGCTTGCACATTACTTGCGGGGCAATCCTATGCTCAAACTTCTAAGAACACACAGGCGAAGAATAAAGAGACGCTAAATGGGGATGCTGAACAAAACAAACGAACTGCGCCCTATATGCAATTAGGTGATATTAAGGGTGAAGTCACAAAAAAAGTTCAGGACGGTGATTGTGACGACACTACCACGGATTGTAAAACTTTAAAAAGCCGTGCTGGCAGAGTAAAATATAGTAATATAACGCTTAAAAAGAATAAAGCATCTGATAATGTTTCTGACGGGCTTACGGACGGTAAAGAAAAAAACAGTGAAAGTGCTACAAAGGGCAAACAAGATGGTACCGGTGATCCGGCATCTTCTGAAAGACATGTATATCCGATTTTACCACATGACCCTGCCCCGCCTCTAGAACCTATGGATGAAATAGATGAGTGCATAGTGATAGATGGTATCAACCCTTGCCCTGGGGGTTAATACAGATTCCAGCTACATCATATCTGTGTGAGCTTTGGTTTACTCTTTATGTACTGACTTCCCCGTCAATTTCGCAAACACATAACCCGCTATGCCGCCTGCCAGAGCTTGAAACGCCAAGCCCACCCCGCTTCGCGCGCCCGCAATAATGGGGACGCCGAAGAATACGGCTTGCATGAGGTAGAGCATGACAACGAAGCAGGTCATGCCCGCCACTACATAAATCAGGGGACGTTTGGTTTTGGCGAAGCGGTAGACCAGTGCCGCAAATAGGAAAGCTATGGCCAGTCCGATGAAAATGAAAACCGCATAAAGTAGTCCCAAATGGCCAAGATCATATAATGTCATATCCAGACGATCGCCCCACCCGACTTTGGCACCTGAATTTTCAAGAGCCGCAATGACAAATTGGGTTGAGAACAGGCTGGCGACCAATGTGGCAATGATCACACTTAAGATAAACACCAAAACTATCTTTCCAAATCGGCGCATCTTTGTCCCTCCTTTTGCGACCTTTATTATCGGCCTTTTGTTTGGACACAATATGGGCTATCTTTTGTGCCTTGGTCAAGCCAAGTTAAAGAGAGTAAATTTTAAGGAGAAGACAATGAATATTCGCACAACGAGCTTAGCATTCACTCTATCGCTCACATTATTAATGGGCGGAGCATTATTACTCTCAGCATGTTCTCCCAAAGAGGACGCACAAAGACCAACCGCAATAGCTAGCCAGACTATGGTTGAAGTCCAGACAATAGCGGATAATTTACGTACACCATGGCGGGTTACGGTTCTGCCAAGCGGCGGATATTTGGTCACCGAGCGGGACGGGTATTTATTACAAATCGCGAGCGACGGCACACGCACAGAAATTACCGGCCTGCCGGACGATATATATACGGATGGGCAAGCGGGTTTATTTGACATTATATTGTCCCCGGATTTTGCCGACCCAGATTTTGCCGACCCAAGTTTTTTCGACAACGAGACTGTCTTTTTATCCTATGCACAAGGCACGAAGGCGGCCAACCGCACGGCGGTATTGCGTGCACGTCTTGTCGGTACGGAACTTGTAGACAGCAAAATTATTTTTAAGGCTACACCGAGCAAAGACACAAATGCACATTTTGGCGCACGTATGGTGCTCTTGCCCGACGGGACTTTGGTCATAAGTTTAGGCGAAGGCTTTGCTTACCGTGAGGCGGCGCAGGACAAAGCATCTGACCTTGGTAAAATCGTACGGATTAATATGGACGGATCCATTCCTACTGACAATCCATTTATAGGCGTAGAAGGTGTTCGCCCAGAGATTTACTCTCTGGGTCACCGTAATCCCCAAGGTCTGCATTATGATAGCGAGAGCGGTAGATTATGGGCGCATGAACACGGGCCCAAAGGCGGAGATGAGCTGAACATTATCAAGCCCGGCAAGAATTATGGCTGGCCAATTGCCACAACGGGCATTGATTATAACGGCGCAAAAATAACACCATTCCAGAGCTATAAGGGTATGGAGCCATTCGTCAAAGATTGGGTGCCGTCCATCGCGCCGTCCGGCTTGACGATTTACCGCGGCGATTTGTTTGCGGATTGGAACGGCGATGCATTGGTCGGCGGGCTTAAGTCCCAAGATTTACGCAGGGTCGACCTTGATGACGGCAAATTTGTCCACGAATATATTTTATTAGAAAACCTAGACGCACGTATTCGCGATGTCCGCACCGCACCCGACGGGAGTATCCTAGTCCTGACCGACGATAGCACCGAAGGCAAACTTCTACGGCTCACACCAAAATAACGGCCCCAAATAAGGGCGCCGAAATAGCAGGCAATAAAAAACCCGGCCACAAGGCCGGGTTTTTTATATTCAATTATTTAGTTACGAAGCTTTATGCATCTGTTCCCGCCTCAACACCGGCTTCAACTCCTGCTTCTTGGGCAGCAGCGTCTGCGATATCTGATGGTAGGCTTTCGTCTTCGACAGGCAGGCCAGCTGCGCGGTCATCCAGAAGTTTCGTATCGCGCGCATTGGCCAGCTTTTGGTATTTGCGCAATGTTGCGCCCGTACCAGCCGGGATCAAACGACCCACGATCACATTTTCTTTCAAACCGTCGAGCATGTCTTCCTTACCCTGTACGGACGCTTCGGTCAGTACGCGGGTTGTTTCTTGGAAGGACGCTGCGGAAATAAACGACTTGGTTTGCAAGGACGCTTTGGTGATACCAAGCAAGAACGGTTTTGCCGTTGCCGGTGTCTTATCTTTGTCCCGTTCCAGAAGAGCCTTATTAACGTCAGCAAATTCCGTGCGGTCAACCTGCTCTGCCTTAAGAAGACTGGTATCGCCCGGATCAGTGACTTCGACTTTTTGTAGCATTTGACGAACGATAACTTCGATATGTTTGTCATTGATCGGCACGCCTTGCAGTCTGTAAACCGCTTGAACTTCGTCGACCATATATTCAGCCAAAGCTTCCACACCTAAAATTTCCAAAATATCGTGAGGCGCAGGATTACCGTCGATCAGGTAATCACCTTTAATCACGCGGTCACCATCACGCACAGACATGTGCTTACCTTTGGCAATCAAGAATGTAGACGGCTCCTGTGTCTCGTCGTCCGGCGTAATTTGAATGCGGCGTTTGTTTTTATACTCGCGGACAAATTCAATTTTACCTTCAATGTCGGCAATAACTGCGTCATCTTTCGGCTTACGGGCTTCGAACAATTCGGCCACACGCGGCAGACCACCCGTAATATCGCGCTGGGTCGCACCGCCTTTGGCAATACGAGCCAAGCTGTCACCGGCATGTACTTTGTCGCCGTCATTGACAGACAACATAGAGCCAACGGACAGCATGTAATTTGCGACATTGCCGTTTGGCGTTTTCATTGGTTCGCCGTCTTTGCCCATGATAATCGCCATTGGCTGTAGGTCACCACCTTTAGCAGATGAGCGCCAGTCAACGATAACTTTGGACGTAATGCCAGTTTCTTCATCGGTTTCTTCGCGAACGGACACACCGTCGATCATATCGACCAACTGAACCGTACCGCCAATTTCGGTTAAGATAGGCTCTGAATATGGATCCCATTCATTGATCTTGTCGCCGCGCGCAATTTTCGCACCGTCGTCGACCCAAACTTTACTACCATAGCTAACTTTGTGAAGTTCAAGCTCCTTGCCTTCAGCTGAATGAACGGCAACCTGCATGTTACGGCCCATGACCATAAGTACGCCTGTGCTGTCTTTAACAACATTACCGTTTATGTAGACAACTTTACCTTCATTGGCACTTTCAACCACTGATTTATCAGAAACCGAGGCCGTACCACCAATATGGAAAGTCCGCTTAGTAAGCTGAGTACCCGGCTCACCAATTGACTGCGCCGCAATAACGCCGACCGCTTCACCCATGTTTACACGGGTACCACGCGCTAGATCGCGACCATAACAAGCCGAACAAATACCGGTCACAGTATCACAGGTCAAAGCCGAGCGCACACGTGCGTCGCCGAGACCTGAATTGTCAATAACCAAAGCTCTATCTTCATCGATATAAGTATTGGCAGGGAAGATAACATCTCCACTGGCCGGGTCGAGAATATCTTCGGCACATGTACGTCCAAGCATACGCTCGCCTAAGGACACCACAATTTCACCCGCATCAACAACAGGTATCAATTTGATACCTTCATTGGTGCCGCAATCAAGTTCGGTCACGATACAATCTTGTGCAACATCAACCAAGCGGCGGGTTAGATAGCCCGAGTTGGCAGTTTTAAGCGCCGTATCAGCAAGACCCTTACGCGCCCCGTGAGTGGAGTTAAAGTATTCAAGAACCGATAGGCCTTCTTTAAAGTTAGAAATAATCGGTGTTTCAATAATTTCGCCGGACGGCTTGGCCATAAGACCACGCATACCCGCAAGCTGTTTCATTTGGTTTTTCGAACCACGCGCGCCACTATCGGCCATCATAAAGACGGAGTTGATCATTTTACGCGGCTTCGCTGTTTCGGCCATCATGGCGTCCGCAACTTTGTCCGTACATTTAGACCAAGCATCTACAACTTTGTTGTACTTTTCGCCTTTGGTAATCAGACCATCTGCGTATTGCTGTTCGAAATCCGTAACCAATGCATTGGTTTTATTAACTTCAATGGCTTTTTCCGCAGGGATAATCATATCATCTTTACCGAACGAAATACCGGCTTTAGCCGCTTCGCGAAAGCCGATGCCCATAATTTTGTCACAGAAAATCACGGTCGCTTTTTGACCAGCATGGCGGTAGACCAAATCGATCAATGCGCCAATAGCTTTCTTGGTCATCAACACGTTTAGTTCCGCGTAAGGAATTTTCGCATGTACCGGCAGATATTCTGCCATCATCAAACGACCAGCCGTAGTCTCGGCCACTTCTTGCGTTACATTGCCGTCCTCGTCCATGACATTAAAACGACCCTTAATTTTGGAATGCAATGTGATTTGTTTATCATCTAGCGCAGCTTCGATCTCTTGCATATTTACAAATGCACGACCTTCGCCTTTTTCGCCGTCGACCATTATTGACATATAATACAGACCCAAAACGATATCCTGAGACGGCACAATAATCGGCTTACCATTAGCAGGCGATAAGATGTTGTTCGTAGACATCATCAAAACGCGGGCTTCTAATTGGCTCTCGATTGAAAGCGGCACATGAACCGCCATTTGGTCACCGTCAAAGTCAGCGTTAAACGCAGTACAAACCAGCGGATGTAAGCGGATTGCTTTGCCTTCGGTTAAGACGGGTTCAAATGCCTGGATGCCGAGCCTGTGCAAAGTTGGCGCACGGTTAAGCATGATTGGGTGTTCGCGGATAACTTCGTCCAAAATGTCCCAAACTTCTGGGCGTTGTTTTTCAACGATTTTCTTGGACTGTTTAACTGTCCCAGAAAGGCCCTTGGCATCAAGACGCGCATAAATAAACGGCTTAAACAGCTCCAGCGCCATTTTCTTAGGCAGACCACATTGATGCAGCATCAATTCAGGACCAACCACAATAACGGAACGGCCAGAGTAATCGACCCGTTTCCCGAGCAAGTTCTGACGGAAACGACCTTGCTTACCTTTAAGCATATCGGACATGGATTTAAGCGGACGTTTGTTGGCACCCGTAATGACACGACCACGACGACCATTGTCGATAAGTGCGTCAACGGATTCTTGCAACATGCGTTTTTCGTTACGCACAATAATGTCAGGCGCACGAAGCTCGATGAGACGCTTAAGGCGGTTATTACGGTTGATAACCCGGCGGTAAAGATCGTTCAGATCAGAGGTCGCAAACCGTCCACCATCTAGGGGAACAAGTGGGCGTAGCTCTGGCGGGATAACCGGAACAACGGTTAGAACCATCCATTCAGGACGGTTACCCGAGCCGATGAAGGCTTCTAGAAGTTTTAAGCGTTTGCGGTATTTTTTCAGCTTAAGCTGTGAACCGGTTTCGGTAATATCAAAACGAGTACGTTCAACTTCGGCTTCCAGGTCAAGACCCATAAGCATTTCGCGCACAGCTTCGGCGCCGATAGACGCGGTAAAGCTGTCTTCGCCAAATTCAGACTGCGCGTCGAGGAATTCTTCTTCGCTCAGCAATTGACGCTCAGTAAGAGATGTCAAACCAGGTTCTGTAACAACGAAACTTTCGAAGTACAAAATCCGCTCAACTTCTTTGAGGGTTATATCAAGCAAAGTTGCAATACGAGACGGCAGGGATTTAAGGAACCAGATATGCGCAACAGGTGCAGCCAGTTCAATATGGCCCATACGTTCACGGCGAACGCGGGTGACAGTAACTTCAACGCCGCATTTCTCGCAAACAACGCCTTTGTATTTCATGCGTTTGTATTTACCGCACAGACATTCATAATCTTTGGTTGGGCCAAAGATACGCGCACAGAAAAGACCGTCTTTTTCAGGTTTAAATGTCCGGTAATTGATGGTTTCGGGTTTCCGAATTTCACCAAATGACCAGGATAAAATCTTCTCTGGCGAAGCCAAAGAAATTCGTATTCTATCAAAGCTCGGGCCGTCTTGGGCCGGATTGAAAATGTTCATGACCTCTTGGTTCATGAGTTTCTCCGTTTTATAGTGCTCACGGAAGTGCGTAAGAACGCACACCTGCGCAGGCGCGGCGCACAAGCGCCGACGGGCGGTCGCCCTTGCCTCGCGATGCTCGGTACATTCTTATTTACTTTATAGTCCATGTTTTATACTTTTGGTTTCTGGTTTCTGGTTTCTGGTTTCGGAACTAGCCATTAGTAAGTTCAATGTTCAGACCAAGAGAGCGGATCTCTTTGATAAGCACGTTGAAACTTTCCGGGATGCCGGCTTCAAATGCGTCGTCGCCGCGCACAATACTTTCGTAAACTTTGGTACGACCAGCAACGTCATCGGATTTAACCGTCAACATTTCTTGCAAGGTGTAAGCAGCGCCATAAGCCTCAAGCGCCCACACTTCCATCTCACCAAAGCGCTGTCCACCGAACTGTGCTTTACCACCAAGTGGCTGCTGGGTAACAAGCGAGTACGGTCCAATTGAACGCGCATGGATTTTGTCGTCAACCAAGTGATGTAGTTTCAGCAAATATTTGTACCCGACGGTAACTGGACGGGTAAATTGTTCGCCCGTACGTCCATCACGCAAATATTCTTGACCGGAACTGGTCAAGCCGACACGGTCGAGAATTTCAACGATATCGCCTTCATGAGCACCATCAAATACAGGTGTCGCCATTGGTACACCCTTGACAAGGTTACCAGCTAGTTCTTCCAGTTCGTTGTTCTTCTTGGGAAGCTCAGCATCAACACCATATGTGTTTTCCAGCTCTAATTTCAGCGGCGCCATGTCACCATTTTCTTTATAGGCAAGCAGTGCTTGATTGATAACTTTACCGGCACCGGCACTGGCCCAACCCAGATGAGTTTCCAAAATCTGACCAACGTTCATCCGAGAAGGCACACCTAATGGATTAAGAACGATATCGACGGGCGTACCATCTGACAGATACGGCATGTCTTCGCGCGGGTTGATTTTAGAAATCACACCTTTGTTCCCGTGACGACCAGCCATTTTATCACCCGGCTGTAGCTTACGTTTCACAGCAACAAAGACTTTGACCATTTTCATCACACCAGGCGGTAATTCGTCGCCGCGCTGTAGTTTGTCAACCTTGTCTTCAAAACGGGCATCAAGCTTGGCTTTGGAGGTATCATATTGAATACGCAGAGATTCGAGCTCACTAATCGCTTGCTCGTCATCAACACCAATACGCCACCAGTCAGAACGCGGAATCTCGTCCAAATTCTCTTCGGTCACCGGGCCTTTCTTATAGCCGCGCGGGCCGGAAACGGCAGATTTACCGAGCAAGGCCTTTTTGACGCTGGCATAAACATTGCGCTCAAGGATTGATAGTTCATCGGCTCTGTCTTTGCCGAGGAATTCAATTTCCTCGCGCTCAATCTGAAGTGCACGCTCATCTTTATCAACGCCGTGGCGGTTAAACACACGCACTTCGACGACTGTACCAGAAGTCCCCGGTGGTAATTTAAGGGAGGTATCGCGAACATCAGAAGCTTTCTCGCCGAAAATAGCACGCAAGAGTTTTTCTTCCGGTGTCATCGGGCTTTCGCCTTTTGGTGTCACCTTACCAACGAGGATATCACCTGCATGTACTTCGGCACCAACGGATACAATACCCGCTTCGTCCAAATTACGCAGAGTTTCTTCGCCGATATTTGGAATATCGCGGGTTATTTCTTCAGGCCCAAGCTTAGTATCGCGCGCCATGACGGAGAACTCTTCCAAGTGAAGGGACGTGTAAACATCATCAATAACGATACGCTCTGAGATCAAGATACTGTCTTCATAGTTAAACCCGTTCCACGGCATAAAGGCCACGAGAACGTTTTTACCAAGCGCCAATTCGCCTAAATCCGTAGAAGGGCCGTCCGCAATGGTATCGCCGGCTTTGACCACATCTCCAACTTTGACAAGTGGTGTCTGGTTAATACAAGTGCTCTGGTTTGAGCGCTGGAATTTAAGCAGGTTATAAATAT
>JAJFFM010000189.1 GCA_021776675.1 Robiginitomaculum sp.
CCTCGGGAGCTCAAATTCAAGAAGATTCTAAGCGTAAGCGTATTGGAATCATAAAGAACGTACTGCTGCACTATCTTTTCTTTCGTATCCCGCTTTGGAATCCCGATGACTTTTTGGAAGCTACACTGAATCGTGTCAAACCCCTCGTCAGCCGTGGGGCGATGATCCTGTATTTCGTGTCTATAGTCTTGGGTTTGATATGCGTAGGTGTGTGGTGGGAGGAATTCATCAGCACCTTCACCTACTTTTTCTCGTGGAACGGACTGCTGGCATACGGTGTGGCGATCATGGCCACCAAAATCATCCATGAGATGGCACATGCTTATACCGCAAAAAGCTACGGATTGCGTGTTCCCACTATGGGAGTCGCTTTTCTGGTCATGTTTCCCGTCCTGTACACAGATGCCACAGAAAGCTGGCGCCTGGCAGATCGACGCAAGCGCATGATGATTTCGGGAGCCGGTATCATCGTTGAGCTTACGATCGCAGGCATGGCCACATTGTTTTGGGTGATGAGTGGACCGGGGATCTTTCAGAGTGTTTGGTTTGTTCTGGCTTCAGCGAACTGGATCAGCACTTTGTTGATCAACCTCAATCCAGCTCTCAAGTTTGATGGCTACTATCTTTTTAGTGACTTGCTGCAAGTCGACAACTTGCAGACGCGAGCGTTCCATGTCGCGCGCTGCGCCGGCTATCGAGTGTTGCTGGGGCTTAAGGTTGTCGACCCTGAGCCTAAGTTAAGCAGTGGCAAGAGACGCATTTTGATTGTGTACGCGATCTATACGTGGATCTACCGTGTCTTCCTGTACACCGCGATTGCCCTGTTGGTGTACTACAAATTCACAAAGGTTTTGGGGACCTTTCTTTTCTTTGTAGAAATCTTGGTTTTCTTCGTATGGCCCGTGTACAGCGAAGCACAGACTCTCAGCAAGTTCTCGGGTTCAGTGACATGGAATACGCGTTCAAAAATCACTGGTAGCCTACTAGTGCTTCTTTTGATGTGGTTTGTCCTACCTTTACCGCATCCGCTTCGTTTCCCTGCCTCTACCCTTCCAAAGAACGGGTATGCTATTTACGTTCCGTACTCTGGGCAGGTCACTAAATTAGCCGCGGAGCGCGGCAAGCAGGTCCAGACGGGCGAGATGCTGACCGAAATTACATCGGATACTCTAAATGCTCGCTTGGATTATCTGAAGGCACAGAGAGACATTCTGAAGGCCAAAATCAATATCATCAGTGACCGCGATGAGCTACGCCATTACTATCTGGAACGCCAAGCGGAGCTCAGCCAAACGGAAGCTGAAGTTGGTGGTATCGAGGAGCAGATTGCACAACTCACCGTCCGTGCGGAGATGGATGGATATCTCTATGACTGGAACGAACTTTTAAAGAAGGGACAATGGATCAGCGAGGATGCCATATTGGGCCATTTAGCGGAGAGTGGCCCGAGGGAAGTGATCGCATTTATACCGGAACGTGATGTCTCCAAGCTTTCTGTCGATGACGTTGCGTACTTTAGCCCTCTCGAAGAAGTCAGAGAAATTGTGGGCGTAGTAGAACAGATAGGACCTATCCGCTTACAGAAACTCGACTATCCTGAGCTCGCGTCAGTCTATGGTGGCGCTCTCCCGGTGGCTGCTAAGGGAGAAGACGACTTAGTGTTTCTCGATAGCTACTACCCGGTGATCGTGCGCTTAGATGACGTCGAGGATCTACCTATAGGGCGTGAGGGTAAGCTTATCGTCCGTGGGAGGTGGACGTCTAAATTCATGCGTCTGATGGGCCGTGTGGCGTCGGTACTTTTGCGCGAGAGTGATCTTTAACCCTCATTCTATAGCTCTGTCTCGACTTTCGATATTATTTAACCAGCCATTGCCCAGATGGGAAGATCGCAAATAGCTTTTTTCCTCATAGGCGTGTTTTGACAGGGGTGAGGAGAAATATTTTCATCAATAATCAACAACTTAACACATCGATGGACGTCTGAGAATGTAACACGTGTTTTGCCCGGTTCTGAGGCCCAAAGGGCCAGCTTATGTTAGCCCCACCCGTGAGGGTGGGGTAAAGCAAAAAAGCACCCTGAGCCCTCTCGAGAGGGTAAAGTAATAGAGGAGCAAACTCGAAATACTTCCTAATTCGCTAATGTTTAACTACGTAGATTCCCTATAGCGCGAGCGTAGCAAGGGCCATGGAGGGCGTGCGCTCCGCGCCGCCTTTTATCCTTCACGTATAACTTTCAGGCTTGTTTTAGTGTTCGTGACTCCTTGTTTAGAGATGCGAGCAAACCCAAAGAGCTTTCTGCCGTGCCACGTCGCCAAAGTAATCATCTACAGATACTCCTCAAAGGTATTTTTCATGTCTACGAACTCCAAAAAGGCGGCGCTGAGCGCACGCACTCCATGGCACTCGAGGACTCGCGCTATCAGTATATATCATTGGTTTCTTGAAGCTTATGACTTAAACATAAGGTCGCGACGATTTCTTTACACTCTCCTCAGGGCGGCTTGTGGCCCCAGAGGATTGAGGTGATACAAAGCGATGGAAGAAAGAAAAACGTCTTCTTCTTTGGATCTACGAGTCGGGGACACAAACCGCCCCAAGAGGGGCTCAGATTCATTATATACCGCACCCCACCCTCACGGGTGGGGCTAACATAAAATGACCCTTCGGGCCT
>JAJFFM010000190.1 GCA_021776675.1 Robiginitomaculum sp.
TGGACCACAGGTCTATTTTGTTGCTTCACTCTGCGTTCACGCTGAACTGTAGGCTTGTTCTGTCTTTGAGCCTGCCGCTCACGCTGAACAGCAGGTCTTTCTTGACGTTGCGCTTTGCGTTCACGTTGAACATTTGGCCTATTCTGCCTCTGGGCTTTGCGTTCACGTTGGACAGCTGGCTTGCTTTGTCGCTTCGCTTTGCGGTTACTACGGTTGCCGCGGTCACTTTGATATGTATTATCTTTTTTTCGAACATTATTCTTATCCGCTGCATATGCACTTGGTGCAGACATTAATGCGGGAACAGCAACGGCTGCCATCAGCGTAATTACCAGCGGCCTCATTAGCTTATGTGTCAAATTTTGATTGGTCATAATCGACTCCTTTCATGCAATTGTCACTTTTTTAGGTTGTCTGTCTTGAAAGCCTCCTGAAAGGGCTGTTCATCTGAGGTTAATAATACTATGTAGGAATTATGAGCGACACAGAAATAGATTTTGAGCACATCAAGCAGTATTTAGGCGACGATGTGGAGTTGACCAAAGAGGTTTTTGGTCTGTTTAAAAATCAGGTAGAGATGTGGTCGCGGGGTATGAGGGCAGATGCTGATGATAGTAGTTGGACAGCAATAATGCATTCGCTTAAAGGCTCTGCGCGCGCTGTAGGTGCGCACAATCTTGGTGAGTTATGTGCCAAAGGTGAGGAAATGGCGGGCGAAAAGGGCGGCATTGAAACCCGTGAAGCCCACATTCACGAGGTAAAGTTTTCCATTGAGCAAGCCCTCATTGAGATAGGCCGTTGGGAATACCGCCAAACCCTTGCGTCTATGCGCTCTTAGGACTAGGATTGAGGTAAATAAATAGGGGACACTAATGGGTAAGTTCAAAGAAAGTCGTGCGCATATAACCGTATTCGGAGCACTCCTGCGTGCACGTCGAAACTTTGGCGGCAAACGTGTTGCTATCATAGATGCAGATGACCGCGAACTGACATATACGGATATGGTCAGGGCGTCATTTGCACTAGGGAGTGCGTTTAAATCCATAACTGCGCCCAGAGAAAAAGTTGGCATTTTACTTCCAACAGGCGCTGGCAGTATTCTCACGTTTTTTGCCTTACAAGCTGCGGGACGTGTGCCTGCTATGCTAAATTTTACGGCAGGTCCTCGTAACATTTTGGCCGCCTGCAAAGCGGCTGAAGTGACCAAAGTCATAACTGCCCACCGCTTCATTAAAATAGGACAATTAGAGCCTCTTATCGAAAAACTGGCACCACATATAGAACTTGTTTATCTCGAAGATGTTCGCGACAATATGACCAAGAAAAATAAGGTGGTGGCTGTGCTTGGATCTCTAGTGCCTGCACTATTTATGGCCCAGCCATCTTATAAAAAAGTTGCAGTGGTATTGTTCACTTCTGGCACCGAAGGCGATCCAAAAGGGGTGGCGTTGTCCCATAAAAATTTAGTGTCAAATGTCGAGCAAATTCGCGCCCATATCCCTGAATTATACCCTAAAACCGATGTGGTGTTTAACCCGCTGCCAACTTTCCATTGCTTTGGTTTGACGGGCGGCGCGCTATTGCCATTATTTGCAGGCATGAAAGTGGCGCTTTATCCGTCGCCTCTGCATGTGAAATTGATCCCTGAACGGGTCAAGGCCATGGGCACGACCATTATGTTTGCAACCGATACTTTCCTCAGTCGCTATGCTCGTTCCAGTAAAAGTGATGAGCTCTCAGGCTTGCGATTTGCGGTGTGCGGCGCCGAGCAAGTACGTGACGAGACCCGTAAATATGTGCGCAAAAAATTCGACATGCAAATCCTCGAAGGTTATGGGGTCACCGAAACTTCCCCCGTGCTTGCGGTCAATCAACCTAATGCAAATAGATCAGGTACTGTCGGACATATTATGCCGGGTATGGAATACCGTATTGAACCCGTCACGGGCATTGAACGCGGTGGGCGGCTTTGCGTGCGCGGCCCCAATGTGATGATGGGCTATATTAAGACGGATAACCCCGGTGTTATTGTACCGCCAGAAGATGGCTGGCACGATACAGGTGATGTGGTTGAAATCGATGAGGACGGCTTTATCGCCATTCGCGGCCGGGTTAAACGCTTCGCTAATATTGGCGGTGAGACCGTATCCCTCGCCGTTGTTGAAAACTGCGCCGATGCTGTATGGCCGGAAAATCAACATGTAGCGCTTATCCGTCCTGATCCGAAAAAAGGTGAGCAAATCGTACTCATTTCCGATTGCAAAGACGCTAACCGTACGGATATCCGCACATGGGCGCAAAGCCACGGTGTCTCGGAGCTCTCCATTCCGCGCAAAGTTTACACAGTCGATGAAATCCCGCTACTTGGTACAGGTAAAGTTGATTTTAAAGGTGCCGCTAAGTTGTTGGATAGTTTGGCGTGAGGTTGGTATGGGAAATTTGCTGTGAATCAAATTAGCCCTGACATTTTATATGCCTTGGCTTCGTGAAAAAAACCACCCAAGGAATGAGGCCCAACAAACAACCCAAGCGACACGTTGTATTTTATTATCTAAGTCTTCCCAAGAACGAAAAGCGTCTCCAAGGATCATATGGAAAATCCAGTAGGGAATTAGTCCCATGGCAGCTAAAGTGGCACCAATCTTTGTGCCATCTGAGTAACTGCCAAAGGAGTAAATGCCTGGATCTGGAGGTTTTAAATCCCACATACCACTACTCAGCGCTCCAAATGCGCCGCAGAGCAATGCAACCATTGTCAAAATAAAAAATGATGAACCAAAAAAAATACGCATTTTGGCGAAATACCATTTCAGCCTGAATTTTGAGTTAATGGTGGGGTATTTGTAATTATCATCCCGAGACTAGCCCGGGATGACAAAATTTAAATGTGATTTAAGCTACTTAACGCGCTTTCAAATACTCCAGCATAGTATCCGCATCTGAAACTTCGAACGGATCATTTGGTGCGTTGTCTTGGAAGCCTTCTTCCGAGAACATTTTGGTGATTTTGCTGTCTTCAACCAACATGGAATAACGCCAAGAGCGCATGCCGAAGCCTACATTGTCTTTGTCGACCAATGCGCCCATATGGCGGGTGAATGTGCCACTACCGTCTGGTAGTAAGAACACGTTTTTACGGTTCTGGCTTAGACCCCATTGATACATAACGAATGCATCATTGACGGAAAGGCAAATGACTTCATCAATGCCTTGCGCTTTGAAATCGTCGTAAAGCTCTTCATAGCGCGGCAAGTGGGTCGTAGAGCAAGTGGGTGTAAATGCGCCGGGTAGGGCGAACAGAACGACTTTCTTACCCTTGAATAGATCATCAGAAGTGACAGGCAACCATTTGAACGGGTTGTCACCCGGGGCGCTCTCGTCGCGAACGCGGGTCATAAAAGTTACATTAGGGACGTGGGTCGGCATAGGATTCTCCATGTTAGAATGATTCTAATATGGATATAGCGGGTATGGGGTAGGGTGCAAGGATTAAAGTGTCGCAGAAGTAATTAGACGAATATTAAAGAGAAAAACTAGTCCCGCAACCACACGCAGCCTTTGCATTAGGGTTATGTATCTTGAACGCAGACCCTATTAATTCCTGCACATAGTCGATTTCACTGTCTTTTAGAAATTCTTGGGAAATCTCGTCGATTAGGATTTTGGCACCGTCGAGCTCCAAAATTAGATCGTCCTCATTTGGCGCATCCGCAAAATCAAATGCATATTGAAACCCCGAACAGCCACCGCCGTTTACCGCCACGCGCAAGAACTTATTACCAGCTTGCTTAGCCATGATGACATTGATCTGCTTGGCGGCAGAGCTGCTCATAGATATATTGGGCTTTGTGGCTGTATCTGACATTTAACAATCGCTTTTCATAATTAGATACTTACCATATAGGGAATTAAACTAAAAGGTGAAGTGATTTGAAAAACTATACTCCAAAAAGGGCCGTGTTTTCTGCAAAGAGAGAAAGGGCAGTATTTGCCAGTGACCCGGATAATTCTCGTGGCCGCAGAATAGGCCAAGTTGGCAAGTCCGAACGCACCGTGTTCCAACATGACAAAGACCGGATAATCCATTCGACCGCTTTTCGCCGTCTCAAAGGCAAAACGCAGGTATTTGTGGCCCATGAAGGCGATACTTATCGTACGCGTCTGACTCATTCCCTAGAGGTCGCGCAAATTGCGCGATCAATAGCCCGGGTACTGGGTTTAGATGAAGACTTGGCTGAATGTTTGGCACTGGCGCATGATCTTGGCCATCCGCCGTTCGGTCATAGCGGCGAAACGGCTTTGCAAAAAGCCATGCAGCCATATGGAGGCTTTGACCATAACGCCCAGACTTTACGGATCATCGAAAAACTAGAGGGTCGCTACGCAGAATTTGACGGGCTAAACCTATGTTGGGAAACTCTTGAGGGGATCGCAAAACACAATGGCCCGCTGATTGATAAAGACCATCCCGAGAGCGATTTACCGTGGGCATTAACTGCGCTGGATGATTGGCGCGGGCTGGAACTGAATACATTCGCAGGCCCCGAAGCTCAAGTGGCTGCACTCGCCGACGATATTGCCTATAACAACCACGATATTGATGATGGTCTTGGGGCTGGGTTGTTTTCTATTGAGGATGTCAGCCAAGTACCACTGGTCGGGCGAGCCTTCAGTGATGTGCGCGCGCGTTACCCGGATATTCCCCGTGATCGTCTAATACATGAGGTTATCCGCGATTTGATCGGGTATATGGTGGCGGATGTATTGAAAGAAAGCCGAGAACGCCTGGCGGAACATAATCCGGGCTGCGCAGACGATATTCGTATGTTACAGAGGCCTGTTATCGCGTTTTCTGATACATACCGCGCCGAAGAAAAACCTCTGCGGAAATTCTTGTTCGAAAATATGTACCGCCATTACAAAGTTAACCGGATGATGGGACAGGCCGTGCGCGTGGTCGAAGAATTGTTCGGCTTGTTCATTAATGATACCAGTTTGCTACCGACCGAAATACATGCCCAGTGCAGCGGTGAAAAAACACCCGAAACGGCCCGTGTTATTTGCGACTATATTGCAGGCATGACCGACAGATTTGCAATAGAAGAGCACCGTAAGCTGTTTTCAGTTACCGGTTATTTGTAACCTTTCGTTAACCTTACAAATGGCATTCTAAACACCAGTGTTTCATGATAACATGGACACGGTATAGTCCGCATCTGCGCGATTCGCTAAACTCTGATTTTGGCGTAAAGTTTGAGGACATGTATCAAAAAATCGGGGCATAAAGGAATAGGGGCCTTAAAGGATAGAAAATGAATAACGAGCCACAAGATGCTTACCTTCCGGGTTCGGAAGACCCAACGCAGCCATTTGATGTGCGCGCGCAGTCGGGTAAGGGCGGCATGCTTAAGCTTTTCGGTTTGTTGGTATTCTTACTGGTTTTGGTATTTGTTATTTCGAAATTATTTGCATCAGGCACAAGAGAACGCGCACAAATTCCGCGTATTTTGGCGGATAATACACCTTATAAGGAAGTACCTCTAGAGCGGGGCGGTGCACAAACGCCCAATCAGGACAAAGAAATTTATCAGGTCTTGAACGGTACAAGCACAGAAACGGCCGTAAAAACTGTGCCCGTAGCCGAAGAACCATTGCCGAAACCAGAACCGAAACCAGAACCAAAGCCAGAATCAAAGCCAGAATCAAAGCCAGAATCAAAAAATACGACAAAGCCAACTGCAAATGTCGTGATCAAGGATGCTGAAACCACCAAACCAGTTGGGCAAAAACCTGTTGCCGTTAAACCTCAACCGATCTCAGGTAATTATGTCGTGCAAGTCGCAGCTTTACGCACACGCAGCGAAGCTGAAACTATGTGGAATAGCTTAACAGGAAAGATGAGCGGCATTCTGACTTCAAGTCATTTCTCTGATATTAAGCGTGTCGACCTTGGCTCTCGCGGTATTTATTATCGTCTGCGGGTTAGTGGTATCGCCAATAAAACGGCCGCAGACCAATTGTGCCAAAAACTTAAAGCAACAAAGCAAGATTGTATCGTAACGCGCAAATGACAATAAGCTCCGCCATATTCGCCTGTCGTGGCCCGGAACTTCTTCCCGCCGAGGCTATGTTTTTTCGCGACTGTAATCCGTGGGGGTTTATTTTATTTGGCCGAAATATAGAGACACCAAACCAAGTGCGTCGTTTATGTGCTGATTTACGAAATGCGGTCGGTCGGGACGCTTTGGTTTTTGTCGACCAAGAAGGCGGGCGTGTGCAAAGGCTTGGGCCACCCCATTGGCGTAAAGCGCCGTGGGCATTTAGTTTCGGGGATTTATATAGGATAGATAAGCAAAGTGCCTTACGAGCAATTTGGTTAAACTTTCGGATGATCGCGGAAGAATTACGTGATGTTGGCATTACGGCCAATTGCGCACCCGTTTTGGATTTGCCTGTATTTGGCGCGGATCCAATTATTTCGGACAGAGCTTTTTCCCGTGACCCCGAAGAGATGATTGAAATGGCTCATGCCTGCATGGACGGGCTGACGGCTGGCGGTGTAGTGCCCGTTATCAAGCATATTCCGGGCCACGGCCGTGCCACAGTTGATAGCCACAAAGCATTGCCGGTTATTACAGAAACTTTAGCGGAATTAGAAGCCACTGATTTTGTGCCGTTCAAAGCATTTGCAGGTGCTCCTGTGGCTATGACGGGTCATGTGGTAGTTAAGTGTGTTGACGCTGAGCGGCCTATTACAACTTCGAAACTAGCATTTGAGCAAATTATTCGTGAAAACATAGGCTTTAACGGCCTGGTAATGAGCGATGATTTGGATATGAAAGCGCTTACAGGCGGACAGACAAAATTAGCTGAGCAAACACTTGCTGCCGGTTGTGATATTGTCTTGCAGTGCAGTGGGCATTTAACTGATATGGTCAATGTCGCCAAAGGATTAAAACCGTTACATGGCGAGAGCTTGCGCCGCGCCCAACAAGCCGAGCTCCTGCCTGAGTTTCTAGAGCCTTTCAACCATGCTTCGGCGTTCGAAGAATATACTACACTCATGCGCCAATTGGAACCTATATCATGAGTGCGGATTTCCAAGATGAATTGGCATTTGAAGCCGTAAATGACGCAGTCGAAGAGGGGCGCGCGCTCATTCTTGATATTGACGGTTATGAAGGCCCGCTGCATTTACTGTTGGAATTGGCACGTATGCAAAAGGTCGATCTGGCGCGAATTTCCATTTTGGAACTTGCTGATCAATATGTTGATTTTATCAAAAATGCGGAAAACTTACGCATTGAGCTGGCTGCAGATTATTTGGTTATGGCATCATGGCTTGCTTATCTAAAATCGCGTCTGATTTTACCAGCCACGGAAGGCGAAGAACAACTACCCGAAGCCGAAGAACTGGCTGCGCATTTGGCATTTCGCTTGCAAAGACTGGACGCTATGCGCCGTGCTTCGGAAGGTTTGTTTAAACTTAAAATCATCGGCCAGAGCATATTTGTACGCGGTGCACCGGAAGGGTTGCGCTCACGGACTTCGCCTTTGTATCAGGCTGAAATGTTCGATATGATTAAAGCATATGGCGATATCCGCTCGCAGGTTACTATTCGAAATCACAAATTACCCGAGCCATTGGTCTTGGCGCTAGTTGAGGCACGCCAGCGACTTGCAAGGGCGATCGGCACCAATACGGATTGGCTTACACTTGATGAACTCCTGCCGGACGGTTCGGACTTTGACAGGCCTCTTCCCAATAAAACCATCAGAGCCAGCTCGCTTCTCGCCGGGCTGGAGCTTGCCAAGGAGGGCAAGTTGGAGATTAAGCAATCAAAAGCATATGCACCAATTTATATGCGCGGCAAGTCCCCAGAAACGCAGAAGGAAATGCAGAAGAAAACCAAGATTAAGAAAAATGAGGAAACGTCATGAGTGATAATGGTAAATCATCATCAAGAGTGGAAACGGCAGCAGCGGGCATAGAAAGCGATGTCATTGACCTGAATGAACGTCTGCAAACGCGCTCAGATGAGAATAATAATGGTGGTGAGAGCATGGAAGCAGATATGCGCTTACTCGAAGCTTTGTTATTTGCTGCCGTCGAACCAATTGACATGGAGACATTGCGCGAACGTATGCCGGATGATTGTGATGTCGGTGCGTTGATTGCGCGACTTGCAAGGGATTATGCTGGTCGCGGGGTGAATTTAGTGCGGGTTGCAGAACGTTGGCGTTTTCAGACGGCACCTGATCTTGAGCATAACCTTATTGATATACGCGAGGCACCGCGCAAGCTGTCTAAGGCTGCGCTCGAAACACTTGCCATTATTGCTTACCACCAACCTGTCACTCGTCCTGAAATCGAAGATGTGCGCGGCGTAGCAGTGTCAGGCGGTACAATTGATGTGCTCATGGAGCTGAGTTGGGTGCGAATTCGTGGACGCAGGCGAACGCCTGGGCGTCCTGTGACTTACGGGACTACGGAAAATTTCTTGGCGCACTTTAACCTCGAGCAAGTCACTGATTTACCGGGCCGAGATGAGTTAAAAGCCGCAGGCCTGCTTGACCCACGCTTGCCCAAAGACTTCGAAGTCCCAACGCCTATGATGTCTATGGACATAGATGAAGACCCCTACACAGAAGGTGGAGAAGAAGAAGACGGTGAATTTGTCATGGACTTTATGGAAGAAGACGACAAGCCCGGACTTGATGATTAAGTATGGATAATTAAGGTAAGAGTTGTGTTAGTATATAATTTGCTACCAAGCGGCCCAAATACCGTCGATAATTCGTGATAGAAATGTTGATTTTTTCTTAGACTTTTTTCCGTCAAGATTATACTTCTTGTTACGCTTTTTCTTGATCTTTCTTTTCGACATTGTTTGACTCGTTTAGTTTTGAATAGAAATTGCTTCGTCCTAAAGGTCTAAACCTTCAACGAACTGTGCATTATCCTGAATATATTGATAGCGGAGTTCTGCGCTTTTACCCATGAGAGTTTCAACCAAGGCTTCGGTGCTTGGTAAATTATCAGGGTCAATTGTGATGCGTGCTAGGGTGCGGGTATCAGGGTTCATTGTTGTGACTTTGAGCTGAGCTGGCATCATTTCGCCGAGACCTTTAAAACGGCCAATTTCTATTTTACCACGGCCCTTAAACTCGGTATCGATCAAACGGTCTTTGTGTTCTTCGTCGTTGGCATACATAGATTTGCCACCTTGGCTTACCCTGAACAGCGGTGGCATAGCCATATACAGACGACCTTCGTCGATAAGGGTCGGCATGTAACGATAGAAAAACGTAATCAACAAAGCTGCGATATGTGCGCCGTCAACGTCCGCATCGGTCATAATAATAACGCGTTCATAGCGCAAATCATCGGGGTTAAACTTCTTGCCGATACCTACACCGAGGGCAGTGGCTAAATCGTTTATCTCTTTATTGGCTTGTATCTTAGCTAGGCTTGCGCTCTCTACATTGAGGATTTTACCTTTAAGCGGCAAAATAGCTTGGGTCTTACGGTCACGGGCTTGCTTGGCAGAACCACCCGCACTTTCTCCTTCGACGATGAAGATTTCCGTGTTCTCAGACGACTTGTTAGAACAATCAGCAAGCTTTCCAGGTAGGCGTAATTTGCGGGTAGCAGCTTTGCGTTTGACGTCACGGGCCTTACGGCGGCGCATGCGGTC
>JAJFFM010000020.1 GCA_021776675.1 Robiginitomaculum sp.
GTGTTCATAGCGTAGCCCGCCTTCAAAATGCCAATCGGCCTTATCAAATTCTTGGAAAGTAAATAGCCCCCATTGTGTCGTGCTGGTTGGCGGCACAAAAGCTTCCTCCCCGATAGCGGAAAAATCGCGTTGGCGAACTTGCGCTCCATATGCACCGTGCCAGCCGCCGTGCTCGGTCTGTACCAATTCTGCGCGTACCTCAAAACCTTCATTGGAAAATACGGTGCCAACGGCGCCGTCAGGTTCAATTTCGGCATGTGTATAGTCCCCATAACCGCCATTAACGGTTAGTGTGTCAAACAGACCTGAAAACTCGAATTGCGCTAAACCGTCGATACGAGTTTGTTTAAGATCAACCGTAACCCCACCTTCTTCTTCTTCTTGATCATCACCATCATCATGCGCTTCGTCGTGTCCACCGGGTATACCGTATTCACTATCCAGACGCCGTACGGACAGGCCAAACAGGTTGCCATTATTGCCTAACCAAGACAGCCCACCTGAGAATGCTTGGCTCTCCGTGGCCGAATTTTCCAATATGTCACGGGCTTCCTCATCACGATCTTCAAGATCGCCGTTCTGCCCATTTTCATCTGCGAGCTCTCTTGTGTGCAGTATATCACTTTCGGCAAACCCCGGAATGCTATAGTCTTTTGTTTTACGGTAGGTGGCGTCTACATGACCGACCAAAGATCCGTTATTAAAGCTGCCAAGTAAGAAATCCGCACCAATTGCGCTTTCATAGCCGTCATCAACACTCGAAGCGCCTATACGTGCTGCAGCAGCATATTTTCCGTCCGGTACGTTATCGGGGATACGGCCATCAATGACGTTGATGACGCCACCTGACGCCGAACTACCGAAACGTAATAAACCGGAACCACGAATGATCTCGATACGTTTTGCCATAGCTGGTTCAACCGATGTGGCGTGGTCAGGGCTAGCTGAGGATGCGTCAATAGAGCCGATACCGTTATCCAAAATACGGATGCGGTCACCGCCTTGTCCGCGAATGACCGGACGAGAAGCGCCGGGCCCGAAAAACGTCGAAGATAGCCCCGGAACATTTTTTAAGGTCTCGCCCAGCGATCCGGCTAAATTACTAGCCAATTCTTCACCGCCGATAACTGATACGCCGACGAGGCTTTCTCCTGTGGTTGCGGATAAAGGAGAGCCTGTGACGATAATTTCATCAATATGTTTATGGTTGTTTTGTGCCTGTTGTGCCTGAACTTGGGCATGTGCCGCTATAGATGATAATAGAGCATAAGAGACGGCAGTTATACTTGCCGTTGAGCGTAATAATGTAGAGAGCATGGGTCTGTCCAATAGGTCTGCGCCCGCTATATGTAACGGTGCGTGTTTTAATTAATTTCAAAGGGAAATTATTGACCGGGTGGCGCGCGAGCGGTTCTGGCAATGACTTGCTCAGACCAGACCTTATGTGTGGACGGGGTGGTAAATACATATTTAGATGTAGATGGCTTAATAGAAAGCTCGGCAGGTGGCAGAGCCAGATCGTCATGCCCTTCATCATCTTCTTCTTGGGCCAGTACAGAAAATACGCACACCTTACTATCGTGGTTATGAGGCGCAGATCCATAATTGGCTGCATGAGCAACGCTACCGGCCCGTGCACATAAAAAGAATGTGGCGACCAGAAGGGCATATAGCCAAGAGCGGTTATATTGTGTGCTTCTCATAAATCTTATATAGCGAAAAAATGAGACTGTGCAACACTATAACACATTTGTCGCAAGTCAGAAAAACCTAGACAAGCATGAAAAAAGCCCCTCCTAAACAGGAAGGGCTTTTTGTTATTTAGCAATAAAATTTAGATTACCAAATTTTTACGCGGTCTTCTGGCGCTAGATATAACGCGTCGCCGGGCTGTACATCAAAAGCTACATACCACTGGTCAAAGTTACGCACGATACCGTTAGCGCGGTATTCGCCCGGACTATGTGGGTCAGCTTTGAGCCTTGAGATGAGCGCGTCATCACGGAACTTACGTTGCCAAATTTGACCGTAAGATAAGAAGAAACGTTGGTCACCGGTTAGGCCATCGATGACAGGAGCTTCCGCGCCGCCGAGAGAACGTTTGTAAGCCGCATAAGCCATGGTGATACCTGTAAGGTCACCGATGTTTTCACCCAAAGTCAATTGGCCGTTTACATTCTGTCCCGGTAGAGGCGAGAACTCATTATATTGAGCAACCAGAGCTTGGGATTTAGCTTTGAAGGCGGCTTGGTCTTCTTCGCTCCACCAATTACGCTGTCTGCCGTCGCCGTCCGATTTGGCGCCTTGGTCGTCAAACCCGTGCCCCATTTCGTGGCCAATCACAGCACCAATACCGCCGTAGTTTACGGCTGCGTCAGCATTTGGGTCAAAGAATGGTGCTTGTAAGATAGCAGCCGGGAAAACGATTTCATTCAGTGAAGGACGGTAATATGCGTTGACCGTTTGTGGGGTCATACCCCATTCTTCTTTGTCGATAGGACCGCCGAGATCAGAGATCATATCATTCCACTGCCAAACATTGGCGGCTTTGATAGAACTTACCAGATCGTCTTTATCTACTTCGAGGGAGGAATAGTCAGTCCAGGTTTTCGGATAGCCAATTTTAGCATAAAACTTTTGTAGCTTATCTTTGGCTTCAACCTTAGTGGCATCACCCATCCAGTCTGAACCATTAATACCTTCTTTGAAAGCTACGCGGAGGTTTTCAACCAAATCGTCCATTTGCTGCTTTGCTGCGGGCGGGAAGTGACGTTCTACATAGACTTTGCCAATGGCTTCACCGAGCACGCCGCTCACTTGACTAACACCGCGTTTCCAACGGTCGCGCTGAACTTCTGTGCCGCGCAGAGTTTTTGAGTAAAACTCAAACCTTGCATCATCAATAGACTTAGGCAGATAGGCAGCATTACCGCTGATATAATGGGCCAACATATAATCGCGGATAATAGATATATCGGTGTTGCCGAAAAGTTTTGCGCTGGCTTGCAGAGCATCATTTTCGCGAACAATTACGGTCTTTTCAGCAGATAGACCAGATGCGGCCATCATAGCGGCCCAATCAAAACCGGGTGCGTATTCGATGAGTGCATCCATGTCCATTTTGTTATAGGTCAAATCCCGTTCGCGGCGTTTGGACGGGTCCCAGTGGGCAGTTGCGATGCTGGTTTCAAACGCCATGACGGCGGCTGCACGTTCAGCTGCGTTGTCTTCGCCTGCGGCTTCTAGCATGCTGGCAAGGAAGGTAACATAAGCGGCGCGGTAGCCATCAAATTTTTCGCCTTCGTCCAGATAATAGGTCTTGTTCGGCATGCCGAGGCCGGACTGTGTGATATAGAAAATGTATTTGTCAGTTTCTTTGACATCAACATCAACCCAACCGCCAACTGGTGCACGTAGGCCAAGAGCTGGGTTGCCCATCATGGTGGCTGCGGCGCTGTGATCTGCGACGGCTCTAATGGCAGTAAGGTCCGCCTCAATTGGTGCTAGCCCGTTTTGTTCAATTGTTTCCGTGTCCATAAATGCGGCGTAGAGGTCACCGATTTTTTGCTCATCGCTTCCCGCAGTAGACGCAGAGGCAGCCATATCTTGAATAATGGCTTTGACTTGGGCTTCGGAGCGGTCGCCCAAAATATTGAAAGAGCCGTAATTGGATTTATCAGCTGGAATCTCTGTGTTCTTTAGCCATGTACCATTTACATATTGGAAAAAATCATCGCCAGCTTTGACGGTTTTATCCATATTAGCAAGTTCAATACCAAATGTGCCAAGCTCAGCAGTTTGTACTTGCACGACTTCGGTCACAGTGGCGGACTTGTCACCACAAGCGCTGAGGCCTGTAGCTAATCCAAGCGCCAATAGGCTTGGGACTATAAGTTTATTGAGGGGCATTATTTTCTCCTGGTTTGTTGTGATTGGGACTTTCTAATGATTTTATTCGCTAATTTTTACTGTGCAGGTGCAGGGCTCGCACCTTCAATTCTGTCTCCGGCGTCAGCCATAATGCCGTCTATTTCGTGACCCTCCAAGGCAATGGCCATTTGTGGGTCATAGCTAGAACCGAGCGGTGGTTGTTTATGGCCCGTCCAGACACCTTTGACAAAGCGTTTGATATCAATGCCGATACCGTACATAGCAGGGACTAACATCAAGGTCAGGAAGAAATCAAACAATACGCCAAATGCAAGGGCTACCACCATGGGTTTTAAGAACTCGGCCTGTGCGGATTTTTCAGCAAACATTGGCATCACGCCGACAAATGTAGTGACGGATGTGAGCAGAATCGGCCGGAACCGAGACACACATGCATCGATCATAGCTTGATAAGCACCAACGCCTTTGTCGGTCAGCCTGTTCACGTAATCAAGCAGAACCAAATTGTCGTTTACGGCCACACCTGCGGCGGCAAAGAAGCCAAAGCTCGACATAATGCCGAGGGGGGTGCCGGTGACAATAGCGCCAAACACCATGCCTACGAAAGCGAACGGAATAGCGATTAGGATTAAGAACGGTTGACTATAAGATTTAAACCCGACGGCCAAAAGGAAATACATGGCAAACAGAATGAACATGCCTGATTGTTGCAATTCGCGCATGAATGTAACCTGCTCATCATCCGCTTCGATTAACAAGCGTTCGGCATTAGGATTTGAAAGTTCCCATTGGGGTAAAAATACTTCATCAATATCTTTTTGAATGACTTGCCTAGCTTGCGGCCCGCCACGAATAACCCCGCCAACTCTAATAACCTGTTTGCGGTCTCGGCGATTGATGCGGCTAATACCCGGCGCGAATGTAACTTCTGCAACGGAATAAAGCGGCACCTCAGTCCCATTTGCAGTACGAATACGCAGTTGTTGCAACGAATCGATAGATTCTCGAGCCGCCTTTGGATATCGCAATACAACCCGTACATCATCACCGTTTCTTGGGAGGCGCTGTACTTCACGACCAAAGAACGCTTCGCGTACTTGGCGAGTTAAAGAGGTTAGGGTAATACCGAGGCTTTCTGCCCCTGGTTTAAGGTTAAACTGCATTTCTTGAGATGAGCTCTCTAGGCTGTCCCATGTACGCGCTACACTGCCGTAAGTACCAAGCTGATCTTTGAATTCTTTCATGGCGCGGGACAGATCGGCTTCGTTATCTGATGCGATGGCGTAATGTACAAATGCGCCCCCACCACCGCCGCGTCCACCTGTTGCGTTAATAGTCACCCGAAATGCATCGGGGATAGGGCCTAGATATTCTTCTAGTTTTTCTGCAATGTCTGTTGCCGATATTTGGTCGCGCTGCTCCGCAGGTGCAAGACCTAAAAAAGCTTGTATGCGCCGGCCATTAGCGAAGCTTCCCGGTGCCGGGATGAGATCAAAATCAACACCAAAGTCTTCTTCTACATTAGCGTTTAAAGTATCAATGGCCTCATCTAACTGATGTTGTACTTGTGCAAGTCGGTCAAATGATGTGCCTTCGGGGAAGGACACTTGTGCCATTAACATGTCACCACCGAAGTCCGGAAACATCTCTACCTTTGCCATATTCGCCTGAATGGCGGCGAAGGATAAGTAAAACATGCCAAGAAACACGGCAACTGTCGCATAACGAAATTTGATAATTGCCGCGACGAAGGGCCTAAATGTATGGCGGGCAAAACTGACTAAACTGTCGGCCATCATAGTTTGAAAACGTGCAAAACGGTTCATTTGGTCGCGCGGCGGTAAAGGTTTTAAATGTCTCAAATGTGACGGGAGAATAAAAAAAGCTTCGATAAGTGAGAAGACTAAAGCCGCCATAACCACGAGGGAAATTTGTGACGTGAAATCAGACGTAGACCCAGATAAAAACATCCACGGAAGAAATACCATAATTGTAGTTATCACAGCAAAAATAACGGGTTTAGAGACCATATTGGCTCCCGCTATGCTACCGCGCGTGCCACTGATCCCGTGCTCAACATGGAAATGCACACTTTCCCCAACGACAATGGCATCGTCGACTACAATCCCGATCACCAGTAAAAATGCGAATGTGGAAATCATATTCAGAGATATGCCTATAAAGGGTGCGATGGCAAAGGCGCCCAAGAAGGATACCAAAATACCAACTGTGACCCAAATGGCCACGGCGGGTCGTAAGAAAATGGTCAAAATTAACAAGACCAATATCATGCCCATGAAGGCATTTGACCCAATGAGAGACATGCGGCTATCAAAGCCCGCAGATGCATCCATCCACATAGATAGGGTTAGCTCTGGTGGTAGGGTTTTATTCTTGTCTTTGATATATTGGCGAAAAGCTTTTCCAGTCTTGGAGACATCCGGCTTGTCCGGTGAGTTCACCTGAAAAAACACGGCTTCTTCGCCTTTGAAATTAACGGTAAAATCTATGTCTTGGAAACCATCCAAAACTGTGGCGATATCTTTCAACATAATACGCCCACCATCCGCCGATTGCCTGATGACTATTTTTTCAAACTCTGTTGCATTGTTCGCTAAATTACGCGCACGTAATTGTAGATTGCCCGCGCTAGTTTTAACTTCGCCCGCAGATAGGTTGACGGATGCCCCAGAGATAGCTGTAGCAACTTGTTGGAAGGTGAGGTTGAATTGCCGTAGTTTTTCTTCGGAAATCTCGATGGTGATTTCGCGGTCAATGCGCGTGATATCTTGGGTAAGCTCACCGCCAAATAAAGCCGCCATTTCGTCGCGAACATCATCTGCTATCAGTTGTAAGTCCAGCCGCTCCATATCTCCGTGTAATGCCAAAAACATATATTGGATTTCAATCGGTGTGCGTCTCACCGTTGGCCTGAAAGCATCGGGTGGCAGATTGTTAATGCCGTCAACCCGCGCTTTAACCTCGTCTAGCAAAGCATCAAAGTCGGCACTAATCTTTGTCTTGATAGTGACGCGTCCGCCGCCTTCAAATGCCAATGCTTGAATATTGTCGATACCGTCAATGTCATACACGGCTTCTTCAATGCGGGTAATCATTTGCTCTTGCACATCACGAGGTGACGCACCTTGCCAAGAGGTTTCCACTTGAATTTCATTGGCTTTTATGCCCGGCAGAATTTCTCTTTCAAGATTGAAAAACCCAAACAGCCCGACAACAATAATTGCGACCATAAGCAAGTTGGCGGCAACCGAATTTTTAGCCCACCATGCAATTAGACCGCGCATCAATTAGCCCCTTCTTTTGTCTTACTTTTGCTAGCGTCCTTATTATCAACAGATTGTTCGCCCTCTGGTTTTTTATCTGCGTCGCCTTTTTTCTTTTTTTTCTTTTTCTTCTTTTTTTGTTTTTTAGCTTGGTTAGCTTTCTTTTTGGCTTGAGCATATTCTTTCTTAGCTACGGCATAACTTTTTTTGCTGTCCACGACTTTCTTTTTAGCGGCCGCCAAAGGATCGCTGCTTTTGTCTTTCTTTTTCTCTCTTTCAGATTTTTTAGGCTCGATGAGAATTTTGGTGGGATCATTAATATCCAAAACACGGAATGTTAGGCTGATTTGAGCCTTTTCCAAAGCCGAAACAATGACGAGATCTCCAGCTGCAATACCGTTTAAAAGTACGGCTCGGCTTGGATTCGTATCTACAACAGTTACATCATTACTGGTGGCAATACCTTCTGCGTCCACAGTGTAGACTTTGTCCTCTGGACGTAGAGCATCGCGCGGAATAATGATAACGTTTTCAATTGTTTTACCATCAATCGCAGCATCAACGAACAGGCCGGGCGCTAGCGGAAAATTGCCGTTAGCGGCACCGACGCCGTACGGATCTTGCACTTCGGCGATGGCGTACATGGAACGAGTTAGCGGATCATAAGCTGCATCGGTTCGCATAATCTTTCCGTCCCATTCGCGTAATTGTCCGCCGATAGTTGCAGATAATTTTACATCGGGCGCAGTTTCACGGCTCTCGGCTACATATGCGAGAGGCAGGTTAATGCGGGCAATATCAGCATCGCTGAGGGCAAGACGGACTTCGGCAATATCGGTTGAAAATATCCGCCCAAGTTTTGCGCCCGGATTTACAAATTGACCAATATCAGCAAATTTTTCACGGACTTGCCCATTAAAAGGTGCGGTAACCGCCGTCCGCCTTAGACGGATTTGCGCATTTTCTAAATCTGCCTCAGCCGATTGAAGGCTGGCTTGGGCTTCAAGTAGCTGTGGATGGCGTAATGTTAAGGCGGTTGCATCTTTGCCGCCGCCCAAATCGTCCCAGTCAAGCTTGGCAATGGCACCTTCGGATTCTTCGCGCATTAAAACTTGTTGTGCGCGGGCAACTGTTGCTTCCGCGCGGACTACGGCGACTTGATAATCGGATGGGTCAATGCGGTAAAGGACATCACCTTTGTTAAATATACCGCCTGAAATAAATTTGGTGGAAACCGATACAATTTTCCCGCCGACTTCTGGCACTAAATCAATTTCGGTGCGCGGACGGCTTTGGCCTTGCACATTGACTTTTAGCTGAACCGTATCGGAAATAGCAGTGCTGGCCATAACGGCCAATACAGGCCTCGCGCGTTTCTGAATTTCAGGCTGTTTGCTATTTTCCTTTAAAATATTTCCCATGACGACAAAAAAAACAAAAATCAATATTGGCGCAAGCAGGCTCAAAATAATTGTTGTTTTGCGTCGTGTGCTACCTTGGTGGTTGTCTTCGTATACACCGATAGTTTCGTTACCCATTATAACGTCCTTTTTCGGGGCCTAAATATTTACGGCCCAAATGATCACTGCCGCTTGTAGCGACGATTTAGCGCTCAATTTAGCGCGATTAATCCCAATATAGCAAGCTGGACTTGTTTAATTTAAGCTTGCTATTTTTGGCATATTTAGCTTGGGGAGAGTAAGCGCCGGTTTTGGCAGTTTCTCTCTCGCCGTCTCCGCTCCGTATAAGCCTCCACCTAATGCCAATTGTAGCCTGACCCTATTGGCCAGACGCTCTTTACGTGCCGAAATATACTGTCCCTCAGTATTGATCCGGCGTGATTGTGAATCCAGTAGCTGCAAAATACTTGCAAGGCCTTCTGAGAAACGTTGTTCCAAACGTTCTTCAGCTTTGCGCGCTTCATCTAGGGACACCGCCAATGCGCGTTCGCGTTCTTGTAAATGTTCTTCGGCGTCCAGCGCGTCTTCAACCTCTCTATAGGCAGTCAAGGTTGTGTCAGCATAGCTCTCCGCCATTTGAACGAGAACCGCATCATTTCGCGACACTTCGGCGCGCAGAGCACCGCCTTGGAAAATAGGGGCACTTAGGCCACCTGTTATCGATGAGACCATAGATT
Organism: Robiginitomaculum sp.; assembly: GCA_021776675.1. Taxonomy (GTDB): domain Bacteria; phylum Pseudomonadota; class Alphaproteobacteria; order Caulobacterales; family Maricaulaceae; genus Robiginitomaculum_A. Next base: position 9,313 of record JAJFFM010000020.1, read on the forward strand.
CCAGTGAAAATAGCCGCGTCAGAGAACCGCCGCCTAGGGATGAGCTACCGGATAATGTTAAACGCGGCAGTAGGTTCTTTTTGGCAATATCAACCTGTAAGCCTTGTGCCTGCATACGCCGTTCTGCAGCGAGCAAATCAGGGCGGCGCAAGAAAATTTCATCGGGTGTGCCTGCACCAGTGAGTTCGGGCAACATTGGGAGGTCAGCACTGGCTGCTAATTCGGCTTCAGGATAACGACGCAACAAAGTTTCGAGCTGGCGGGAAATTGCGGATTTGTTTTGTTTGCGAAATGCGAGGGTGGCTTGTGCGTTCGCCAATGCAGAACGTGCCAAACGGTAATCACTTGAGCCGGACACACCACCGTCAAACCTACGCTTGGTTAGGCGTAGAGCCCGTTCTTGAGTTTGCACATTCCGTATTGCCAAATCGAGCTGTAGACGGGCTTCAATAAGGTTGAACCAAGTTTGGGCCGTCGCCCCTGCAATGGAAAGGCGTGTTCCTGCATAATCAGCATTACTGGCTTGGGCATTTAAATCACCTGTGTTTGCCGTGTCGCGGACCCGGCCCCACATATCGAGTTCCCAGCTGACGGAATTGCCTAATGAAAATCTGGAATTATCAGCTGCGCTTGGTGAGCTATCAATTCCTGAGCCGTCGGCAATAAAATTGCGACTGGCCGAACCCGTGGCGCCAATACTTGGGTATAAACCCGACCGAGATGATTTTGCGCTGGCTTCTGCGGCTGCAAGCCTTGCTGCTGCGAGGCGTATATTGGTGTTGGCGTTCATGGCTTCATTAATAAGCTCGCTTAGAACGGGATCGTTAAATTCAGCGACCCAATCTGTAGACGGCATACGGTTCGGTGCAGGTTCCACCCATTTCGGCTGACTGGTCGCTTCGTCTGAGGGAGCTTTAGGAATATCAGCAATAATTTCGGTTTTACCGGGTTTCAAGTCGCCCATGTTCATATGGGTACAGCCTGATAATCCGAACAGACTAACACTTAATAATAATATTGCCGACCTTGTTTGCATAGCTATTGCTCCTAATAGAAACCATTTGGGCTCCTTTTGGCTATACATACTACTCCGCTTACTTCTGTCAAGAATTATTATTGAAAAACGATAATAAGTCTAACCAACAGGTGGTCGGAAAATATCAAAATTATCTAAGAATTACCCAAAGATTATCGCAGAGTTATCTAAGTGCAGCTCTATTCGTGCGGGTAATTGCGCGGTTTGTTGAGACACGGCGACGTGATGGCTGATAGGCTAGTTGGGCGTGAGATTTACAGTAAGGCTCACCTTTATCGGTGCCGCGTCCACAAAACCGGAAGTCTGCACTTGTAGGATCGCCCAGTGGCCATTTACAGAGATGTTCCGTAATGGTCAATATTGTGGCGAATTCACCGTTCGGCAAAGCTTTGGCTTCCAAAGGTACGGGTGGTGGTGTTGGAGCAGGGCGCGGCGTGGTGCGGCGTTTGACCGGCAGACGCTTACGAGTAGTCGCCGTCATGCGCGGTGATGTCGGCTTAGCTTTACGTTTGGGCTTAACCCGTCCTGACAGGCCAAGTCTGTGAACTTTTCCGATCACCGCATTACGGGTGACGCCACCAAGCTTGGTAGCGATTTGGCTGGCCGAAAGACCTTCTGCCCATAATTTTGATAAAATTTCTACTCGGTCATCAGTCCAAGCCATAATATTCCCCTCAGAATACTTAATTAAACACCATATGTAGTGCCATCTTTGTGATAACCTGGCAAAACATTAACAAATTCTCAACATATCGTAGCTATTTGCGCGTGAAATACAAGATGCAGTATTCATCTATCCACAGATTTCTACATGTAGTGGTCTAGATTTGCACTAAATTGTGATGTGCCTTCAAAAAAATACTCTTTAAATCATTTTGGTAGCTTGAACCCTCTATGATAACGCATATATTTCAGGCTCAATAATGATGAAATAAATAGGTTGTAATAATGAATGCATTGATGAAGGCGCAAACTGGCAAGACACGTGAATTTAGCCGGGCCAATTGGCTGGGCTTGTGGACATTATATAGAAAAGAAGTGGCACGGTTTATCAGGGTCGGGCCGCAGACCTTACTGGCGCCTATGGTGTCCAATGTTTTGCTGATGACAGTATTTGTTGTAGCATTTCCCGGGCGAAGCGGTGACAATAGCCTTGAGTTTATCCGGTTTTTGATACCTGGCCTTATTATGATGGGCATATTAAACAACGCATCTGCTAATTCTTCCTCTTCTATGATGACCAGCAAAGTCAACGGGTCTATTACCGATGTGCTCATGCCGCCATTATCCCCTGTGGAACTTGCTGTTGGTTATATTAGCGGCGCAATAACGCGCGGAATCTTAGTTGCATTTTCCACATATTTCGCTTTGTCGGTATTTTTTACGGTTATTATTCCAGTCGTGCCTTGGGCGGTGCTGTATTTTGGTTTTTCAGCAGCAATTTGCTTATCTATGGTAGGGTTGTTGTCTGGTATATGGGCGGAGAAGTTTGACCAGCTCGCCGTGGTCAACCAGTTCATTATTATGCCGCTCAGCATGCTTTCTGGTACATTTTATCATATCAATGTCCTAAGCGATTTTTTTCAAATGATATCAAAGGTTAATCCATTGTTCTATTTCATTGACGGATTACGCTACGGTTTCTTGGGGGAAGCAGACAGTAATATCATGACCGGCGTTATTTTTACCGCCGTGCTTAATATAGTCTTGTTTATCGTTTGCGTTCGGGTATTGAAATCAGGATGGCGTCTTAAGGCCTAGTCATAAGATTTAGCGTGAAGACGTAAAGCAAGTTTAACCCGGAGAATAACATGCCACAAAATGATAATATCTATAATTGCTATGCCCCACCAGCCGAAGAATTTGTCCGTGGGGAAGGCGTTTATCTTTATACGCAAAGCGATGATAAATATTTAGATTTTGTGGCCGGTATTGCGGTTAACGGTTTGGGTCATAATCATCCGGCATTGGTCGGGGCTTTAACCGAGCAAGCAGGTAAGCTTTGGCATCTATCCAATATGTTTAAGGTACAAGAAGGCGTTGCTTTGGCAGAGAAATACTGTGCAGCGACATTTGCTGACAAAGTGTTTTTCACCAACTCCGGCGCCGAAGCCGTAGAGTGCGCCATGAAAACTGCGCGTCGTTGCCAATTTGTCGAAGGTCACCCTGAGCGCTACGAAATCATTACTTGCAAAGGTGCGTTTCATGGCCGGACATTTGCTACGATAAATGCAGGCGGGAATCCAAAATATCTCGAAGGCTTTGGCCCGGCTTTGCCCGGATTTATCAATGTAGAATTTGGTAATCTGGACGCTATCAAAGAAGCAATCTCCGATAAAACAGCCGCAATCCTGATGGAACCCGTCCAAGGTGAGGGCGGTGTGCGTGCTCTGCCTGTGCAATTCCTAAAAGATGTTCGCGCGCTTTGTGATGAACATGGTCTTCTTTTGATATATGATGAAGTGCAATCAGGTGCTGGGCGTACCGGTAAATTATTCGCCCACCAATGGGCCGACGGCGGGGCTGATCCCGATGTTATGGCAGTTGCCAAAGGCATGGGCGGCGGCTTCCCTATGGGCGCATGTTTGGCTACGGCCCGCGCCGCCGAAGGTATGATTGTTGGGACGCACGGTTCCACATATGGCGGTGGGCCTCTAGCTATGGCCGTTGCCAGTGCAGCATTTGACGAATTAACAAATCCCGATCTGATGGCGAATGTAAATAAAATGGCCAATTTCATGACCCAACAATTTGAGCGTCTAAAGCAAGACCATCCCGAAGTGGTCGAAGATGTGCGCGGCAAAGGCTTGCTCATCGGTATGAAGCTTAAGAAAAAAGCACTGGACGTGCGTAATCTAGCCCGTGCCAACAAATTGCTCGTTGGTAATGCAGGCGACAATGTCCTGCGCATGGCTCCACCGCTTATCATCAGCGAAGACAATGTAAGAGATGCTGTAGCCATATTGGATAAAGTGTTCACCGAAGCTAAAGATATGGATGATTTTGAGGGGTAGCTTGTTGAACCCTACAGTTATGTATTTCTAAAATGCATTTTGTACCTGTGCAAAAATGAGTCAGAGCTATTACTGACAAGGTTCATTATTGTTGATTGTAGGGTTAGTTAGTTATGCATCTGTGCGGGTAGTTAAAGTAATTTCGCCAACTGATTCGGTTGGGCGTTGCGATAGTGGATTTTTTTGCAAGTCGAAATCTAAATTTGCGGCGTTGAGTGCCTCTATAATATTTGATTGTTCGACCGTAAGGTTGACAGGGTCTGGAACTCCAAACCCAATACCAGTTGGCGGAGAATTGACCACCCCCATAATCATTGGGGTTATAACATTCCAATCAGAACGTCTAAAAGTCGTCTCTAACCCTTTTTGCAAATGTTGCGCATCTGGTGAGGCCGCATCGGCAGCTATAATAATACTTTCTCCGCTGTGACTCCTCAAAATAGTCATCATTAACTCCCGCTGTTTGGCAGATATCTTTCTAGGTTCTAATTGTATTATTTTTGCTTCTAACTCATCAAGACGCGCTTTAGCATCGTCAGGAGTAGCGCCACCTAACTTATCTTTGTAATTATTTAATTCAGTAGTTAGTAAATCCATTTTGCTATTTGCGTCTTCTAAGCGATTAGAATATGTGTGCGACGCAAATCTCCAAATAAGGATTCCTACTCCTATGGTGATCAGAAAAATTGAAATTGGGGCTTGGCTGATAACAGACCATTCATTTTTTAGAATCGAAACAATATCCATTTAGGAATGATTAGGCATTTGCACAAAATTATCAACTTCATATTTTGAACTATCAAAGCCTAGCATCGTCATTTTGCCGCACTTGCACAAATGTTCATTACACCTATATCTTGGGTAAGAAGAAATTTTTGTGGAGATATGTGATATGAACATTGAACAATATACAAATCGGGCGAAAGCAGTGGTGCAAGCGGCACAGTCTCTGGCTGTGCAGCATTCCCATCAGCATTTAACCCAGATACATATACTTGCGGCTTTGCTTGACGAAGATAGCCCAAAAGAGAAAAGCTTGGTTGGTAACCTGGTGCGCACTTCTGGTGCCGACTTGGATGCATTGATTGCTGGTGCCCAAACTGCACTTGACAAATTACCTGCGGTCGAAGGTTCCGGCGCCGAAAGCTTAGTGATGGCACGGGGCGCTGCCAAGATCTTCGCGGGCTCAGAAGCGGCGGCCAAAAAGGCTGGCGATAAATACATAACCGTTGAAGGTCTGTTTTTGGCGCTGATACTCGGTGCAAATAAAGACATGAAGGCTTTACTTGCGGATGCGCGCGTTGAGGTCTCCCGGATAGCTGAGGCTATTAAAAACTTGCGCGGAGACAATCCCGTCGACAGTGAAAGCGCCGAAGATGCCTATGAGGCTCTGGCTAAATATACGCGCGACCTGACGCAAGCGGCCCGCGATGGTAAAATGGATCCGGTAATTGGCCGCGACGAAGAAATTCGCCGTGTTGTACAAGTATTATCGCGTCGCTCTAAAAACAATCCTCTCCTCATGGGTGAAGCGGGCGTTGGTAAAACGGCTATCGCCGAAGGTCTCGCCTTGCGCATTGTTAACGGTGATGTACCCGAAAGCCTTAAGGGTAAAGATTTATTGTCATTGGATTTGGGCGCGCTGATTGCGGGTGCCAAATACCGGGGTGAGTTTGAAGAACGGCTCAAGGCTGTGCTCAAAGAAATCGAAAATGCAAATGGGCAAATTGTCTTGTTCATCGACGAAATTCATATGCTGGTCGGTGCGGGTAAAACAGACGGCGCTATGGATGCGGCGAACCTGTTAAAGCCCGCCTTGGCACGCGGCGAATTGCACTGTATCGGCGCGACCACGCTCGATGAATACCGCAAACATTTGGAAAAAGATGCGGCATTAGCAAGGCGCTTCCTGACTATATTTATTGAAGAACCAAGCGTTGATGATACCATATCCATATTGCGCGGTATCAAGGACAAATACGAAGTCCATCACGGTATTCGTATTTCCGACGGCGCTATTGTGGCTGCGGCTAATTTATCCCAGCGTTATATCACCGATAGATTTTTGCCGGACAAAGCCATCGACCTTATGGACGAAGCGGCATCTAGACTAAGGATGCAAGTGGACAGCAAACCGGAAGAGCTGGACGAAATAGACCGTAAATTGGTGCGTGCCCGTATCGAGGTCGAAGCGCTCAAGCAAGAAAAAGACAAAGCTTCCAAAGAGCGTCTATCCAAACGGCAAGAAGAAATTGCTGAGCTTGAAGAAGAGAGCAAAGATCTAACCGCGCGTTGGCAGGCAGAGAAAGCTAAACTTGCGGGCGCTACCGAGCTTAAAGAAAAACTCGACCAAGCCCGCAATGTACTGGCTGATGCCGTCAGGCGCGGAGATTACGAAGCGGCCGGACGGTTGCAACATGTGGAAATCCCTGCACTGGAGGAACAATTATTGGCTGCCGAAGAAATTAGCGATGATGATACGGCTTTAGAGGCTGATGTTGTCAATGCCGATATGATTGCTTCTGTAGTGGCGCGCTGGACGGGTGTGCCGGTTGAGAAAATGTTAGAAGGTGAGCGGGATAAATTACTGGCTATGGAAGACGTATTGGCCAGCCGCGTGGTCGGGCAAGCGCAAGCCGTCGCCGCCGTATCTGATGCTGTTCGCCGCGCACGGGCTGGCCTGAAAGACCCGGCGCGCCCTATTGGTTCGTTTATGTTCCTCGGGCCAACAGGTGTAGGTAAAACTGAGCTAACCAAGGCGCTGGCCGAATTTATGTTCGACGATGACCAAGCCATTACCCGCATCGATATGAGTGAATATATGGAGAAACATTCCGTATCGCGCCTTATCGGTGCCCCTCCTGGATATGTCGGTTACGACGA